>NZ_JBHYXC010000016.1:0-160231 GCF_042751495.1 Streptomyces sp. NPDC059373 | reverse complement strand
ACGTCGTTGACTGACGACAACGCCGCGAGTTCCCCCAGCCCTGGGGGCTGGGAGGTGCCCCCAGTGCCAGGGCACGCGACGCCGCGGAGATCCACAAGACAGGCTCTAGCGGACCGCCTTGGGCGCCTCGTGGACCTCGGGCTCCTTGAGGGGGAGCCGCCTCGACGTGTCCTGGGAGCAGGGCAGCGCCGGGTGGCGGCCGAGCAGTACGACGCCGATGGTGATCGCGGCGAGGCCGGCCGCCTCCCAGGCCAGGGCGCCCGGGGTGACGCGCAGCCGGTCGCCGAGGAAGCCGACGCCGCAGGCTATGCCGGCCAGCGGCTGGGCGGCGGTCAGCGCGGGCAGCGACATGCGCAGCGGGGCGGTCTCGAAGGCGCTCTGGACGAGGACCAGGCCGGTGAGGCCGATCGCGGCCACGGCGTAAGGCTGCCAGTGCAGGGTGAGGGCCGCGATGCCCTCGTCCTCGACCAGCTGGCCGGTCGTACGGGTGAAGGCGTCCTGCAGCCCGTACAGCAGGCCCGCCGCCAGGGCGAGGACGGTGGCCTCACGCGAGGGCGTCAGCCGTTTCGCGACGCCGACCAGCAGCAGCGCGATGCCGGAGACGATGCCGACCAGCAGCCAGTGGCGCAGCGGCCCGGCGTGCCCCCCGCCGCCCGAGGGCTGGCCGGCGACGATGAAGGCGGTGACCCCGGCGGCGAGCAGCAGTACCCCGGACCAGCCCTGGCGGCCGAGCCGCTGGCCGGTGAGGCGGCGCGAGAGCGCCATCGCGAAGAGCAGGCTGGTGGCGGTGAGTGGCTCGACGAGCGAGACCTCGCCCTGGGTCAGCGCGAGGGCGCTGAGCACCAGGCCGGTGACCATGAAGAAGATGCCGAGCAGCCATTCGGGCATCCGCATGAGGTCCAGCAGCAGCCGGAAGGACAGGAAGTCCGAGAGCGGGGCACGTTGTGCGGCTCGCTGCTGCAGTACGAAGCCGAGCCCCAGGCAGCAGGCGGAACCCAGCCCGAGCAGGAACACGGCCACAGTTTGTCAATCCCCTCATAGGACGACGACGATCGAACGGCTTGGGGCCGACGATAACCCCACTGGGCATGTGATCGCGATGCTTGGCGACCTTGCGGGGGCGCCCTCTTGACAAACGCGGCTGTCACCGCTTGGTCACTTCCCGGATACGGTGCAGCTCGGCAACCACGTCCGCGAGGGTTTCGCACTCCGGGGTGGTCGTGAGCTCGGGCGGAGCGCCGTCGGCCCGCCCGTCGAGCGCGTCCGCGAGCGCGGTGATCGCCCCGGTCACCTCGGCCGCCTCACGCGCCGAGGGGCGGGGCGCGCCGTGCTCCATCCGCACCGCGCAGGCCGTCGCGGCGTCCACGATGCGTTCCGCCGCCGCGACGAGGGGGCCCCAGTCCGTGATCCGGGCGCGCTGGGCCGGCAGCTCGGCCCGTACGGTCTCGGCGGCGGCCCTGGCCTCGCCGAGCGCCTGGTACGCGGACCGGCGCAGCGCCATCCGCTCCCCCGCCCCCTCCCCCGCCGGTGCGGCGAGGACGTGGCCGAGGTAGGCCTCGGTACGCCGCAGGGCGGCCGCCAGCCGCAGCCCGACCCGGGCGGCGGGGTCGACCAGGCGCGGCAGATGCCCGGCCAGCAGCACGATGGCGCAGGCGATGGCGGTGTCGGCCAGCCGGTTCCCGGCCGCCTGGGTGTCGCCGCCGACCCAGACGAAGGACAGCACCAGCAGCGTCACCACGGCGGTCTGCAGGGCGTAGTGCCGGCTCGCCACCGGCACCAGCGCCCCGGCGGCGCCGGCGACGAAGGCCGGCCACCAGTGGCCGCCGGACAGGACGGCGGTCGCACCGGCGAAGACCAGGACGCCGAGCGCCGTTCCGGCGAAGCGGTTCACCACGCGGGAGAACAGCGGCCCGAGGTCCGGCTTGACCAGGAACGCCGCCGTGGCCGGCAGCCAGTACCAGTGGCCCGCCCGCAGCGCCAGCGCGACGGCGGCGCTCGCCGTCACGCACACCGCGACCCGGGCCCCGTAACGCCTGCCGGGCGCGCTCAGCATCCGGCGCCGTACGCGGGGCGGGGCCACGGACTCCACCTCGGCGGGGCTCGACACCTGCGGCACACTGCGGTCGAACGCCAGTGCGGCCTGCAGCAGCGCCCGGTCGAAGGCGGCGCGGGCGGCCGTGCTCGACTCGGGCGCGGGCAGCGCCCCCGGCGACGTACCGGTACGGATGGCGGCGGCCAGCCGGCGCGGCCCCTCGACGATGCGCGGCGGGAGCGACCGGCCCTCCCACAGCAGCGCCACGCCCGCCTCGCACAGCGCGGTCGCCGCGTCGAAGCGCTCGGTCAACAGCAGTTCCTCGTCGGTGACCCGGCGCCGCAGCAGCCGGTGCAGCCGCAGAGCCTCGTCGGCCCGGTCCAGCGCCGCCGTGAGCCGCCGCCGCGCCGGTACCGCCCCTGGGCCGCCGACCGCGGCCAGCGCGTCGGCCAGGGCCTCGAACACCACGGCCAGCGCGGCCCGTTCGCCGTCCAGCGCGCCGCCTGCCGGGCGCGGCGTCCGCAGCACGAGACGGAGCAGGAGCAGCCAGGCGGCGCCGGCGAGGAAGCACAGCGCCTTGAACCACGGCGTGCCGGGCAGCGGCATGCCCATCCCGATCACCGTGGTGACCATCAGCTGGACGCCCGCCGCCGAGCTGACCGGCCCGGCCGTGCTCACCGACCCCGACACCAGCCCGACCGCGAAGATCACCGGCAGCACCCACCACCCGGGCACGACGGCCGCCGCCACACCGCCCAGCAGCAGCCCCGCCGCGCCCGCCAGCGCCGGCAGCCCCACGTGGACGATGCCTGTCCGCCGGGTCCCGGGCCGGTCGTTCACCCCTGCCAGCATCGCGCCCAGCGCGGCCAGGACACCCGCCTCCGGCCGCCCGGCCCCGATTCCCGCCGCCAGCAGCGGTCCCGCCGCGAGCGCCCCGCGCGCCACCGCCGCCCACGGCACGGGCAATCGCTGCCAGCGCAGGGGGTGGGCAAGCCAGAGCGGCAACTTACGCAGGGGCAAGAGGGCATCCTTGACGTGATGGGGGTGCGAATGGGGGGCCGGCCAGGACGCCATCGACCGGCGGCTGCTCTCCAGGGTACGCGGGGCCCTGCCCGGCCCGGCGGCCCGCCACCAGGGCGGTCAGTAGCCGGTGATGGCCAGCGGCCCGGCGCCGGTGGTGCCGATCGCGATGTGGGGGCCGGCCGCGGGATCCGCCCAGCGCAGGATCCGGCTCATCGCCGCCGCCGGTACGGATACGCAACCGGCCGTCGCGCCATGGCCGTTGACGTGCAGGAAGATCCCGGCGCCCCGATTCCGGACGGGCTCGGCGTAGTTGAAGCCGATGACCATCGCCCGGCCGTACTGCACGGGGTACGCGTTCAGCCGCTCGGCCTCGGCGGGGGCGCAGTCGGCGGGCAGCGGCTGGACCCAGCGGTTGTAGTCGGCGGAGGCGTTGTCCTCGCACCACCACGAGGTCGCGGTGACGCGGCGGTAAGCGGTCCGGGTACCGCGCGGTGCCGGGTCGACGCCGAAGGCGAGGGGCAGGTCGTACAACCCGGTCGGCGTCGTGTAGGTGTTCTGCCGGCGGCTCGCGCCCTCGGCGAGTCCGTGGGCGCCGAAGCGGGCCGGGGCGGACCCGGCCCTGGTCCACCAGCCGTCCCGCAGGTCCCACCAGGTCACGGTGCCGGTGGTGGAGCCGGGTCCCTCCGCCTCGGCCGTGACGAGCTGCGTACCGCCGCCCGTGTCGGCCATGCGCGCCGGCAGCGACGCGCCGGGGACGCGCGGGCCCGCGCCCACCGTGCCGGCGACGGAGGCCAGCACGGCGGCGCAGGCCACGGCGAGACGGAGGGCGCCGGTCAACGCGGGAGGGCGGCCTCGATGGCGGAGGTGATCTCCTCGGCCTCGGGCTCGGTACGGGGACGGAAGCGGCCGACGACCTCGCCGTCGGAAACGAGGAACTTCTCGAAGTTCCACTGGACGTCGCCGGCCTCGCCCGCCGCGTCCGGCGTCTCGGTCAGCGCCGCGTACAGCGGCTGCCGGTCGCCGCCGTTGACGTCGGCCTTCTCGAAGAGCGGAAAGCTCACCCCGTACGTCGCGGAGCAGAAGGTCGCGATCTCCTCCGACGAGCCCGGCTCCTGGCCGCCGAACTGATTGCTGGGGAAGCCCAGCACGCTGAAGCCACGGTCCGCATAGCGCTTCTGCAGCCGCTCCAGGCCTTCGTACTGCGGGGTGAGCCCGCACTTGGAGGCCACGTTCACGATCAGCAGCGCCTGGTCGCGGTAGTCGGCGAGGGAAGCGGGCTCGCCGGACAGGGTGCGCAGGGGAATGTCGTACAGGCTCACGATGGATAACTCCTCGGTCAGCGGGTTGTCGTCCGTCTCAACCCCGCCGTCGGGCCCGATCTTCCCACGAGGGCCCCTGATCCGCCCGCGGGGAACAGAGCAAGGCCCCCTTTCCCGGAGTGACGGCCCTTGTGACGATCTGACGCCCGGCCAGGACCGCAGGGTCTCCAGGCCGACGCACGTCGCACGAAAGAGCCGAGCGGGAACTAATGGACCATCACCCATGTGCACCGGCCAGGGGCCCCGGGGCGGCGATGGCCCGAGCGGGTCGGGTCAGCCCCGGCGGCGGTGGCGACGGCCCTTTGGCGTCCGGGACTGTGTGACGACCGGGTCACGGACCGGGACCGCTCACCTCTCGCGGGACCTGCAGCTGTGCCATTCTGATGGTGTGAGCGCCCTGCCCAACGATGGCGGCGCCGGGGTCGGTGTCTCGGGGCCGAGAGCAGACGTGGCCGGGGCGGATGACGCCGCTGCGTCCTCTCCGGCGCCGGAGGAGGCGCTGAGGGAGCAGGTCCTGGCGTTCGCCGGGGCGGTGCTGGCCGCTGTATACGAGCTGGTCGACAACGCGGACGGGCTGCGGCTGGTCGAGACGGCCGGGGGGCGTACCGCCATGTACGGGTTGCCGGAGACGTACTCCCTGTCCGGTGCCTCGCCCGTCGCCGACGCCTTCGGCGCCGACCGGCCGCTGTGGCTGGACTCGGCAGGCCTCGCCGCGTACCGCGAGAGCGAGGCGGGGAGGCTTCCCCCCGAGGTGTCGCTGGGCGCGCTGCCGCTCGGGGCGCCCGGCGGGCCGCGGGGGTGCCTGGTCGTGGTGGGCGACGCCCCGGACGGCTTCGGCGCCGAGCAGCGCGGCTTCCTGGAGACGTACGCCGGGCAGGTCGCCGCACGGCTGCGGGCCGGGGACGGTGCGCCTCGGTCGCTTCTGGCGCTCGCCCTGGACCGGCTCCGCGTCGGCTCCTTCACGGTGGACCTCAGCACGGGGCGGATCGACGCGGACGCACGGCTGCTGGAGCTGGCCGGCATCGGCCCGGACGACTACGACGGCAGGGGCGAGTCCCTGCTGGCGCTCGCGGTGCCGGAAGACCTGCCCGCGCTCATGTCCATGGTCGATCCCGGCCACATGCCCCCGGGCGGCCGGGAGCTGGAGTTCCGGGTCCGCCGGCCCACCGGCGAGCTGCGCTGGCTGCGGGTGCGCAGCCGGATGCTGGCCGACGCCTCCGGCACGCCGGAGCGGGTGGTGGGCGTGGTCGCCGACGCCTCGTATCTGCGGACCGGTGTCGACGAGATCTCCAGGGTGCAGCTGCTGTCCGCCAGACTCGCCAACGCGACGACCATCAGGGACGTCAGCCGCGTCGTGGCGTCCGCGCTGCGCGAGCCGCTGGGTGCCGCGCGGGTGGCGCTCGCCGAGACCGAGGGCGACCGGCTGGTGGTCACCGTCCTCGATCCGCCCCAGCACAGCGCGTGGCCCGACGTGTGGCGTTCCGAATGGCGTTCCGAATGGCCCGACGCGCCGATCCGCGACCTGCCGACGCTGGAGGCGGCGCTGCGGGAGGGCCGTACGACCCTGTGGCCCGCGGACGCCGCCCTCGAACCCGGTCTCGCGGGCGTCGGCCCCGGCGGGCTCGCCGTGCTGCCGCTGCCGTCGCAGGGCCGGGTGGCGGGCGTCTGCCTGATCGGCTGGGACCAGCCGCACGAGTTCGTCCCCGAGGAGCGGTCGCTGCTGACCGCGACAGCGGGCCTGGTCGGACAGGCTCTGATGCGGGCGCACGCACACGACGCCGAGCAGGAACTCGCCACGATGCTCCAGCGCAGCCTGCTGCCCCGCAGGCTGCCGGAGCTGCTCGGCGGGGTGGCCGTCGCCCGCTACCTGCCCGCCATGAGGGGGCTCCAGGTGGGCGGCGACTGGTACGACGTCATAGCGCTCTCCGAAAGCCGGGTGGCGCTGGTCATCGGGGACGTCCAGGGGCACAGCGCCGGGGCAGCCGCGATCATGGGGCAGATGCGTACGGCGATCAGGGCCTACGCAGTGGAGGGCCATCCGCCCGATGTGGTCGTCTCCCACGCCAACCGGCTGCTCGTCGGCATGGAGACCGACCTGTTCGCCACCTGCTGCTATGTCGACCTGGACATGGAGGAGGGCAACGCCTGGTTCGTCCGGGCGGGACATCTGCCGCCGTTGCTGCGTCTCCCGGACGGCAGCACCGAGGAGGTGACGGCGGAGGGCGGCCTGCCGCTCGGGGTGCTCGCGGAGACGGATTTCCCCATGACCTCGGTCGGGCTGAGCCCGGGCACCGTTCTCGTCCTCCTGACCGACGGGCTGGTCGAGTCCGCGAGCCTGCACCTGGACGAGGGCCTGCGCCGCATGCGAGTCGTGCTGTCCACCGGCGATCCGTCGGACGCCGGGCGCCTGGCCGACGACCTGCTGGGCGACCGCAGCCGGCGCGACGACGACGTGGCGCTGCTGGTCATGCGCTACGACGGGATGAAGGTCCGGCCGATACGGGCCAACTGGACCGTCTGGCGGCTGCCCGACGCCGTCATGCACGCGCGCCGTTTCACCGCCCGCACCCTGCGCGCCTGGAAGATCACGGAGGTGTCGGACGTGGTCCTGCTGGTCGTCTCCGAACTGGTCACCAACGCCCTGGTGCACACGACGGGCGAGGTGCGCCTCGACTTCACGCTCGGCGCGGACCGCCTGCGGGTCGCGGTGACCGATTCGTCGCCCCGTGCCCCCGCCAAGCCGGTGATCGTGGACTGGGAGGCGACCGGCGGCCGGGGCATCCTGCTGGTCGAGGCGGTGTCGGCATCCTGGGGCGCCGTGCCGCTCGGCGGCGGCAAGCAGGTGTGGAGCGAGGTCATGGTGCCGCTGCGCGAGCCGGAAGAACCGGAAGAACCGGAAGAAGCTGCACAGGAGCCCTGACCAGGCGGCGGGCCGCTCAGTGCTCGGCCACTCGGCCGGCGTCGACGACCAGCCGGCGGGTGGTCTGCACCGCGTCCAGCATGCGCCGGTCGTGGGTGACCAGCAGCAGCGTGCCGTCGTAGGAGGCGAGCGCGGCCTCCAGCTGTTCGATGGCCGGCAGGTCGAGGTGGTTGGTGGGCTCGTCGAGGACGAGGAGGTTGACGCCGCGCGCCTGGAGCAGGGCCAGGGCGGCACGGGTGCGCTCGCCCGGGGAGAGAGTGGCGGCCGGGCGCAGCACATGGGCGGCCTTGAGGCCGAACTTGGCGAGCAGCGTACGGACCTCGGCGGGCGGGAGGTCGGGCACCTCGGCGCCGAAGGCCTCCATCAGGGCCTCGCTGCCGTAGAAGAGGCGCCGGGCCTGGTCGACCTCACCGACGACGACGCCGGGGCCGAGGGAGCCGCCTCCCGCGTCCAGGGGGACGCGGCCGAGGAGGGCGGCGAGCAGGGTGGACTTGCCGGAGCCGTTGGCGCCGGTGATGGCGACCCGGTCGGCCCAGTCGATCTGCAGGTCGACGGGGCCGAGGGTGAAGCCGCCGCGCCGGACCTCGGCGCCGCGCAGGGTGGCGACGACGGCGCCGGAGCGGGGTGCGGCGGCGATCTCCATCCGCAGCTCCCACTCCTTACGGGGCTCGTCGACGGCATGGGAGTCCAGGCGTTCGATCATCCGCTGGGTCTGGCGGGCCTTGGAGGCCTGCTTCTCGGTGGACTCGGCGCGCGTCTTGCGGCTCTGCTTGTCGTTGTCGCTCGCCTTGCGGCGGGCGTTGCGGACGCCGTGCTCCATCCAGTTGCGCTGCATGCGGGCGCGGGACTCGAGGCCGGCGCGGGTGTCGGCGTACTCCTCGTACTCCTCGCGGGCGTGGCGGCGGGCCACCTCGCGCTCCTCCAGGTAGCCGGCATAGCCGCCGCCGTACGTGTTCACCTGCTGCTGGGCGAGGTCGAGCTCGACGACCCTGGTGACGGTGCGGGTCAGGAACTCGCGGTCGTGGCTGACGACGACCGTGCCGGCCTTGAGACCCTTGACGAAGGCTTCGAGGCGCTCCAGGCCGTCCAGGTCGAGGTCGTTGGTGGGCTCGTCGAGCAGGAAGACGTCGTAGCGGCTGAGCAGCAGCGAGGCCAGACCCGCGCGGGCCGCCTGGCCGCCGGACAGCGAGGTCATCGGCTGGTCGAGGCCGACGGTCAGGCCGAGGGAGTCCGCGACCTCCTCGGCCCGCTCGTCCAGATCGGCGCCGCCGAGGGCGAGCCAGCGCTCCAGGCTCTCGGCGTACGCGTCGTCCGCGCCCGGCGTCCCTTCCACGAGGCCCTCTGTGGCGGCGTCGAGCGCCTCCTGGGCGGCGGCCACTCCCGTACGCCGGGCGAGGAAGGCCCGTACGGTCTCGCCCTCCCGGCGCTCCGGCTCCTGCGGCAGATGGCCTACGGAGGCGGTCGGCGGGCTGAGTCGCAGCAGGCCCTGCTCGGGCGTGTCCAGCCCGGCCAGCAGGCGCAGCAGCGTCGACTTGCCCGCGCCGTTGGCGCCGACCAAGCCGATGACGTCGCCGGGGGCGACGACCAATTCGAGACCGGAGAAGAGGACACGATCCCCGTGACCTGCGGCAAGATCCTTGACAACCAGTGTGGCGCTCATCAGAGGGTGATCCTAGCGGCCCCCGTGCGTCGGCCCCGAACCGTAGGAGAGGCTCCTTACATGCCCAGCCGCAAAGCCCTGGTCCGCCGCCCCAGCCCCCGTCTGCCGGAGGGCCTGGTCACGCACATCGACCGCTCACCGGTGGATCTCGCTCTCGCCCTGCGGCAGTGGGAGGCGTACGTGGCCGCGCTCGCCGCGCACGGCTGGGAGACGATCGAGGTCGACCCGGCCGACGACTGCCCCGACGGCGTCTTCGTCGAGGACACGGTGGTCGTCTTCCGCAACGTCGCCCTGATCGCCCGGCCCGGCGCCGACTCCCGCAAGCCGGAGACCCCGGCCGTGGAGCAGGCCGTCACCGCACTCGGCCTGTCCGTCAACCGGGTGCACGAGCCCGGCACCCTGGACGGCGGCGACATCCTGAAGGTCGGCGACACCATTTACGTAGGCCGGGGCGGCCGCACGAACGGGGAGGGCGTACGCCGGCTGCGGTCCGTCTTCGAGCCGCTGGGCGCACAGGTCGTCGCCGTCCCCGTCTCCCGGGTGCTCCACCTCAAGTCGGCCGTGACCGCCCTTCCGGACGGCACCGTCATCGGCTTTCCGCCGCTGGTCGACGACCCTGCCGTCTTCCCCCGCTTCCTTCCGGTGCCCGAGGAGGCCGGGGCGCATGTGGTGCTGCTCGGCGGCGGCCGGCTGCTCATGGCGGCGAGTGCGCCCAAGAGCGCGGAGCTGTTCGCGGACCTCGGTTATGAGCCGGTTGTCGTGGACATCAGCGAGTTCGAGCGACTGGAAGGTTGCGTGACCTGTTTGTCGGTCCGGATGCGGGAACTCTACGGATAGGAGGCCGGTTGCCTTTTCGACCGGTATTAACCTACGGTGGCGTAACCTACGCAAGCGTAAGTGTCTTTCAGTCGTCAGGAGCGAGCACAACGTGACCATCACCCCGTCCCAGCGCACCGAGTCGGACACATGGAGTGACACGAAGCTTCTGTACGCCCTGGAAGAGGTGGTCGAGACCGAGCTGAATCGCCACCTCGGCGTCGCCAAGGAATGGATGCCGCACGAGTACGTGCCGTGGAGCGACGGCCGTAACTTCGACGGGATCATGGGCGGCGAGGCCTGGGCGCCGGAACAGTCGAAGGTGACGGAGATCGGCCGGATATCGCTGATCGTCAACCTCCTCACCGAGGACAACCTGCCGAGCTACCACCACGAGATCGCGACCATGTTCGGCCGCGACGGCGCGTGGGGCACCTGGGTGCACCGCTGGACGGCGGAGGAAGGCCGGCACGCCATCGCGATGCGGGACTACCTTCTGACCACCCGCGCCGTGGACCCGGTGGAGCTCGAGCGGTTCCGCATGACCCACATGTCGGAGGGCTTCGAGTCCGACAACGCGCACAGCATGCTCCACTCGGTGGCGTACGTCGCCTTCCAGGAGCTGGCGACGCGCATCTCGCACCGCAACACCGGCAAGGAGTCCGGCGACCCGATCTGCGACCGCATGCTGGCGCGGATCGCCACCGACGAGAACCTCCACATGGTCTTCTACCGCAACCTGCTGGGCGCGGCGCTCGAACTCGCGCCCGACCAGACGATGCGGGCCATCCGCGACGTCGTCGTCGGCTTCCGGATGCCGGGCCACGGCATGCCGGGCTTCGAGCGGTCGGCCGCCCGGATCGCCATCGGCGGTATCTACAACCTGCGGATCCACCACGACGACGTCCTGATGCCCGTCCTGCGGCACCTCAAGGTCCTGGAGACCACCGGCCTGGGCCCCGACGGGCTCAAGGCACAGCAGGAGCTGGGCTTCTTCATGGGTGAACTCAACGCCCAGGCCGTCAAGTTCGACGAGCGTCGCGAGGCGCTGCTGGCCCGTCGGGCGGCCCGCGCCGCCTCCTGACCCGAAGCGGTCAAGCCGCCCGCCGCCGGAAATCATGCACGCGTGCTTGTTTCCGGCGGCGGGCGGTGCCAGTCTGGCGCCCGTGGCCGATCCGACGTACGTACTGAGTGATCTGCGGGACGAGAGCCAGGACCTGGACGAGCTGGTGTCCGGCCTGGCCGACCAGGCGTGGGCGACCCCAACTCCCGCCCAAGGGTGGACGATCGCACACCAGATCGCCCATCTCGCCTGGACCGACGGGCAGTCACTGCTCGCCGTCACCGACCCCGACGCCTTCGCCCGTGAAGTGGCGGACGCCATGGCCTCCCTCGACACCTACGTCGACGAGGCCGCCGAGCAGGGCGCGGCGCTCCCGCCCCCCGAGCTGCTCGCCCGCTGGCGCACCAGCCGCACCCGGCTCGCCGCCGCTCTGACGGCCCAGCCGCCCGGCGCACGCTTCCCCTGGTACGGGACCGCCATGAGCACCGCCTCCATGGCCACCGGCCGCCTGATGGAGACCTGGGCCCACGGCGAGGACATCGCCGACGCCCTCGCCGTCCGCCGCGCCCCCACCGCCCGCCTGCGCCACGTGGCCCGCATCGGCGTACGCGCCCGGGACTACGCCTACGCCGCACGCGGACTGGAACCGCCCACCGAGGAATTCCGCGTCGAACTCACCTCCCCCACCGGCGAGTTGTGGACCTACGGCCCCGAGGACGCCCCCCAACGCGTCACCGGCCCCGCCCTCGACTTCTGCCTCCTCGCCACCCGCCGCCGCCACCGCGCCGACCTCACCCTCACCACCGAGGGCAAAGACGCCGACCACTGGCTCGACATCGCCCAGGCCTTCGCCGGCCCGCCCGGCACCGACCGTGAACCCCGCGGATAACTTCCCTTCGCCGCCCGACCACGGGCGAGTGAGCCGAAGCGGAGCGGTCGCTGTCGAAATGGGGGCACCTCCCAGCGGAAGCGCTGGGGGAGAGAACGCGCGCAGTCCGCGAGGAACGAGCGGGCGAGCACGATCGACTGTCGACAGCGACTCAGCGCAGCGGAGGCGAACCGAGCCCACAAAAAAGGGGAAAGACGTGAGCGACACTTCCCGGGCCACCACGCTAGCTCGCCTCAGCGAGCTCGAATCCGCACACGCCAAGGCCATCGCCGGCGGCGGCCCCAAATACACCGAACGCCACCGCACCCGCGGCAAGCTGCTCGCCCGGGAGCGGATAGAACTCCTCCTGGACCCGGACACGCCCTTCCTGGAGCTCTCACCGCTCGCCGCGTACGGGAGCGACTATCCGGTCGGCGCGTCGATGGTCACGGGCATCGGGGTCATCGAGGGCACCGAGTGCGTGATCACCGCCAACGACCCGACCGTGCGCGGGGGCGCCAGCAATCCGTGGACGCTGAAGAAGGCGCTGCGGGCCAACGAGATCGCCTTCGCCAACCGCCTGCCGCTGGTCAACCTCGTGGAGTCGGGCGGCGCGGACCTGCCCAGCCAGAAGGAGATCTTCATACCCGGTGGGGCACTCTTCCGGGACCTGACCCGGCTGTCGGCGGCCGGGATCCCGACCGTCGCCGTCGTCTTCGGCAATTCCACCGCAGGCGGGGCGTACGTCCCCGGGATGTCCGACCACGTGATCATGGTCAAGGAGCGCTCCAAGGTCTTCCTCGGCGGCCCGCCCCTGGTCAAGATGGCCACCGGCGAGATCAGCGACGACGAATCGCTCGGCGGCGCCGACATGCACGCCCGCACTTCGGGCCTCGCCGACTACTTCGCGCTGGACGAACCAGACGCGCTCCGCCTGGCCCGACGCGTCGTCGCCCGCCTTCGCTGGACGAAGCAGGGTCCGGCTCCCGCCGCCTCGTACGACCCTCCACTCCACGACGAGGACGAGCTGCTCGGCATCGTCCCGGAGGACCTGAAAACACCCTTCGACCCCCGCGAGGTCATCGCGCGGATCACGGACGGCTCGGAGTTCGACGAGTTCAAGCCGCTGTACGGCCCGAGTCTGGCCACCGGCTGGGCGCAGGTCCACGGCTATCCGGTCGGGATCCTGGCCAATGCGCAGGGGGTGTTGTTCAGCGCCGAGTCCCAGAAGGCCGCCCAGTTCATCCAGCTGGCCAACCAACGCGACATCCCGCTGCTCTTCCTCCACAACACCACCGGCTACATGGTCGGCAAGGAGTACGAGCAGGCCGGGATCATCAAGCACGGCGCCATGATGATCAACGCGGTCTCCAACTCCCGCGTCCCGCACATCTCGGTCCTGATGGGCGCGAGTTACGGCGCCGGGCACTACGGGATGTGCGGCCGGGCCTTCGAGCCGCGCTTCCTCTTCGCCTGGCCGAGCGCCAAGTCGGCGGTGATGGGCCCGGCGCAGCTGGCCGGGGTCCTGTCGATCGTGGCGCGGCAGTCGGCGGAGGCGAGGGGGCAGGCGTACGACGAGGAGGCCGACGCCGCGCTGCGTGCGATGGTCGAGCAGCAGATCGAGTCCGAGTCGCTGCCGATGTTCCTGTCCGGACGGCTGTACGACGACGGGGTCATCGACCCGCGCGACACCCGCACCGTGCTCGGTCTGTGCCTGTCCGCCGTCCACAGCGCGCCCGTCGAGGGGGCACGCGGTGGCTTCGGCATCTTCCGGATGTGAGGGACGCACCACGTGAAAGAAGCAGAAGACGCAAGCACGAGAAGGGATGACCGTCGGTGATCCACTCAGTCCTGGTGGCCAATCGCGGTGAGATCGCCCGCCGTGTCTTCCGTACGTGTCGCGAACTGGGCGTCGCGACGGTCGCCGTCTTCTCCGACGCCGACTCCGAAGCCGCCCATGTACGCGAGGCCGACGCCGCCGTACGCCTGCCGGGCAACTCCCCCGCCGACACCTACCTGCGCGCCGACCTGATCGTGAAGGCGGCCCTGGCGGCGGGAGCGGACGCGGTCCACCCCGGCTATGGCTTCCTGTCCGAGAACGCCGGCTTCGCGCGGGCCGTGACCGCCGCCGGGCTCACCTGGATCGGCCCCGACGCGGAGGCCATCGATGCGATGGGCTCCAAGACCCGCGCCAAGCGGCTGATGGCGGCGGCCGGAGTGCCCGTCCTGGACGTGGGCGTGGCGGACGTAGGCCCGGAGGACCTCCCGCTGCTGGTCAAGGCGGCGGCGGGCGGCGGCGGGCGCGGGATGCGGGTGGTCCGCGAACTCGGCTCCTTGGAAGGCGAGTTGGCGGCGGCCCGGGCGGAGGCGGCGGCGGCCTTCGGTGACGGCGAGGTCTTCGTCGAGCCGTACATCGAGCACGGCCGGCACATCGAGGTACAGATCCTCGCCGACGCGCACGGGACGGTCTGGACGCTCGGCGAGCGCGACTGCTCCGTCCAGCGCCGCCACCAGAAGGTCATCGAGGAGACCCCGGCGCCGGGTATCGGCGACGACCTGCGCGGGAGCCTGTACGCCGCCGCCGAGGCCGCCGCCCGCGCCATCGGCTACACCGGTGCGGGCACCGTCGAGTTCCTGGTGGCCCCGGACGGCCGCGCGTACTTCCTGGAGATGAACACCCGTCTGCAGGTGGAGCATCCGGTGACGGAGGCCGTGACCGGCCTGGATCTGGTGGAGTTGCAGATCCGCGTCGCCGAGGGCGCCGGCCTCCCCGCGAGCCCACCGGCTCCGAGCGGCCACGCCGTCGAGGCCCGCCTCTACGCGGAGGACCCGGCCCGCGACTGGCAGCCGCAGACCGGCGTCCTGCACCGGCTGCGCTTCGGGCGAGGGGGCGGCCTGCGCGTCGACGCGGCGTACGAGGACGGGGACAGCGTCGGCACGCACTACGACCCGATGCTCGCCAAGGTCATCGCGCACGCGCCCACCCGCGACGAGGCGTTGCGGGTGCTGGCCCGCGCGCTGGAGCGGGCGCACATCCACGGCCTGGTCACCAACCGGGACCTGCTGGTCCGGGTCGTGCGCGACCCCGGTTTCGTACGTGGCGAGCTGTCCACCGCCTTCCTGACCCGGCTGCCGCCCGCCGCCGCGCCCGCACCGGAGGCCGTACGCCTCGCGGCCCTGGCGGCCGCCCTGGCCGATGCCTCGGACCGCCATCCGCTGGGCGGGTGGCGCAATGTCCCGTCCCAGCCGCAGAGCAAGGCCTACCGCGCCGAGCCCGCCGGGGAGACGCACGAGGTCCGTTATCGGCTCGGCCGGAGCGGCCTGGACGCCGAGGGCCACCCGGACGTACGTCTGCTGGCGGCGACCCGGGGGCGGACCGTGCTCGAAGTCGGTGGCATCCGGCGGGCGTTCGAGGTGGCGGTGTACGGCGACAGGGTGCATTTGGACTCGCCGCTGGGGGCCGTCGCGCTCACCGCACTGCCGCGCTTCCCGGAGCCCGAGGCGGCGCGCGCCGCACCGGGGTCGCTGCTGGCGCCGATGCCGGGCACGGTCGTGCGGCTGGCGGAGGTGAAGCCCGGGGACCGGGTCGGGGCCGGGCAGCCCCTGCTGTGGCTGGAGGCGATGAAGATGGAGCACCGGGTCACCGCTCCCGCGTCCGGGGTGCTCACCGCGCTTCATGCCGAGGTCGGCCGGCAGGTCGAGGTCGGCGCCGTACTCGCCGTCGTACAGGAACTCGCACCGGAACTCGTACCGGACCCTGGACAGAAAGAGGACGCCTCATGACCGCCGGCCTCGACACCGCCCTTCTGGAGAGCGACGAGAACCGAGCCCTGCGCGCTGCCGTCGGCGAGTTGGGCCGCCGCCACGGGCGCGGCTACGACTCGGAGAAGCTGTGGCGGGAGGCAGGCTCGCTCGGTTATCTCGGGGTGAACCTCCCCGAGGAGTACGGGGGCGGGGGCGGCGGGCTCACCGAACTGTCCCTCGTTCTGGAGGAGTTGGGTGCCGCGGGCTGTCCGCTTCTGCTGCTCGTGGTCTCCCCCGCGATCTGCGGCACCGTCATCGCCCGCTTCGGCACCGAGGAGCAGAAGCGGCGCTGGCTGCCCGGCCTGGCCGACGGTACGACCCGGATGGCCTTCGGCATCACCGAGCCGGACGCGGGCTCCAACTCCCACCGGATCACCACCACCGCACGCCGCGACGGCACGGACTGGCTGCTCACCGGCCGGAAGGTCTTCATATCGGGGGTGGACATCTGCGACGCCACGCTCATCGTGGGGCGTACGGAGGACGCGCGCACCGGCAGGCTCAAGCCTTGCCTGTTCATCGTGGAGCGCGACACGCCCGGCTTCGAGTACCGGCGGATCGAGATGGAACTCGCCGCGCCCGAGAAGCAGTTCCAGCTCTTCCTCGATGACGTACGCCTTCCCGCCGAGGCCCTGGTCGGCGACGAGGACGGCGGGCTGCTGCAACTGTTCGCCGGGCTCAACCCGGAGCGCATCATGACCGCCGCGTTCTCCATCGGCATGGGCCGCTTCGCGCTCGCCACGGCCGTCGACTACGCCGGCACCCGCCAGGTCTGGAAGGCGCCCATCGGCTCCCACCAGGCCATCGCCCACCCCCTCGCCCAGGCGCACATCGAGCTGGAGCTCGCCCGGCTGATGCTCCGCAAGGCCGCGTTCCTCTGCGACGCCGGGCAGGACATGGCTGCCGGCGAGGCGGCCAACATGGCCAAGTACGCCGCCGCCGAGGCCGGGGCCAAGGCGGTCGACCAGGCCGTACACACGCTGGGCGGCAACGGGCTGACGACCGAGTACGGGCTCGCGTCGCTGCTCGCGGCGTCCCGGGTCGGCCGGATCGCGCCGGTCAGCCGCGAGATGATCCTCAACTTCATCTCCCACCACACCCTGGGCCTGCCCAAGTCGTACTGAGCACCGAGTCGAACCGAGAGCACCGAGTCGTACCGAGCACCGAGGGGACACGCGCCATGCATCAGCAGCACACGGACACCTTCCGCAGCGACTACCCCGACGTTCCCGTCCTCGACCTCCCCATCCACGACGCCGTGCTCGGCCGGGCAGCCGAGTTCGCCGACCTCCCGGCCCTGATCGACGGCCTCGACGGCACCACGGTCACCTACGCCCAACTCGACGTCTTCAGCCGGCGCATCGCCGCCGCCCTCGCGGAGGGCGGTCTGCGCAAGGGCGACGTCCTTGCTCTCCACAGCCCCAACACGGTCGCCTATCCGGCGGTCTTCTACGGCGCCACGCGGGCCGGTGCGGCCGTCACCACCGTGCATCCGCTGGCCACCGCCGAGGAGTTCGCCAAGCAGTTGCGCGACTCGCGGGCCGCCTGGATCGTCACCGTGTCGCCCCTGCTGGCCACGGCCCGCGAGGCTGCCGAACTGGCGGGCGGCGTACGGGAGATCATCGTCTGCGACAGCGCCGAGGGCCACCGCTCGGTGCTCGGCATGCTGGGCTCCACCGCCCCCGAGCCCGACGTCGCCATCGACCCGGCGGAGGACCTGGCCGCGCTGCCGTACTCCTCCGGGACCACCGGCGTCCCCAAGGGCGTGATGCTCACCCACCGCAACATCTCCACCAACCTGGCGCAGCTCGAACCCGTGCTGCCCATGCGGCCCGGGCACCGCATCCTGGCGGTGCTGCCCTTCTTCCACATCTACGGCCTGACCGCGCTGATGAACGGCCCGCTGCGGCACGGCGCCACCGTCATCGTCCTGCCGCGCTTCGACCTGGAGCAGTTCCTCGCCGCCATCGAGACCCACCGCGTCCAGGGCCTGTACGTGGCTCCGCCCATCGTCCTGGCGCTCGCCAAGCACCCGGCGGTCGCCGCCCACGACCTGACCTCGCTGGAGTACGTGCTCAGCGCCGCCGCACCGCTCGACGCCGAGCTGGCGCAGGCCTGCTCCAAACGGCTCGGACTGCCGCCGCTCCTCCAGGCGTACGGGATGACCGAGCTGTCGCCGGGCACCCATGTCGTCCCGCTGGACACCCGGAATCCGCCGCCGGGCACCGTCGGGAGGCTCATCCCCAGCACCGAGATGCGGATCGTGCCGCTGGAGGGGACCGCGCCCGGCACCGGCGAGATCCTCATCCGGGGCCCGCAGGTCATGAGGGGCTATCTCGGCCGGCCGGAGGACACCGACGCCATGATCGACGAGGACGGCTGGGTGCACACCGGCGACGTGGGACGTGTCGACGCGGGCGGCTGGCTGTATGTCGTCGACCGCGTCAAGGAGCTGATCAAGTACAAGGGTTACCAGGTGGCCCCCGCCGAACTGGAGGCCGTTCTGCTCACCGACCCACGCATCGCGGACGCCGCCGTCATCGGCGTGCCGGACGAGGACGGCAACGAGATACCCAAGGCGTACGTCGTCCCGCAGCCCCGGCCCGGCAGCCCGCTCACCTCCGACGAGGTCATGGCGTACGTCGCCGGGCAGGTGGCCCCGTACAAGAAGGTGCGCCGCGTCGAGTTCACCGACGCGATCCCGCGCGCCGCCAGTGGCAAGATCCTGCGGCGCGAGCTGCGCGAGAGGGAGAGGGGCAACACCGCCCGATGACACCGACACTCATACGGCACGCACACGACCGGGGCATCACCACCCTCACCCTCGACTCCCCGCACAACCGCAACGCGCTGTCCGCCCGGCTGGTCGCCGAGCTGTCCGAGGAGCTGGCGCACGCCGCGAAGGACCCGGAGGTGCGGGCGGTACTCCTCACCCACACCGGCGGCACCTTCTCCGCGGGGGCGGATCTGAACGAGGCGGGCTCGCCGTCCGGGCCGCGGCTGCTGGCCGAACTGCTGCGGGCGATCGTGGAGTTGCCCAAGCCCGTCGTCGCCCACACCACCGGCCATGTGCGGGCCGGCGGCCTCGGCCTGCTCGCCGCCTGCGACCTGGCCGTCGCCGGGCCGGACGCCACCTTCGCCTTCACCGAGGCCCGCCTCGGCCTCGCCCCCGCCGTGATCTCGCTGGCCGTACTCCCCCGCCTCGACCCGCGCGCCGCCGACCGCTACTTCCTCACCGGCGAGACCTTCGGGCCCGCCGAGGCCGTCCGGACCGGCCTGGTGACCGCCCCGGACGACGCGCTCCCGGCCATCCTGGACGGCCTGCGTGCCGCGTCGCCGCAGGGGCTGGCCGAGTCCAAGCGGCTCACGACCGCAGCGGTGTTGCGGGCCTTCATACGCGACACCGACGCGGCCGTCGAGCAGTCCGCCCGCCTCTTCGCCTCGGCCGAGGCGGCGACGGGCGTACGGTCCCTCCTCGAACGCCGGGACCCGCCATGGGCGCTGTGACCTCGCGCCGGCCCCAGCAGGACCGCAGCCGCGCCACCCGCCGCCGCCTCCTCGAAGCCGCCGTGGCCTGCCTCGCCGAGCACGGCTGGGCCGGCAGCACCGTCACCGTCGTCGCCGAACGGGCGGGGGTGACCCGGGGCGCGGCCCAGCATCACTTCCCCACCCGCGAGGACCTGTTCACCGCCGCCATCGAGCACGTCGCCGAGGAATGGGTCCGCGCCCTCCGCGACGACCGCTCCCACGCCCTGCACAGTGCCGGCGCCCCCCGCACCCTGGCCGTCGTCGAACTCCTCGCCGACCTCTACACCGGCCCCCTCTTCCGCGCCGCCCTCCACCTCTGGGTCGCCGCAGCCAACGAACCGCCCCTGCGCCCCCGCGTCACCGCTCTCGAATCCCGCCTCGGCCGCGAGGCCCACCGCCTCGCCGCCGAACTCCTCGACGCCGACGAATCCCTCCCCGGCGTCCGCGAAACCGTCCAGGCCACCCTCGACCTGGTCCGCGGCCTCGGCCTCGCCAACCTCCTCAGCGACGACAGCGCCCGCCGGGCCGGCGTCGTACGCGAGTGGTCCAGGGTCCTGGACGGCGTGCTGGACGCAGCGCTCCACACCGACGGCACGCGCTAGGGGCGCGCGAGCACACCACCTGGCAGGCACGGCGCGAGCTGAGCGGCTGGAGGGCCGGTTGCTCACGCTCCGCAGTCACTGCCCGTCGGCGCGGACGGCGAGCGAACGTCGGCCGAAGGCGTGCAGCCAGCGGCGGCGCAGCCCTTCTTCCATCGGCGGCAGGGAGATCACCTCATCATCGGAGATCGCGGCGGTGAGCCGTTCGAAGGCGCTGAGCATCGACGTGGGGATGCCTGGCGAGTCGCCGAAGACGGCCAGGGTCTCCTCGTACGCGTAGAAGGGCCGGTACGGGATCTCCACCGAGCCCCAGTAAACATTGAGTTGATCGGCCGTCATTCCTCTCGGCAGTCCCTCGAACCTGGACCGGGCCAGGGATCGGCCCGCCTCAGCCTTTTCCAGCTCTCCCAGGTCGATGCGCATGGGAACAGGCAGGATCCGGATTCCCCGCCCGCCGTAGCGACTCTCGATATCTTTTGCGACGGCGGCGGCACCCTCGATGCTCTGGTCGCTGAGGGTGAAACAGTCCACCAGCACGTCGGGCAGGTGGACGGTGCAGATGTCGGCAATGTCGCTGAGACCGGTGCGGCTGTCGATGAGTACGTAGTCGTAGTGCCGTCGCATGTCATCGCGCAAGGCGTCGAAGAACGGGCCGCCGCCGAGGCGGTCGTAGAGGTTGTCCCAGTCCAGGTTGCTGACGGTGGCGGAGTATTCGCGGTTCTGCCGACCGGCGGAGACCATGTCAAGCGTGCCGCCCACGGGGAACGGCCAGTCGAGGGATACAGCGTGCGGCAGGATCCGTGCGTAGGCGAGATGCCAGTCGTCCGCTCGGTGCGCCTGCCCGTCGAGGGCGGCCCATGTGTAATCGGTGATCATGTCGACGACACCGGTGGTGGCGCTGAGGGTGGACACGTCGAGAAAAGGGTGGAAGAACCGGTGCAGTCCCGGGGCTTCCAGATCCCAGTCGACAACGAGCACGCGCATGCCGTTGGCCGCCAGGATCCACGCGGTGTTGGCCAGGGCCATCGTGCGGCCCGTCCCGCCCTTGTACGAATAGAAGGTGACGATCCGGCCGTCACGGTCTTCGGTCATCGACGCCCCCGCCATTGCCGCTGTCGGAGCCCATACGGTCGCCCGGACCCTTCAGACTAGCCGCTGGCGCCGCTCTTTTGCCTCGTTCCAGGAGCTGTTGGCCCGGCTCCGGGCTACCCTCGCGTTAGCGGAGACCGTGGGGGAATATTGAAGATCTTTCTGAGCTGGTCCGGTCCGCCGTCGAAGCGGTGCGCGGAACTCCTGGCCCCCTGGCTGCGCTACTTCAGCCCCGCCATCGTCCCCTTCGTCTCGTCGGCAAGCATCAGGAAAGGCGCCCGCGGCCTGCCGGAGATCGCCGAGCAGCTCGACGGATCGTACTTCGGGATCGCCTGCATCACCTTGGCGAACCTCCAGGCGCCCTGGATCAACTTCGAGTCCGGCGCCCTGTCGAAGCAGGTGGACGAAAGAGCCGGCCGGGTCATCCCGTTTCTCCTCGAAGGCACGCACCAGGATCTGGAGCAGGCCAACAGCCCCTTGCGGCAGTTCCAGGTGACGTTGGCCCACGAGGAGGCCGATGTGCTGCTCATGGTCAAGGCGATCAACGATCTGTGCGAACCCGTCAGCGACGAAGGGCGAATCGAGAATCTCTTCCGGAAGGTCTGGCCGGAGCTGAAGGAAGGGCTCGACGCGATCGATCTCACGGAGGAGGCCACGCAGCAGGTTCCCCCGCACAGAACGACCGAAGAGATCCTGGAGGAGCTCAACTCCCTGGTCAAGGAGCAGATCAGCAGGATCACCGACCTCGAACGCGCGGTCGACGCGTTGCGTAACGGCCAGGCCAGTCCGCCCAGGCGCCGGCCACGGTTCACCGGGATCTACGACGAGTCCTCCCCCCACTCCCCCCACCCGCCGCCACGGGACGACGACCCGGACGAGGGCGAGGAGGAGTGAGCCCGGCGACGCGCCACCGGCTCCGCACGCTCTACGGCACCCGTCACGGGTTGTCCGCGCTGGCCCGAGACTGCGCCGTCCAGTTCGGTCTGCTGTCCGGCATCGCCCAGCTGTATCTCACATTCTGGCCGGACAGCTCCCTGCCCCGGGGAACGACGCTCGTGGTAATCACCGGACTCGTTCTGGTCGGCGGGACATTACGCGCCTGGCCGCGCAACAGCATCAGCCGCGAGTTCCACAACCCCGGCTTCGCGGTGAGCGTCGAGGTCGGCGACCTCTTCGACCAGCCGTCGCATCTCGTCATCGGCTGCAACGACGTGTTCGACACCGACACACAGGACGATCTGCTGATCGTCCGCCGCAGCGTGCAGGGCCAGTTCCTGCACCGGGTGTACGGAGGCGACGTTCCGCGCCTGAACGCCGAACTCACCGCAGCCCTGGCCGGGACGGTCCCGGTCGGCGTCGAGGAGCCTTCGGCGAAGCGGGCCGGGAAACTGGCCCGTTATCCGATCGGCACGGTCGCCGTCATCGGCGCGCCCGAGCGCAGATACTTCCTCCCGGCGTACAGCACCATGCAGAACGACCTGACAGTGAGTTCAGGGGTGGACCAGCTGTGGCGCGGCCTGGGTGAACTGTGGGCCGCGGTGCACCTGTACGGCCGCCGGGAGGCCCTGGCCATGCCGATCCTCGGCTCGGACCTTGCCCGGGTCGACAGCATGGACCACGGTGGTCTGATCAAGCTGATCCTGCTGTCGTTCGTGGCCAGGTCACGGGAGGCGATCGTGTGCAACCACCTGACGATCGTGGTCCATCCCAAGGACTATTGCCGCATCGACATGCTGGAACTGGCCGCGTTCCTGCGGACTCTGTGATGGAGAGCGCCTGTTGGGAGGGCTGCGTGTGCACCGGGATTCGGGCGAGCACTCACCGTACTTCTTTCTGAGCTACGCGCACACCCCGCGCTTCGACGTCTCGAAGGCCAGCGACCCGGACATGTGGGTGGTCCGGCTGTACCAGGACCTATGTGAGCACGTGATGAGCCTGACGGACCATCCGGCCGGCTCGCCGGTCGGCTTCATGGACCGCGACATGCTCAG
Organism: Streptomyces sp. NPDC059373; assembly: GCF_042751495.1. Classification (NCBI taxonomy): domain Bacteria; kingdom Bacillati; phylum Actinomycetota; class Actinomycetes; order Kitasatosporales; family Streptomycetaceae; genus Streptomyces; species Streptomyces sp. NPDC059373. The sequence goes on along the minus strand of NZ_JBHYXC010000016.1, from coordinate 137,519 downwards.
GACCGGCGAGAACTGGAGCCAACGTCTGTCGGAAGCGCTGGCGACCTGCCGCGTTTTCGTTCCGCTCTTCTCTCCGCGCTACTTCCAGAGCGAGGTGTGCGGCCGGGAGTGGTACGCCTTTTCACGACGCGCCCTGGAGAGCCGGTACGCGCAGAGCAACAGCCAGGCCATCGTGCCCGCCCTGTGGATTCCCGTGCTGCCGGAGAGCCTTCCGGATCCGGCCCGGCACCTCCCCGCCGTTCCCGATGAGTTCGGCACGGAATACGCCGCCAACGGCCTATACGGTCTGATGAAGCTGAGCATATTCCGGCGGGAATACGAAATTGCCGTGTACCAGCTCGCCAGGGCCATCGTGCGCACCGCGACGAGCGGGCCCACCGCGGAGGGACGCCCGCTCAAGTACAGCGAGGTTCCCAATGCCTTCGGTCCCCGGTCCGGCTCACGCCGGCTGCGCATCGTGGTGGTCGCCCCGACCCGGGACGAGCTGCCGGAAGGACATTCCGGGCGCTGCTATGGAGAGTCCAGCCTCGACTGGAACCCCTATCGTCCCGCCTCCGAGCCGCCGTTGGCCGAGGTCACCGCGAACCACATGCGCGGTCTGGACTACCTGACCAGCACCGTCTCCTTCGAGGAGGCGGCCGACGAGCTGATCGCCGGGGACCCGCCGGACGCCCCCACGCTGATGCTGCTCGACCGCTGGGCCCTGAACGACCCGCGACGGCGAGAGCTGCTCGCGCAGGTGGATGTGGCGGCCCGGCCGTGGGTCAGCGTGATCGTGCCGTGGAAGAGCGACGACCCCGACAACCTGTCCCTGGAGGCGCCCGCCCCGTCGGATGTGGAGAAAACCCTGCCCCGCGTCGTCCAGAGAGGCCGCAGTGTCTCCCGTGCGGCGACGGGCGGGGTACCCACGCTGGAGGCCTTCGTCGATGTCCTCCCGGCAGTGATCCAGCGGGCCACCGCGCAGTTCACCCGGAACGCGGTCGCCCACCCGCCCCGTGGACCCGCGATGGAACGGCCCAGACTGACCGGCCCGGTCGCGTCCCTCCCCGGGGAGGAGGCGACCGATGACCAGCGGCCGTAACGGACACATCGTCACCTTCTACTCGCAGAAGGGCGGCACAGGGCGCACCATGGCCATGGCGAACGTCGCCTGGATCCTGGCCTCCAACGGCTACCGCGTCCTGGCATCGGACTGGGACATCGAGGCCCCGGGGCTCCACCGCTACTTCCACCCGTTCCTTCCGTCGACCACCGTCACGGCCACCACGGGCGTGCTCAACCTCTTTGCGGACTACGTCGCCGACTGGCGAAACAGCACCCAGTCCGAGACCGACCTGCGGCAACACCACGCCCGGGTGCTGCCGCACGCGGTGTCGCTCAACTGGGCCTTCCCCGGCGGCGGCACACTCGACTACCTGTCCGCCGGCCGGCAGGACGGGGAGTACGTCACCAATCTGATGGACTTCAGCTGGAGGGAGTTCACCGAGCAGTTCAAGAGCGAGCGGTTTCTCGACGCGCTGCGCCACGACATGAAGACGCACTACGACTACACCTTCATCGACAGCCGCGCCGGGGTGAGCGATCTGGTCGCGCTGTGCACGCTGGACCTGCCGGACGTCCTGGTGAACTGCTTCACCATGAGCTCGCAGAGCATCGAGGGCGCCGCCGGCATGGCGCGTTCGATCGCGCGGGACACCTACCCGCGCGCGGTCAGGATCCTGCCCGTCGCCATGCGGGTCAACGGCGGCCAGGACAGCCGGCTCACCGCCGCCAGAGAACTGGTCAGAGCCTCCTTCCCGGAACTTCCGGCCCGTTACTGGGCGGGCATGGAGATCCCCCACCACCCGGACTACACCTACGAGGAGACGCTGGCCATCTTCGGGGACCGGCCGGAGGGCGGTGACACCCTGCTCGCGGCCTTCGAACGGCTCACCTCCGGGATCACCGACGGCCGGGTAGGACATTTCCCACCGCTTGACGACGATCTCCGCAGGCGCCACCTCGGTTCGTTCGTCCGGCCCATGTCCCCCGTGGCGACTCCGCTGGTGCTGTCGTACGTCCCGCAGGACAGGATGTGGGCGGATTGGGTCAGCTGGATCCTCACCCGTTCCGGATTCCAGGTGCTCACTCCCGCCGCTGGCGCGGACCCCGCCACCCGGCCGGGCGTGTCGCCCCGGACCGTGGCGTTGCTGTCCTCGTCCTTCCTGCGCTCACCGCAGTCGCGCACCCTGTGGGACTCCATCAGCACCGTGCGCCCGGACTCGCCACCGAAGCTGGTCCCGGTTCGCATCGAACAGATCACTCTCACGGCTCCGTTCACCCACTACGCCCCCGTCGACCTGACGTCCCTGGACGAGATGCAGGCCGCCGAGGCTCTGCTGCGCGGTCTGGATCACTCCGCGGAAGCGACCGAGCGGTCCCCGGGGGCCGGCCGGCCGAGATTTCCCAACAACGTCCCATCCGTCTGGGACGCTCCGCCGCGCAACCCGCTGTTCGTGGGACGGGACCGGCTGCTCGACCAACTGCATGCCACATTGAACGTGAGCCGCAGGGCCGCGATCCTGCCGCATGGCCGGCTGAGCGGCTGCGGCCGCACCCAGTTGGCCGTCGAGTACGCCCATCGCTTCCAGGCCGACTACGACCTGGTCTGGTGGATCCGTGCGGACACGCGGGACGCCGCCCTGACGTCGCTTGCCCGGCTCGCGGAACAGCTGGGTCTGCCGACCGGCGGCGGGGTGCCCCAATCGGCCCGCCTTGCCCTGGACTGCCTCGGCCGGGGCACCCCGCACGGACGGTGGCTACTGGTGTTCGACAACATCGGCGACCCGGCGGAGCTCTCCGGCCTGGTGCCTTCCGACGGCCCCGGTCATGTGCTGGTCACCTCTCGCGATTCCGGCTGGACCGAGGAGATGGACAGCGTGGAGGTCGTGGAAGTCGATGCCTTCAGCAGGGACCAGAGCGTCGAACTGCTGCGTAGGCGTGCCCCGGCGATCAGCATCGAGGACGCCGATTTGGTCGCGGACGCGCTTCAGGACCTGCCGCTTGCGATCGCGCAGGCGGGGGCCTGGCTGGCGCAGACCCCCTCGGTCGAGGGATATCGGCGCGAACTCACCGCGCAGGATGGACCTCCGCCGGCCGGACTGTCCGGCGACCTTCCGCACCCGGCGGTCCTGGCCAGCACCCGAGTGGCGCTGGCGAGCCTGGCTGCCAGGGCCCCGGCAGCACTGCGGCTGCTGGTGCTCTGCAGCCACCTGGCGCCCCTGCCGGTACCGCTCGGGCTGGTGCACAACGACACGACCCTGCACATCCTGCGGGCCCACGACGACACACTGCGCGAGCCGTTGCTGCTGGTCCAGGTCGTACGGGAACTCAGCCGGCTCGGCCTCGCCGAGGTCGACCAGGCGGCACACACCCTGCGGGTCCACCGGGTGGTGCAGTCCCTGACCCGCGCACGGTGCGCCGGGGACGAGGGAGACAAGGCCCAGCACGAGGTGCACCGCATCCTGAGTGCGGCGAGCCCACGGCGCGAGGACACCGAGGACCCGTACGACGATGCCTTCGAACGGCTGTGGCCTCACATGGATCACGCCCGGGCCGAGTCCTGCCGGGACGACGAGACCCGAGCCGCGCTCATCGAGCGGCTGCGCTGCACGGCGCAGCGCGGTCTGGTGGAGCAGGCACTCACGCTGGGCCGGCGGCTCGACCGGCTGTGGGCCGCGGACAGTGAGAGCGGCGCCGACCGCCACGTGCTGCTGCTGCGTCACCATCTGGCAGCCGTACTGCGCGACCTGGGCCGGTACGACGAGGCGCGCGACCTGGACAGGGCCACGCTGCGAGGCCAGCGGGAACTGCTGCCACCAGGGCATCCGCACATCCTGATGACCGCCGAGGGCCTGGCCGCGGATCTGCGGCCGCTGGGCCGGTTCACCGAGGCCCTGGAGCTGGACCGTGAGGCGGCGGCAGGCTTCCGGGAGGCGTTCGGGGAGGAGCATCCTCGCGCACTGGGCGCCGCCGGGGCTCTGGCCACGTCACTTCGTCTGGCTGGGGACTACGCGGCCTCGCGGGAACTGGGCCGGGCCACCTGGCAGCTTCAGCGCGAAGTGCTGGGCCAGCGCCACCGCTCCTCGCTCGTCTCGGCTCTCGGGCTCGCCCGTGATCTACGAGAAGCCGGTGAGTACGCCGGGTCGGTGCCGGTACTGCGATCCGCCCTGGCGACCCTGGACGGCCAGGGCTCCCCCGGCGAACTGCGGGCCGCGGTAAGCCTGTCGGTGTCCCTGCGGCGCATCGGACAGCAGGACGAGGCTGACTCGCTGGCCTCGGCCGCCGACGAGCGGTACCGGGCCATGCAGCGGCCGGACAGCCCTGACACGCTGGCCTGCGAGGTCAACCTCGCGGCCCTGCTCGCGGAAGCCGGCGACATGGCCGCCGCGAGCACCATCAGCCGACAACTGCGGCGCCGCTTCGCACAGGTCTGCGGGACCGGGCATCCGGACGCCCTGGTGTGCGACCACAACCTGGCCGTCTGCCTGCGCGGCGCCGGCGAACTGTCCGAAGCGCTGAAAATCGCCACCCGGACGGTGCAGGCGTTCGCGAAGTGCCTGGGCGACAGCCATCCGTACACGCTGTGCTCCAAGGTGACGCTGGCCAACGTGCTTGCCGACCTCGACCAGTTCGGCACGGTGGAGGAGCTTGCGCAGTCCTGCGCCAAGGCCTATCGCAACGTGCTGGGCCCCACCCACCCGGACACGGTGATCGCCGAAGCCTGTCTGGCGGTAACCCTGCGCTCGCTCGATCGCGAGCAGGAGGCACTGCGTCTGCGGGACAGAGCAACCGGTGAGTTCGCGCGCCAGCTGGGGGAGGGCCACGCGTGGACTCTCGCGGCCCGGCAATGGGAGCGCATCGACCGGGATCTCGAACCGCTTCTCCCCTCATAGCGACTCTTAAGACCGCGGCCCGGAAAGCTCACTGGGGCATCACTGGCGGCTCATAGGTTTTTCAGTCGCCTCCCTGAAGGTTGCTCATAGAGGGAAATGTGAGCAGGGAAGGGAGCAGCCGCCATGTCATGGGGGTCTGGAGGGGCCGCGGACACTGTCCGCAGAGGCTCGGCACGTACGGGAATGGTGACGGCGGGCGTGGCGCTGGCGGCGCTGTGCGGGACGTTCGCGCTGGTCGGTGTGATGCCGGACAAGGCGGTCTCGGCGAGCGGTTCCAGCAGCAGCGGGACGAGTTCGAGCAGCTCGAGCAGTTCCAGCAGCAGTTCGAGCAGTTCGAGTTCGTCCTCGACGCTGCAGGCGCCGACGGACAGCCCGACCTCGGCCGCGCAGGGTTCGTCCGGCAACTCGACTTCGGGGAGCTCGTGATGCGTGAGACGAATCTCGCGTCGGCGGACTTCCGGGCGTTGGGCTGTCAGGTGCGGCTGGTGGTGACCGACGAGGACCACCTGGACGCGTGCCGGTATCTGCTGGAGCTGGATCTGGCCGAGGTGGACGAGGCGTGCAGTCGCTTCCGGGAGGACTCGGAGCTGGTGGCGCTGGACGGGGCGGACGGGCGGCCGGTGCCGTTGAGTCCGCTGCTGAACGAGGCGCTGGCGGTGGCGCTGCGGGCGGCGAAGCTGACCGGCGGGGATGTGGACCCGACGGTCGGGTCGGCGATGGCCGCGATCGGCTACGACCGGGAGTTCGAGCTGGTCGAGCGGGACGGCGAGCCGGTGCGGCTGGAGGTGCGGCCGGTGCCGGGGTGGCGGACGGTGCAACTGGACCGGGAGTACGGGACGGTGACCATGCCGGCCGGGACGCGGCTCGACCTGGGCGCGACGGCGAAGGCGTGGGCGGCGGACCGGGCGGCGGCGATGCTCGCGGCGGCCTCGGGGTGCGGCGTGCTGGTGAGCCTGGGCGGGGACACCGCGGTGGCGGGCCGGGCACCGGCCGGAGGCTGGCTCATACGGGTGCAGGACGTCACCGGTCACCCGGACGAAGCCCCGGTCGGGTCGCACACGACGGTGGCGATCCAGGGCGGCGGCCTCGCGACCTCGGGGACGTCGGCCCGCCGTTGGCGGCGCGGCGGGCAGGAGCTGCACCACATCGTGGACCCGCGTACCGGCCTGCCGGCGCAGACCCCGTGGCGTACGGTCACGGTCGCGGCGGGCACGTGCACCGACGCCAACACAGCGAGCACGGCGGCGATGCTGCGCGGCGCGAGGGCCTATGAGTGGCTGAGCGAACTGCGGCTGCCGGCCCGGCTGGTGGCGACCGACGGCACGATACGCACGACGCCCGGCTGGCCCCGGGACGTGGCGACGGGGGTGGCGGCATGACGCTCTGGTATGTCAATCGCGCGACCGGTGTCGTCTGCCTGGTCCTCTTCACCGCTGTGGTGCTGCTCGGGGTGGCGGTGCATCTGCGGACGCGTTTCCCGGGTCTGCCGCGCTTCGGCACGGTGGCGTTGCACCGCGGTGTGTCGCTGGTCGCGATGGTCTTCCTCGGGGGGCACATCGCCTCGGCGGTGGCCGACAGTTATGTGTCCATCAGCCTGACCGATGTGCTGGTGCCCTTCGTGGGCAGCTACGCCCCGCTGTGGCTGGGCCTGGGCACGGTGGCCTTCGACCTGCTGCTGGCGGTGGTCGTCACCAGCCTGCTGCGGGCCCGGCTGGGGCATCGCGTCTGGCGGGCGGTGCACTGGCTGGCGTATGCCTCCTGGCCGGTGGCGGTCGTCCATGGTCTGGGCATCGGCACGGATCTCGCCTCGGGCTGGATGCTCTGGCTCACCGCCGGCTGCGTCGCCGCGGTGGCGGTCGGGCTGGTGCTGCGTACGGTGCTGGCGCCCCGGCGGGACCGGCCCGCCGACATCCTCGGGTCTTCCCATGGGTCTCGCCGTGACTCCTTCGGTGAGTCTCCCCGTGACTCCTCCCGTGAGCCCTCCCTTCCGATCGGAGTCTGACCGATGAGCACGACGACGACCACCACGACGACCACGACCACCACGGCGGCGCCGCCCCGGCTGATGCCGCTGTACGGAAGCGACAACCTCGCCTCGCATGTGGCGATGCACGGCGCCCCGCCGTACCCGGCCGCCGGGCACCTGGTCCGGCTGCTGGCCGATGCCGGGCTCCGGGGCTACGGCGGCGCGGGCTTCCCGGTGCACCGCAAGCTGGCCTATGTCGCGGAGGCGGGGCGGCGTACCGGGCGGAAGCCGGTCGTGGTCGCCAACGGCGCGGAGGGCGAGCCGGCCAGTGCGAAGGACAAGACGCTGCTGCTGCGGGCCCCGCATCTGGTGCTGGACGGGCTGCAGTTGGCGGCGGCGGCGGTCGGCGCGCAGGAGGCGTACCTCGCGGTCGAGGCCGGTACGGGCCTTGCGGCCGCCCTGCAGAGCGCCCTGGCCAAGCGGGCCCGCGCCGGGCTCGACCGGCTGACCGTGGGGCTCACCGAGGTCCCGCGCCGGTTCCTGTCCGGGGAGTCCTCGGCGCTGGCGGAGCATCTGTCGGGCCGTGCGGCGCTCCCCCGGTACCCTCAGCCGCCGGTGCGCGAGCGCGGGGTGGGCCGGGCGCCGACGCTGGTCCAGAACGTGGAGACGCTGGCCCATCTGGCGCTGATCGCCCGGTACGGCGCCGCCTGGTTCCGCTCGGTCGGTACGGCGGACGAGCCGGGCAGCATGCTCTGCACCGTGCACATCGCGGACCGCCGGCCCGAGGTGGTGGAGGCTCCCTTGGGCGCGCCGCTGTGGAGGCTGCTGATGCTCGGGCAGGGCGATCCGGTGCAGGCGGTGCTGGTCGGCGGCTACCACGGAGCGTGGATCCCGGCCGCCCATGCCGTGGGGCTGCGGCTGTCCGACGCCGATCTGGCACCGTACGGCGCGGCCCCGGGCGCCGGAGTGCTCGCGGCGCTGCCGGCCGACCGGTGCGGGCTGGTCGAGACCGCCCGCGTACTGCGTTATCTCGCCCTGCAGTCGGCGGGCCAGTGCGGGCCGTGCCTGAACGGGTTGCCGCGGATGGCCGCCGCGTTCACCGAGCTGGCGCGGCCCGGTGCTCCGGCCGGTGTGCGGGAGGACATCGCGCGCTGGGCCGGGCTGGTCGAGGGCCGGGGGGCCTGCCACCATCCGGACGGCACCGTACGGCTCGTGCGCAGCGCCCTGACCGCCTTCGCCGGTGAGGCCGACGCGCATGCCGCGGGTTTCTGCCGCGCGACCGACCACACGCCGTTGTTGCCGCTGCCGGAGAGGAACTGACGATGGATCAGCAGATATCGGTGGGGGTCGACTGGACCGCCTGCCAGGGTCACGGCCTGTGCGCGGAGCTGCTGCCCGAGCACATCACGCTGGACGAGTGGGGCTATCCGCTGCTGGACGGCACGCCCGTCCACCGTACGGCGGTCAAGCGGGCCCGCCGGGCGGCGGCGGACTGCCCGGTGCTCGCGCTGAAACTGAACGCGGTCGCCAACACAGCGAGTTCATAGGGAGGTTCAAGCCATTACCACAGGGTGGCATTGACGCGCCCATGTCATTGCAAAGAGCATCGTGAACGCACTCCGCACACCGCACTCCTGCGCATCCCCCACATCCAGGAGGACGTTCATGAGGTTCCCCCGATCCGGTAGACGGGCAACGGCCACCGCCGCCCTGCTCGCTCTCGCCCTGGCCGGCTCGCTCGCCGTGCAGGCCGACGCATCTCCCCCGGCAGTCGGCGACCGGTCCACGGCCGCCCCCGCCGACGAGTCCGTCCAGCAGTACGAGGTCGCCGGACCCCGCACCTACGCCGACCGCAACCGGCTCACCGCCACCGGCGCGTCCCTCGACGCGGTACTGGAGCACACCGTCGTCATCACCGCGACCGCAGCCCAGGCCCGCAAGGTCAGGGCACTCGGCTACCGGCTCGCCGTCCTGGAACAGCCCGACGCCCAGGGCACCGACGACACCGTCACGATCCAGGACTTCCCGAGCGCCGACTCCGGCTACCACAACTACGCGGAGATGACCTCGGAGATCAACTCCCTGGTCGCCGCGCACCCCGCCATCATGTCCCAGCAGGTGATCGGCACGTCCTACGAGGGCCGCAACATCGTCGCCGTCAAGATCAGCGACAACGTCGGCACCGACGAGGCCGAGCCCGAAGTGCTGTTCACCCACCACCAGCACGCCCGCGAGCACCTGACCGTCGAGATGGCGCTCTACCTGCTGCACCAGTTCGGGGACAACTACTCCTCCGACAGCCGGATCGCCGGCATCGTCAACAGCCGCGAGATCTGGATCATCCCGGACCTCAACCCGGACGGCGGCGAGTACGACATCGCCACCGGCGCCTACCGCAGCTGGCGCAAGAACCGCCAGCCCAATTCCGGCTCCTCGTACGTCGGCACCGACCTCAACCGCAACTGGGCCTACAACTGGGGCTGCTGCGGCGGCTCTTCCGGCTCCACCTCCAGCCTGACCTACCGCGGCTCCGCCGCCGAGTCGGCCACCGAGGTCAAGGTCGTCGCCAACTTCGTACGCGGCCGGGTGGTCGGCGGCACCCAGCAGATCAAGGCCGCCATCGACTGGCACACCTACAGCGAACTGGTGCTGTGGCCCTTCGGCTACACCACCACCAACACCACCACCGGGATGACGGCCGACCAGTACAACACCTTCGCCACCTTCGGCCGGACCATGGCCGCCACCAACGGCTACACGCCCGAGCAGTCCAGCGACCTCTACATCACCGACGGGTCGATCGACGACTGGCTGTGGGGCAGCCAGAAGGTCTTCGCCTATACCTTCGAGATGTACCCGACCTCCAACGGGTCCTCGGGCTTCTACCCGCCCGACGAGGTGATCAGCGCGCAGACCAGCCGCAACCGGGAAGCCGCCCTGCTGCTCCTGGAGAACGCCGACTGCATGTACCGCGCCATCGGCAAGGAAGCGACCTACTGCTCCTGACGTCGTCGGTCCGGCGCTTTCGTGGCGGGGGGCGGGCGGCCCGGCGGCCCCCCCGCGGGTTTCGTGGCGCGATGCCGCCCCGGACGGAGATAGACGCCCACACCCACGCCCCCGTGCTCCCCTTGGCTACCGCCGCCTGCAGGTCCCGCCCAACGGGAACGTAGGCGACCTACGGCACCTGAGGTGGGGGGCCGGGCGATTTGGGGGGGGGGGCCGGCGGGCCGCCGGCCCCCCGCTCGGTTAGCGTGCCGCTATGCCGCACCTGACGGAGATCGACGCCGACACCATCGCCCGCCTGCTCCCGATGGACGCCGCCGTCGACGCCCTCGAAGCCGCCCTCCTCGCCGGCCTCGACCCCGAGGCCGACCCGCCCCGCACCGCCTGCCCCGCCCCGGGCGCGCCCGGGGGCCAGGTCCTGCTGATGCCCTCGGCCTCGGTCTCGTACGCGGGGGTCAAGCTCGCCACCGTCGCGCCGGACAACCCCGGGCGCGGCCTGCCCCGCATCCAGGGCGTCTACGTCCTGTTCGACGGCGCCACGCTGGGCCCGCTCGCCCTGCTGGACGGCATCGCGCTCACCTCGCTGCGCACGCCCGCCGTCTCCGCCCTGGCCGTACGGCATCTGGCGGTCCCAGAGGCGCGGCGGTTGGTGGTCTTCGGCACCGGACCGCAGGCCTGGGGCCACGTGGAGGCGATGCGGGCCGTGCGCCCGGTCGAGCACGTCGACATCGTCGGGCGGGACCCCGGGCGCATCGCCGGTTTCGCCGCCGCCTGCGAGGCCGGCGGGCTCTCGGCCGCGTCGGCGACCCCGGAGGGGGTCGCCGCCGCCGACCTCGTCTGCTGCTGCACCTCGGCCCGCGCGCCGCTCTTCGACGGCGCCCTGCTGCCGCCGCACGCCACGGTGGTCGCCGTCGGCTCCCACGAACCCGGCGCGCGGGAGGTCGACGACCAGGTGGTCCGGCGGGCGGGCACCGTCGTGGTGGAGGCCCGGTCGGCGGCCCTGCGGGAGGCGGGCGACGTCATCCAGGCGGTGGCCACCGGTGCCTTCGACGCCTCACGGCTGGCCACACTCGCCGAGCTGGTGCGCGGTCGGGTCGCCGTTCCCGAGGGCCGGCCCCGGCTGTTCAAGAGCGTCGGCATGGCCTGGGAGGACCTGGTCACGGCCGCGGTGATCCATGAGCGCGCGGCCCTCAGCCCCCGGCCGCACCCGTGACGGGCAGCCGTACCGCGGCACGACCGTGCCCCGGGAAGGCGAAGCCGTCGGCCAGGCCGTACGCGATTGGTTGTGCCGAGTAACCCGGTCGGGCTTGGTCAGCCCCGCGGTCAGCCCAGTTCGCGACTCATGCGCCGCTCCGTCGCGCACGGCTGGTAGCCGAACCACTTGTTGACGGCGAGCATCGGGCCGTTGCCGAGGTCGTTGCCGGTGAAGGCCTCGGTGTAGCCGGCGACGCGGGCGCGGCGCAGGGAGTCGAGCTTGGCCAGCTTGGCGAGGCCGCGGCCGCGGTAGGAACGGCGGGTGCCGGTGCCGGCGGAGAAGTAGCGGGTGCCGCCGTCGGTGTGAGCGGTGCAGAGGGTGGCGACCACGCCGTCGACAAGGACGGCGGTGGTGAGATCGCGGTCCAGCTCGGGGCGCGACCACTCGTTGCCGAGCCACATCTCGTAGGCGGGGGCGCCCGTGGGGACGTCGTTGGGCTCGTCCTCGATGGATTGGGCGTCCACCTCGTAGAGCGGCCGGGGGTCGTCGACGAAGTCGGCGGCGGTGCGCAGTTCGACGCCGGGCGGGAGGGGCCGGGGTTCGGGCAGCGGGCCGGCGGCGAGGTCCAGGCGCTGGAAGGCGGAGGAGCTGCCGGCGCGGTAGCCGCGCTTCTCGCCGAAGGCGACCGAGCCGTCGTCCTCCAGGGCCCAGACGTACGCGGTGGTGGCGCCGAGCCCGGCGACGTAGCTCTCGCCGGCCGTCAGCAGGGCGCTGCCGACGCCTCGGCGGCGGGCCTGGGGGTGGACGTTGACATTGACGTACGCCAGGCCGGGCTCGCTGCTGTCGTGGAAGAGCCCGGTGCGGCCGCAGCCGACGACCCGGCCGTCCAACTCGGCGACAAGGAGCCGGTGGCGCTGCGCTGCGGGGGCGCGGGCGACGTTCCAGGCGATGACCTCCGGGGTGTTGGCGCCCATGTAGGGCAGGGCGGCCCGGACAAGCCCGGAGACGGCCTCGGCGTCGGTCGGCTGGAATTCGCGCACAGTCACGGTCATGACCGGCGACCCTATGCGGCGGAGTTGCGGATCGCCTCCTGTTTTTCTCAGGACGTTTTCTCAGGGCGTTTCCTCAGGACGTTTTCCTCAGGACGTTTCTCAGGACGTTTTCCTCAGGACGTGGGTGAGGCCAGGTCGGGGAGCATGGTGGAGACCGTGTCGAGACCCTGTCTGTTCGTCCCCTGTCTGTTCGCCCCCTGTCTGTTCGTCCCGGATGTGGGATACCGTCCCGTTCATGGGAATACCGGAGAGCGCCGCCCGTAGTGCTGCCGTGAGCGGTGGCACGGGATTCGACGCTCACGGCAGGCGGGTGCTCGCGGTGTGCGTGGCGGCGGGCTTCACGACGCTCCTCGACCAGTCGGTGCTCAACATCACGGTCCCGGCGCTGCGCGACTCGCTGCACGCCGGACCGACCGAGGTGCAGTGGATCGTGGCCGGTTACTCGCTGGCCTTCGGCCTCGCCCTCATCCCGGGCGGGCGGCTCGGTGACGTACGCGGCCGCAAGCCCTTCTTCCTGGCCGGGCTCGCGACCTTCGTGGCGATCGGCGCGGTGGCGGGCAGCGCGGCGCACCCGTGGGTACTGATCGCCGCGCGGCTGTTGCAGGGCGCGGGCGCCGGGCTGGTCAACTCCCAGGTGATCGGCACCCTTCAGGACACCTTCACCGGCCAGCTGCGCACCCGGGCGCTGGGCATGTACGCCGTGACGGCCGGCATCGCGACCGCCCTGGGGCCACCGCTGGGCGGGGCGCTGATCGCCGCCGCCGGCCCCGGGCTGGGCTGGCGGCTCGCCTTCCTCCTCAACGCACCCTTCGGGCTGCTGACGCTGCTGCTCGCCGCGCGCCACCTGCCCGCCGCCCGGACCCGCGCCGCGCACGCCGACCTGGACCTGGTCGGCCTGGTGCTGGTCGGTGCGATGACGTTGCTGGTGATGCTGCCGTTCGTCCTGTCCTCGGCGCCGGGCGGCCTGAAGCTCGGCCTGGCGGGCGGGGCGTGCGCGCTGGCGGGACTGTTCGCCGTCTGGCAGCGGCACTACGCCCGCGCGGGGCGCCATCCGCTGGTGCATCCGGCGCTGCCGCGCTCGGCGCCGTACGTGCTGGGCACGGTCGTGGCGATGGCGCAGTTCGGCGCGGGGATGGCGAGCTCGCTCGTACTGGCGATGTTCCTCCAGGACGGCCTCGGTCTGTCCGCCATGACGGCCGCCGCCGTCAGTCTCCCCAACGCCCTTGCCATGGGCGCCACTTCGGCGCTGGCCTGGCGCGTCATGCGGCGTTTCGGGCGGCACGCGGTGACCGTCGGGCTCGCCGCCGGCACGCTGTGCCTGGTGGCCGGCGGCCTCACCGCCCTGCACGCCTCCGCGTCCGCGCTGCCTTGGCTGCTCGGCCTCGTCCAGCTCTGCTCCGGGGCCGCCTACGGTCTCGTCATCTCCCCCAACCAGGCCCTCGTCCTGCGCCACGCCCCACCTGAGGCGGCCGGTGTCGCGGGCGGCATCCTCCAGATGTCCCAGCGCATATCCGCCGCCATCTGCGTGTCCGCCATCTCCGGCATCTACCTCCGCGGCTCCGCCACGGTCGCCCCCGCCGCCCCGGTCGCCTACTGGCACGCCGCCCTCACCTGCGCCGGCCTCAGCGCCGTCGCCGCCCTGGTCTCCCTGCTGGCCGGGCGCGCGCCGGCCCCGGCACCGGCCGGCAATTCGGTGGCCACGGGCCCGGCCGTGCGTGAGGCTAGACCGCATGAACGCCACTGATACGGCTGCCACGCTCACCCCCGGCAGCCCCGTCGCCGTCCGCCTCGTCAAGCACCCCCGCCCGGACGTCCGCTACCCCGCCGTCGCCCTCCACGACGACGGCAACCACGCGGTCGTACGCGCCCCCTGGGCCGGCGCGGCGAGCCGCGACTTCGGATTCGTACGCTTCGAGACCGGCGACCTCTTCACCGAGCACTACTGGCGCGACCGCTGGTACTCGGTCAAGGAGGTCCGCGCCGCCGACGGCACCCTCAAGGGCTGGTACTGCGACGTCGCCCGCCCCGCCGTCGTCGACACCCCCGGCTCCCTCGTCGTCGAGGACCTCGACCTCGACCTCTGGCTCTCCGCCGACCGCTCCACCGTCCTGCGCCTCGACGAGGACGAGTTCCTCGCCGGCGGCCTCGACACCCGTGACCCCACCGCCGCCGGCCACGCCCGCCACGCCCTCGACGAACTCGAAGGCCTCGCCCGGCGCGACGCGTTCGGCCCGCTGCTGCGGTACTAGTGCCCCTCCCCGGGCCCCGGCCGCAACCGCACCCACCGACATGGGCGGGCGCCACGCGACGGCGCAGGTCTGCCCCTTGTCAGGATCGGGCGATGCGGGCGTCCGCGCCGATCGCGGCGGCGACCGCGCCGTCGAGCGGGTAGGGCGCCTCCGGCGGGAGCAGCGCGGCGGCCGCGTCCCGGTCGCCGGCGCGCAGGAGGTCGTGTGTGCGGTGGGCGAGGTCGGTGACGTCGCGGACGGCGACCAGCCATTCGTCGGCGTAGAGCCGGGCCGCGCGGCCGGACAGGCCGACCTGGAGCGAGCGGTGGGGCAGGGGCCGCAGGCCGAGATCGCGCTCGGGGTCCCACTGGATGCGTACGGGCGACTCGCGCAGCCGCGCGGCCCACGCGTCGCGGTCGGCGTGGAGCGCGGGGTCGTGGTGGGACAGGCAGGCGTGGGCCAGAGCCCAGTCGAAGCCTTCGCGGCTGATGTCCAGGGCGAGGACGCGCTCCTGGCCTTCCTTGCGGGCCCAGCCGCAGCGGTACATCATCCACAGGAACGAGGGCTTGATCCAGGTCATCCGCGACCTGCTCCACGTCTCGGGGAAGCGGCCGTGCAGCGCCGCGTACTCCCCGATGTCGGGGCGGTAGGCCTGATAGACCGTCACTGTCCGTGCGGTGTGGGCGGCTCTGATCTGCCGGTAGGGGACGTTTTCCATGCGCACATGATCGCGGGATCAGGCCCCTGAAGCGACGGGATTTTCGTAGGGTCGACTCCATGGACTGGCACCAGTGGCACGACGACTACGACCGGCCGGACTCCGCGCTCGGGCGCCGGCTCGGGGTCGTACAGGAGCGGATCCGTCTGGCGCTGGACGCGGCCGCGCCGGGGCCGCTGCGGGCGGTCAGCGTCTGCGCGGGGCAGGGGCGCGACCTGCTGGAGGTGCTGGCGCGGCACCCACGGGGGGCGGAGGTGAGCGCGCGGCTGGTCGAACTGGACGCGCGTAACGCGGCGGTGGCGCGGCGGGCCGCCGAGGCGGCGGACCTGCGGCAGGTCGAGGTCGTCGTGGGCGACGCCGCGTGGACCGGGCACTACGAGGGGGTGGTCCCCGCGGATCTGGTGCTGCTGTGCGGGGTGTTCGGCAACATCAGCGACGAGGACGTCGAGCGCACCGTCGCCCACTGCACGCAGCTGTGCGCGACCGGGGCCACGCTGGTGTGGACCCGGCATCGCAAGGCGCCGGACCTGGTGCCCCGGATCTGCGAGTGGCTCGAGGAACGCGGCTTCGAGCGGCAGTGGTTGTCCGAGCCCGACGCGGGATTCGGCGTCGGCGTGCACCGCTTCACGGGTGCGGCCCAGCCGCTGTCGCCCGGGACGCGGATGTTCGGCTTCGTCGGGTACGACACCCTGGCCCGGCAACGGGCTCAGCGCGGATAGAGCTGGAAGGCGACGGCCGGGCGGCCGCCGAAGCGCTGCGCGGACACCTCCGTCATCCGCCCGAGGAAGGCGCGGGCGTAGTCGGCGGGCTTCTGGTCGCTCAGCGCGGCGATGTACGCCTTGTGCTCGGCCAGCGAGGCGACGGCCCGTTCGACGGCCCGCTCACCGACCGGCTCGGCGTGGGTCGGGTGCGGTGATCCCGCCACCGCCGTCCAGCGGACCCCGTTCCAGGGCTGGAGGCCCTGCTCGGCCAGCTCGGGGAAGATCCAGCGGTTGCCCGCGTCGCCCGCCGCGTCGAGGACGGCTCGGCCGACGATGCGGTGGTCCGGGGTGTTCCAGGCCGTGCCGCCCCAGGTGTCGTGATGGTTGAGGGTGACGAGCAGCTCGGGCCGGTGGCGGCGGACGGCGGCGGCCAGGTCGCGGCGCAGGCGTAGCCCGGGCTCGATGACCCCGTCGGGGTGGTCGAGGAATTCCACGGTGCCGACGCCGACGACCGCCGCGCTCGCCCGCTGCTCGTCCTCGCGGATCCGTGCGGCCCGCTCGGGCTCCATGCCGTCGATTCCGGCCTCGCCGCGCGTCACCAGCAGGTAGCCGACCTCGCGGCCCGCGTCGGTCCATTCGGCGATGGCGGCGGCTCCCCCGTACTCCAGGTCGTCGGGGTGAGCGACGATCGCCAACGCACGCTGCCAGTCCCCCGGCATGGGGGCGAGTTGCTCATCGGTCACGCCGTCACTCTACGAGAGCCCGCCCGGGGGCGTGCGGAGCGCGACATTGATCCGGTTCCACGCGTTGATGGTGACGATGACGCCGATGAGCTGGGCCAGCTCGGTGTCCTCGAAGTGGGCGGCCGCGCGCTCGTACACCGCGTCCGGTACGAAGCCGTCGGTCAGGACGGTTACCGCTTCGGTGAGCGCGAGCGCCGCCTGCTCCTTGGGCGTGTAGTAACCGGCGGCCTCCTCCCAGGCGTTGAGCAGATAGATCCGCTCCTCGGTTTCGCCCGCCCGGCGCGCCGCCCGGACGTGCATGTCGATGCAGAAGGCGCAGTGGTTGACCTGCGAGGCGCGGATCTTCACCAGCTCGACCAGGACCGGGTCGAGGCCCTTCCCGGCGGCCGCCCCCAGGTCGATCATGGCCTGGTAGACGTGCGGCACGAGGGAGATGAAGGGCATGCGCCTGCCGTGCGCCGCCGGCGCGGAGGGGTCGTTCGTCGTCATGCGTACGACCCTACGAGCCCATAGGCCCGGTCGGCCGGGCCAATCGTGCGCCGGGATCTTGGGCCAATGTCTTCACTACGGCAGCAGCGTGAACTCGGCCCTCCACCGGCGCACTCCCGGGGCGGCCGCGTCGCGGATGTCCTCGATGCGTACCGTTCGCAGGCCGCTCGCGGCGAACGCCTCGACTTCGGCCCGGGTGAGCGGCCACGGCGGCCCGTCCGCGCGCCCGTCCTGCTCCTCCCGGGCCGCCGCGATGACGAGGAGCGTGCCTCCGGGGGCGACCATGCCGGCCACGCGCGCGGTGGCGGCCGGCCGCAGGGTCCGTGGCAGGGCCTGGACCGTAAGGCTCTCGACGACCAAATCGAAGGCCTGGCGCCACTCGGCGGGCGGGTCGAGCAGATCCGCCGTCAGGTAGCGCACCGGCGAGCCCGGGAAGCGGTCGCGGGCGGCACGGACGGCGGTGGGGGCGATGTCGAAGGCCAGGGTGTCGAAGCCGAGGCCGGCGACGTACTCCGCGTCCTCCCCGAGGCCGCAGCCGACGACGAGCGCGCGCCGTCCGCTGCCGTCCAGGCCGCGCGCCCGGGCCCACTCCACCAGCAGGCGGTGCGGCGCGCCCCGGTCCCAGGGCACGTCCGCCTCACCGTGCGCGGCGGCCGTGTACAGGCGCTCGAACCAGCCGGTGGGGTCGTCGGCGTCGAGGGACTCGGCCGCCAGGCGGCGGGCCTCCTCGTCCGGGTCCCTCGCACTCACCGGGCCGCCGCCGCCCAGTCCCGGAGGATCGTGAAGTCCCGGTCGGTCAGGCCGATCCGCGGGTCCACGTGGTGCAGGAGGGCGGCCCCGGTGTGGTTCTCGCCGACCCATGCCCGGTCGGAGTCCTGGATCCCGTCGTCGACCCAGGCGAACGGCCGTCCGGCGGCCCACGCGACGAGGTGGCGGGTCTTCCAGTGGATGCCGTCCTGGGCCGCCTCCATCGTCGCCGGCCATTCGATGACCGGCAGTTCGGGCAGGCCGACCCGCGGCGAGATCATCGCGTTGGCGTCATGTGTCCAGGCGGTGGCCCACACCAGCTCGAACGGCAGTCCCAGCAGCGCCGCGCCGTGCTGCGGGTTGAGCCGTACGCGCAGCGGCGTGGCCCGGATACCGCGTGCGGCGCGGGACGCCACCCAGCCGTCCGGCAGGACCCGGTGGGTGGCGTATCCGCGCAGCCGTGGGCGGCGGAAGCGCCGTGCCGCGAACGGGTTCAGCGGCCCGTCCACGTCCAGCAGGAGCAGCGGTTTGCCCTTCGGCGAGGTCGGCATGAGCAGGACGTTAGCCTGCCGTCGGGGGCTGAGGGGTGTCTTCCGGCGTGAGTTACGGTCTGACCCATGACGACCGTGGGAACGCTGCTGCGCGGCTGGCGGGAGCAGCGCCGCATCAGCCAGCTCGAACTCGCCCTGCGCGCCGACAGCTCCGCCCGGCACATCAGCTTCATCGAGACCGGCCGCTCCCGCCCCAGCCAGCCGATGGTGCTGCGGCTCGCCGAGCAGCTGGAGGTCCCCGTACGCGACCGGAACGCCCTGCTCGTCGCCGCCGGCTATGCCCCCGCCTACCCCGAGACCCCCCTGCACGACCCCGCGATGGACCCGCTGCGCACCGGCCTGGAGCGGCTGCTGACCGCGTACGAGCCGTATCCGGCGCTGGTGATGAACGGGACGTACGACGTCATGGCGGCCAACCGCGGCATCGCGGCTCTGGTCGCCGGCGCCGCGGACCACCTGCTGCGGCCGCCGATGAACGCCATGCGGCTCACCCTCCACCCCGAGGGACTCGCCCCGCGCATCCTCAACCTCGGCGAGTGGCGGGCGCATCTGCTGGAGCGCATGGAGCGTCAGTCAGCCCTGCGCGGATCCGGGCCGCTGCGGTCGCTGTACGAAGAGGTCGCCGGGTATCCCGTTCCCGTACCGGAGCCCGACGAGGCGGCCGGCGCCGATCCCGAGGCCGCTCTGCCCTTCGCGCTGCCGATGCGCATCGCGCACGGCGGACAGGTGCTGTCCTTCATCTCCACGGCCACGACCTTCAACACGCCCATGGACGTGACCGTCTCCGAGCTCGCCGTCGAGACCTTCCTGCCCGCCGACCCGGCGACGGCCAAGGCCCTTCAGTCCCTGACGTGACCGATCTGTCGTGACCGACGGCGTGCGCAGGGCCGCTCCGTGAAAATCCCGTTGGCGCGCTCCCCCGTCCGGTGTTGCAATGTGCGGATGGATCATGATGCGGTACGCGCCCTGTTCGATCAGCAGATGCGCCAGGACCCGCCGCCCGACGGCCCGGGGGTACGGGTCGAGCGGACCGGTGGGGTGGTGCGGCAGGTCGGTGCCGAGAACGACTGGAACGGCGTGGTCTGGTCCGGTCTTGACCAGACCACGGCCGACGCGGCGATCGAGGAGCAGGTGGGGTACTTCGCCTCCCTCGGGCGGGAGTTCGAGTGGAAGCTGTACGACCATGACCGCCCCGCCGACCTCGGCGCGAGGCTGGCGGCGGCCGGGTTCACGCCCGAGCCCGCGGAGACGCTGATGATCGCCGAAGTCGCCGAGCTGCCCACGGGCGTCGCCCTGCCGGCGGGCGTCCGCCTGGAGGCGGTGACCGACCCGGCCGGCGTGGATCTGGCAATGGACGTCCACGACCAGGCCTTCGGCACGAGCAGCTCCCGCCTGCGGCAGCAGGTGCTCGGCCAACTCACCAAGAGCCCGGACACGGTGAGCGTGGTCCTCGCGATGGCCGGCGACGTGCCGGTGTGCTCGGCGCGGATGGAGCTGCACCCCGGAACCGGCTTCGCGAGCCTGTGGGGCGGCGGCACCGTACCCGCGTGGCGGGGCCGGGGGATCTACCGGGCGCTGGTCGGCCACCGGGCCGGTATCGCGGCCGAGCTTGGTTACCGCTTTCTGCAGGTCGACGCCTCCTCGCAGAGCCGGCCGATCCTGGAGCGGCTCGGCTTCGCGGCGCTGAGCACCACGACGCCGTACGTGTTTCAGCCGGGCAGGAGTCCCGCGCCGTAGGGCAGTTCGGCCCAGACCACACGGCCCGGGCCGGGCTCGGTGTCATGGACGCCCCATGCTTCGCTGAGGCACTGGACAACCAGCAGTCCGCGGCCGCTGTCGGCCTCGCCGGGGAGGGGGTTGGCCCGAGGGCTGTTCGGGCCAACCCCATGGTCGTGCACCGCGACGTACAGCCGCAGTCCGTGATCCGCCAGCTCGCACAGGATCGTTTCACCGCCGGCGTGGACGACGGCGTTGGTGGCGAGTTCGGAGACCACCAGGGCAGCGGTTTCGCGGGCGCCCGCGTCGAGATTCCAGCGAGCCAGTCGCGCCCGCGTCCGACCACGGGCGTATGCGACGGACTCCGCTTGCGCCGGCAGTGCGAAGGCGTACCGGCGGCCGCCTTCGGTGCCGGTATCCGGGCCTGACGGCCACTGTGTCATCGCGTTACCGGGTGCGGTCACGGCGCTACTATGCGCTCCGCCGCGAGCACTTGGCAAGGGTCACTCTGAAATTTCCAGAGTGCCCATGCCGCACGCCCCGAACATGCCACACTGCTCACACGAGCGTTCGGGGGAGGCAGACGTGAGTGAACCGCGGCCGGCCCCGACGGTGGGTCAGGTCGTCCTCGGCAAACGCCTTCAAACCCTGCGGGAGAAGGCGGGGTTGCGCCGCGAGGATGCCGCCACGGTGCTCCGGGTGGCGCCCACCACCATCCGCCGGATGGAGACCGCCGAGGTCGCGCTGAAGATCCCGTACGTCCAACTGCTGCTGAGGGCCTACGGGATCGCCGCAGACGAGGCCGACGCCTTCATCACGCTCGCCGAGGAGGCCAACAAGCCCGGCTGGTGGCAGCGGTTCCACGACATACTGCCGGACTGGTTCAGCGTGCACGTCAGCCTGGAGGGTGCGGCGAGTCTGATCCGCTCGTACGAACCCCACTTCATCCCGGGCCTGTTGCAGACCGAGGACTACGCAAGAGCCATCCTGCGCACCGGCTCCGTCGGGCAGATCAGCCCCGACGAGATCGAACGCCACGTGGCGCTGCGCATGGAACGCCAGACCCTGCTGACCCGCCCCGACGCCCCGCGCCTGTGGGTGGTGCTGGACGAGACCGTGCTGCGCCGGCCCGTCGGCACCCCGGCCGTCATGCGCGCCCAGGCCGACCGGCTGCTCAAGGCCGCCACGATGCCCAACGTCACGGTGCAGATAGCCGAGTTCGCCTCCGGGCACCACCCCGGCACGTACGGGCCGTTCGTCCTCTTCCGCTTCGCCGTTCCGGAGCTGCCGGACATGGTCTATGTCGAGTATCTGACCGGCGCCGTCTACCTCGACGAGCGGGCCGAGGTCGCCTCCCACCTGGAGGTCATGGACCACATGGTGGCGCAGGCGGCCACCGCGCAACGTACGAAGGAGATCCTCCGGGATTTCCGCAAGGAGCTGTGAATGGATCGCGGACACATCGTCAGGAACGGCGGCATACGCAACGGGATGCGCGCCGCCGACCTCGGCACCGAGGGCTGGCACAAGCCCTGGAGCGGTGGCAACGGCGGCAACTGCATCGAGGCGATGAGGCTGGGCGACGGCCGGATCGCCCTGCGGCAGTCCACCGATCCGGACGGGCCCGCCCTGATCTGCACGGACAGCGAGTTCACCGCGTTCATCCAGGGGGCGAAGGACGGCGAGGCCGACTTTCTGCTCTCCTGACCGACTGATGGATCGACCGACACCGCAACGGAGCGCTGTATGACCGGACATGAGCCCGCGACAGCTCGTACCGACCACACCGACCGTATCGATACCAGCAAGCCGCACCCGGCGCGCGTGTACGACTGGTTCCTGGGCGGCAAGGACAACTACCCGGTCGACGAGGAGCTGGGCAAGCGCATCCTCAGCCTCGACCCGGTCGTCAAGGTGGGCGCCAGGGCCAACCGCCGCTTCATGCACCGCGCGACGCGCCTGCTCGCCCAGCAGGGCATCCGGCAGTTCCTCGACATCGGCACCGGCATCCCCACCGAGCCCAACCTCCACCAGATCGCCCAGGAGGTCGCGCCGCAGTCGCGGATCGTCTACGCGGACAACGACCCCATCGTCCTGCGCCATGCCGAGGCCCTGCTGCGCAGCGCGCCCGAGGGCTCGACCAACTACCTTCAGGCGGACGTCCGGGAGCCGGAGCGGATACTCAAACCGGCGCAGGAGATGCTGGACTTCGCGGAGCCCGTGGCGCTGTCCATGGTCGCCCTCATGCACTTCGTGTCGGAGGACGAGGACGACGCGTACGGCCTGGTCCGCCGTTACCTGGACGCGCTCGCGCCGGGCAGCTATCTCGTCCTGACCCAGCTCACACCGGACGTGGACCCCGAGGCCATCGCCAAGGTCGCCGCCTCGTACCGCAAGGGTGGCACCGGCCTCTACCCCCGTACCCATGCCGAGGTCGTCCGGTTCTTCGACGGCCTCGACCTCCTCGACCCCGGCGTGGTCTCGGCCCCGCACTGGCGGCCCGAGCCCGACCCCGAGCCCGATCGGTCGGCGGGCAGCGAGCTCCCCGTCCCCATGTACGTCGGGGTCGCCCGCAAGCGGTGATGGCGGCGTCGACGCCCTCTCCCCCGTGCCCCCGTACTTCCCCCGTCGAGGGCGTCGACGTCCGTTCCACCGAGTTGTACCGACCCCCGCCGGTACGTTTCTCGGTGCCAGGAAGATGGTGGCAGCACAGGAGCCCGGCGCACATTGCCAGTTCCCGGCAATCTTGACGGGTATCTGACGGCCTGCTCGGGGTGCAACCGTTCGTGCCCTAAAGCGGCTGTTCCGGCCAGCCGAGCAGCCGGGCGCCCAAGGCCGCGGTCTCCAGCGTGTAGCGGTGCAGGGCGTCGCCGGGGTCGTAGCCGGTCAGCGCCCTGATCCGCTCCAGCCGGTACGTGAGGGTGCGCACCCCCAGGCCGAGCCGGCGGGCGGCCTCGGCGTTGACGTATCCGGCCTGCGCGTGGACGGCGATGGTCTCCACCAGCGGCCCGGCCCCGCCGCGCGCCTGGGCCAGCGGTCCCAGCACGGTGCGGACCAGGTCGGCCATGGCTTCCCGGTCGCGCATGAGCACGGGGAAGACCAGCAGTTGGGCGGCGTGCAGCACGGGCGGGCGCAGCCGCAGCCGGTCGGCGAGGTCCAGCGCGCCGAGCGCCTCCTCGTACGACCGCACGATGCCGCCGGGACCGGAGTGGGCGCGTCCCACCGCGACCCGGCGCGCCGGAGCGTACCCGGGCCCCGGCCGCTGGGCGAGGTCCGCGAAGGTGTCGAAGACCCCGCCCTCGCCGCCCGGGGCGATGCACACCAGCCGCCCGTCCTTGGTGGACAGAAGCACATCCCGTTCGCCGAACCGGCCGGTCAGCTCCCGCTCGATCCGGCGGACGACCGGCTGCACGTCCTCGTACGTCTCCTTGTCGCGTGCGACCGCCACCGCGACCGCGCTCGCACGCCCGAGCCGCAACCCGAACCGCTCGGCGCGCTCGGCCAGCAGCCCCGGGTCGCTGCGGCCGTACAGCAGGTCGTCGACGAACTCCCGGCGGGCCGCCTCCTCCCGCCTGGCCAGCAACCGCTGCGCCCGCTCGTGCCCTTCGCCGAGTGCCGCCACCGCTGCTTCCGCCGCGGCCAGCACGGCGTCGCCGACCCTCCGGATCTCCGCGGCGCCGCCCGCGGTGACGACGCCGGGCAGTGTGCTCCAGGCCTGATGGGTGGCGCCGAGGTAGTGCCCGACCAGCTCGCGCAGGCCCTGTCCGGACTCCGCCGCACGCTCGCCCAACTCCCGCAGCGCGTCCAGTTCCGGGCGGCGCAGCCGGCGGCCGGTGGTCGACACCTCGGACAGCATGCGCGGATACCCGCCGAGAAACCCCGGCGGTACGCCACCCACGGCCACGATCGCTCTCCCCTACCCCGCATATTGCCGGACCCCGGCGAGGAGGACGGTATCAATTCTGCCGGGTCCTGGCAGCCGCCGTAAGCGATGCACATATTCGAGAGCGGTGCTCTTGACGAGGAGCTGGAGCGGGTGTGACCATTGTTCGCAAGAGAGAGCATCGCTCTCGTTCGAGAGGAGACCCCCATGTCCCTGCACGTGATCGTCGGTAGCGGTGCCACCGGTGTCGCCACGGCACAGCTCCTGGCCCGACGCGGCGAACAGGTCAGGATCGTGACGCGCCGGGGCAGCGGTCCCGAGCACCCGGCGATCGAGCGGATCGCCGCGGACGCCACCGACCCCGACCGGCTCGGCGCGCTCGCCGAGGGCGCCACGGCCCTGTACAACTGCGCCAACCCGCAGTACCACCGCTGGCTCACGGACTGGCCGCCGCTGGCCTCCTCACTGCTGACCGCCGCCGAGCGCAGCGGCGCGACCCTCGTCACCCTGAGCTGCCTGTACGGATACGGGGCGGTGGACGGCCCGATGACCGAGGAGACCCCGCTCGCCGCCACCCATCCCAAGCTGCGCATGCGAGCCGACATGTGGCGCGACGCGCTCGCCGCCCACCGGTCCGGCCGGATCCGGGCCACCGAGGTCCGGGCGAGCGACTACGTCCAGGCGAACTCGATCCTCACCTTCGCGCTGGGCGAGCCCCTGCTCGCCGGCCGGCGGGCCTACTCCCCCACACCACTCGACCAGCCGCACAGCTGGACCTCGACCAACGACGTCGCGTCGATCTTGGTGACCGTGGCCGGTGACGAGCGGGCCTGGGGCAAGGCATGGCATGTACCGACCACCGCCCCGCTGACCGTCAGCGAACTCGCCACCCGGTTCACCGAGGCATCCGGCCTCCCCGCGCCGAAGCTGACGACGATCCCGTACCCGGCGCTCTGGGCCACCGGACTGTTCTCGACGATGGTGCGTGAACTGCGCACCACCCGATACCAGTTCGACCGCCCCTTCGTCCTCGACTCCACCGCGGCGACCCGGACCTTCGGCCTCCGGCCCGAGCCGATAGACGACGCCCTGCGCGAGACGGCCCGTCTGTTGAGCCGCACCGTCTCCTGAGGTGCGGGCACTGCCTCAGCCGATGCGCCGCGCAGCTGATCGACGGTGCTCGGCGCTCGGTCAGACGAAGCGGCGCACGAAGGCCAGCGCGGTGTCGGCGACTTCCTTCCAGCCGCTGTCGATGGTCAGCGCGTGGCCGCGCCCCTCGACCTCGGTGATCTCGGTGACGCTCGCGTTGCGCTGCTGCTTCTTGTACGAGGCGTTGGTGATCGCCCAGGGCACGGTGTGGTCCTTCTCTCCGGAGATGAGCAGCAGCGGCCCCCGGTCCGGGTTCTCGGTGTCGACCTTGGCCTCGGTCCACGGGTTGAAGTTGGCCGTCGCCGCCTGGAAGAGCGGCGCACCCGCGGCCGGCACCGCGAAGGTGTCGTACAGCTCCTTGGCCTCCTCCTCGCTGACCGCGTTGGCGAAGGCATAGCGGAACTGGTCGTACGTCAGTGGCACCGCCCGGTGCCGGTTGGCCGGATTGCCCAGCACCGGCGCGGACGAGCGCAGCGCCGACACCGGCAGCGGCAGCACGCCGCGGAAGGGGGCGGGGTCGATGGCGACCGACGCGGCGGACAGGCCGCGGCCGGCGATGATCTGAGTGATCAGGCCGCCGAAGGAGTGCCCGACCACGGCGGGCTTCTTCTCCAGCGTCCCGATCAGCTTCGCGGTGTGGTCGGCGACCTCCCCGACCGTCTTGCCCGCGAAGACCTCCGGGTGGGCGTTCGCATCCGTGACGGTCTCGGGGTCGTCGGGCCAGGACAGGAGGACCGGCGCGTATCCGGCCTGCTCGAAGTGGGTCGCCCAGCGGTCCCAGCTGCTGGGGAGCAGCCACAGACCGTGAACGAAAACGACCGGGATACGGCCGGAGGCATTGGCCTGCTCGATCTGCTGCACGTCATTGGCTGTCATGACTCGACGCTAGAAGCGGCCGGCGCCGCCCGCAATCAGTCAAATGACGCACCTGCGTCTGCTCCGGTGCGTGTGGGGCGCTCCCATAGGATCGAGGAATGAGTGACGACGGGGCCGCCCCTACGGAGGCCCCGGCGAGTACCGGGGCGGGTACCGAGAAGTACAAGCAGCGGGCTGTGCTGCTTCGCGTTCTGATCTATGTCTTCGCGACGCATCTGTTCGCGGGATTCGTCATCCTGCTGTTCTATCTGGGCGGCCACGCCCAGAAGTGACCTCCCGGGGGACATGCCTAGGACATGCCTACGGGCAGCTCTCGCCGAATTTCACCGCGGAGAAGGTCACCGGCTGCCCCTTCAGGGCTGCTCCGGCCTTGGGATCCTGGGCGCACACCTGCCAGTCGCTCTCAAGGAGGACGGTCCGGTCGTCGCCGGTCGCGTCCTTGACCCTGATCGAGGTCGACGAGTCGAGCGCTCGGCGCGCGGCCTTGACCGACGTGCCGACGAAGTCCGGCATCGTGTCGCCGGCCGCGCTCGGTGTGGCCTGGTCCTTCGCCGGGCACTTCTCGCCGAGCTTGACGGAACCGAAGTCCAACTCGGTGTCGACGGGGACGGTCCTGCCCGCCGCGATGTTCTGGGAGCAGACCTTCCAGTTGCGGTCGAAGAGCTGCATACGGTCCCGGCCCAGGGAGTCGTGCGAGGTGAGGGTGGCGAAGCCGGCCGCCTGCGCGGAGTCCTGCGCGGACTGCAGGCCCATGCCGACGAACTCGGGCACCCGCGCCTTCTGCGCGGAGCTCGTCCCGGTGGAGCCGGCCGGCGCGCCGGCGCCGGGGCCCGCGCCCGTGCCGGTGTCGCAGCCGACGACGGCGAGGACTGCGGTGCAGAGCAGTGCGGCGGCGATGGCGCTGCGGGGGTGCATGACTCATAGGGTGCCCGCCGTCCGGCCGTCACATTCGCCCGCCGGGATCCGTCAGTGAAGTGACGACGAGATCCCTGGAGGGGCAGTAATCATGCAGGCAAGTCAGATGTTCGCCGGGGGTTCGGGTTCGCCGAAGAAGTCCCGCAGCACCGGCGCCAGGGCGTCGGGGGCGGCGCCGTGGTCCTGGCCCTCCAGGGTCAGCCGCCGGGCGCCCGGGATGGCGTCGGCGACGGCGCGGACCGCGTTACGGGCCCAGGCCGGGCTGTTGCCGCCGTCCAGGACGAGAGTCGGAACCTCGACGGCACCCGCCCGGCCGGCCGGAACGGAGAAGTCACCCATGATCGCGATGTTGTACGCGAGGGTGTGTGCGGCGGCGGCGAGCCCCGGCCACATGGGCATCCCGCGCATCTGCGCGACCGCCGTCGGAGGGAGGTCCACGCCTTTGGTCAGGAAGAGTTCGACCGCCTCGTCCCGGCGGCCCGACTTCGTGAGCTCGGTGAGCTGCTCCGTGAAGTCCTCCGGCGGGTGCGGGCGGCTGTCGTCGACGACGAACGGCGGCTCGTAGAGCGCCAGTCCGGTGATGTCGAGGCCGTGGGCGGCCGCCTCCAGGGCCAGGACCGCGCCGGAGGAGTGACCGAAGACGTACGCCGGCGCGCCGGCCTCGGCGATCACGGCGGCCAGGTCCTCGATCTCGCGCTCGACGGCGTAGGGCGCGGTGTCGCCGCTGGCGCCGAGGCCACGCCGATCGTAGGACAGGACGGTGAAGTCGGGGGCCAGCAGGCCGGCGAGCGGCGCGACGGCCGCTCGGCCTGCAAGGGCGCCGCACACGACGACGAGCGGTGGCCCGTTGCCCGTACGGTCGTAGACGATGGGGGTGCGGTCGGCCGAGATTGCGGTCGCCATCACAACTCCTTCGGCGTACGGGAGATGACTCCCTCACCCGAGGGAGACCCTTTCCAGCCAGTAGTCCAGCAGCGTGCCCTCGCCCAGCACCTCCACCCGGGCGCTGCCGGCGGGCAGCCGCCGGTAGAAGACCCGCAGGACGTCGCCGAGCGGACCTCGCAGCGCGACGGCCGCCCTGCCGTGGCCACGGCGCCAGGTGAAGCCGCCGTCGCCGAGTTCGATCAGCCACTCGGCGTTCAGCTCGGGGCGGACGTCGGTGGCGTGCAGGTGGATGCTCGCGCCGGCGTCCCCGCGTGGCTCGGCGAGGCGCGGGGTGGCGCCCGGGGCGCTCATCAGCTCCAGCAGTTCGTCGACGGCATCGGTGGCCACCTCGGGGGCGACGCTGTATTCGGCGCCCAGGGCGGCGGCCGCGTCGGCCCGGTGGATGACCACGTCGTGGGCGGCGCGCCGGGCCCAGAATCCGGTACTCGCCGGCAGCCCCCACACCTGCGCCTCTCCGTCCGGCCCGGCCGCCCGCAGGGTGCGCGCGAATTCCTCGGCGGCATCCCCGAGCCAGGCGTCCCGCGCGTCCGCCGCGTCGCCCTGCGGTCCGGTGAGGTCCGGCACCTGCCGCTCCGGGTCGTCGACCGGTTCGCCGGTGCGTACGGCTGTGCCGACCGTACGCAGGTTGCCTCCGACGTGCCGTACGAGATCGGTGAGCGTCCAGCCGGGGCAGGTCGGCACGTCCGTGGTGGGGTCGGCGCCGGCGAGCAGTTCTCTGAGCAGTCCGGTCTGGGTGAGCAGCTCGTCGCAGTAACGGTCGTGCCCCAGGATCGCCATGACCGACCTCCCGTTCACAGCTCGTGGGCGCGCGGGTGGCGTGGCTCGTAGAGCCCGAGTTCACCGCCGCCCGGCAGCCGCAGGACGCACAGCAGTCCCCAGCGTTGGTCGCTGACCGGCTTGACGAACTCCACGCCCTTCGCGGTCAGTTCGGCCACGGTCGCGTGGACGTCGTCGCACATCAGGAAGAGCTCGTGGCTCCCGGTGCCGTCGGTGGGGTGTACGGCGACCTCGGCGGGTGGCAGCTTGAAGATCAGCCAGCCGCCGCCTCCGTCGACGTGCGGATAACCCAGTACGTCCCGGAAGAACGCCCGGTCCGCCTCGGCGTCGCGGCTGTAGAGGATGACATGAGCGCCATTGATCATGTGCCGGCCTTGTCTCGGGGTTGTCCCCCACGGTAGGCGGCGGCCGGGTGAGCCGCCACACCTCGGCCATGTGCAAGTTCAGGCTTGCGCGTCCGCGACAGACGTGCAAGCCTGGAGTTGCACGTATCGGACCCAACCCCCTTGGAGGCCGTCATGTCGGCGGACCGTATCGAACGAGAGATCACCATCGCCGCCCCCATCGAGCGCGTCTGGGCGGTGCTCACCGAATCCGAGCACGTGGGAGCGTGGTTCGGGCAGGGCAAGCCGACCGACGTCGATCTCCGGCCGGGCGGGATCATGGTGCTCGACCACGGCCAGTACGGGGTCTTCCTCACCCGCATCGAGAAGGTCGACCCGCCGCACTACTTCGCGTACCGGTGGGCCAGCGCCCACCCGGGCGAGGAGGCCACGGACGACAACTCGACGCTGGTCGAGTTCACGCTCGCCGAGGACGGCGACGGCACCCGGCTCAGCCTGGTCGAGAGCGGCTTCGCCAAGCTGGAGATCCCGGCCGAGCGCCAGGCCACCGCTTCGTACGAAAGCCACTCGGGCGGCTGGCCGGGCGCCCTGGAGTCGCTGCTCCGGCACGCCGAACAGCGGGGCGCATGACCGGTCTCGACCAGGTCGACGAGGTCCTGGCCGCACTCGCGGACCCCATGCGGCGGCGCGTCCTCGACGGGCTCGCCGCACGGGGGGAGGCCACCGCGACCGGGCTGGCCGAGGAGCTGCCGGTGAGCCGGCAGGCCGTGGTCCAGCATCTGTCGGTGCTGGAGAAGGCGGGGCTCGTCAGCAGCCGGCGCAGCGGGCGGGAACGGCGCTACCGCGTCGAGCCGCAGCGCCTCGACGCCACGGCCCGCTGGATGGCGCGGGTCGCGGCCACCTGGGACGCGCGCCTGGACGTCATCAAGCGGCTGGCCGAGTCACCCGACCCGAAGCCGTCGCCCTCCACAGGCGGGTCGCCGACAGCCCGGCCGCCGCGATGAGCAGCAGATCGCGCGCGTACCGGACACCGATGGCCGGCGGATCGGCGTCGTCCCGCAACTCGCGGTGGAGCAGCGGGAATTCCAGCGTCGTCAGCAGGCAGCCGACGAGCACGCGGCGCAGCCGTCCGGCGCCGTTGGCTGCGCTGACGGCTGCTCGCGCCGGCGGCCGGCCGGGCGCTGCTGCGGCCTATACGGCACGCCACCCCCGCCACCGCCGGACGGCCACCATCATCACCGGCCCGTCCGGCGGCCGGCGGCGGTACGGCTCGTAGCGCTCACCCAGCAGCGCCACCGCGTCCGCGGCCTCCTGCGGGGTCGCGAGGCGGGCGAGGCCGTCGGCGCGGACCCACCACAGGCGGTCCCAGTCGTCGTCGTACGCGTCCGCCAGCAGGCAGACCGCCGGGTTGGCGGCGATGTTCTCGAGCCGCTTCAGCCGGGGCGACCGCTTCGGCTTGTGGTCGACGGCGGAGACGACGAGGTCGTCGCGCACGGCGAAGACCAGCGGCACCAGATGCGGCCGGCCGTCGGCGTCGACGGTGGCCAGCCGCGCCACCCGGGCGTCGGCGAACCGCCGCCGTGCCTCGTCCTGCGCCATGTCGGGCATGCCGTGGCACCGGCCTCACCGGTAGGCCGACGCGACCTCGGCCAACTCGTCAAGGGTGCGCAGTGTTTCGCTCTCCGGCTCGGTCGGCAGGTAGAGCAGCACGCGCTCCACGCCCAGCTCCACGTACGCCTCGACGGCTTCGCGGTCGGGCGGGGCCGCGTACACCACGACGGCCGCGTCGGCGCCGGCCTTCTGCCGCATGCGGTCGATCTGCGGGCCCAGTTCCTTCGGGTGGATGCCGGAGACCAGCCACGCCGACCCGTACTCGGCCACACGGGCGAAGGTCCGCTCGCTGGCACCGCCGACGTAGATCGGCGGGTGCGGCTTCTGCACCGGCTTGGGCCAGCAGTACGCGGCGTCGAAGTCGACGAACTCGCCGTGGAACTCCGCCTTCTCCTTGGTCCACAGCTCGATCATGGCGCGGATCCGCTCGTCCATCAGCCGGCCCCGGGTGCGTGGATCCGTACCGTGGCTGCGCATCTCCTCCCGGTTCCAGCCGGCGCCCACCCCGAACACCGCCCGGCCGCCGGAGACCAGGTCCAGGGAGGCGACCTCCTTCGCGGTGATGATCGGGTCCCGCTGCACCACCAGGGCGATACCGGTCCCCAGCAGCAGGTCGCTGGTGACCGGCGCCATGGCGGACAGGGCCACGAACGGGTCCAGCGTGCGGTAGTACATCCGGGGCAGCTCGGTGCCGCCCGGGTACGGGGTCTCCCGGCTGGCCGGGATGTGGGTGTGCTCGGCGAGGAACACCGAGTCGAAGCCGCGCTCCTCCAGCGCGGGGCCGAGAGTGGCGGGCGCGATGCCCTCGTCAGTCACAAAGGTCGAGATCCCGAACTTCATCCATGATCACCTCAATGGCATCATACGACGCGATACGTCCCAGTTGTTCCTTCCGATACCCCGGACGGAGCCGGGACATGTCCGATCGGTTCAGGCACTTCGGGGCACGCCCCTTCGTTGGCTCCATTGCCAACGCTTGACCAAGACATGAGGAGAGACCGTGGCCCTGTGGGACCGGCTCAAGGAATCCGCATCGACGATGCAGACCCAGCTCAACGCCAAGAAGAACGACCTCAAGAGCGGGGCCTTCCGCGACGCCAGCATGGCCATCTGCGCCCTCGTCGCCGCCGCTGACGGGTCCATCGACCCGACCGAGCGGCGGCGCGTCGCCCAGCTCATCGCGACCAACGAGGTGCTGCAGAACTTCCCCGCCGACGACCTCCAGCGGCGCTTCGACGACTACCTCAACAAGCTGACCGCCGACTTCGACTTCGGCAAGGTCAGCGTCCTGCAGGAAGTCGCCAAGGCCAAGAAGAAGCCCGCCGAGGCCCGCGCCGTCATCCAGATCGGCATCGTCATCGGCGGCGCCGACGGCAACTTCGACAAGGACGAGCAGGCCGTCGTCCGCGAGGCCTGCTACACCCTCGACCTGTCGCCCGCCGAATTCGACCTCTGAACGAGTAACCGCCCAGGTGCGCCGTACGACTCAGCGGCGCGCCCGGCCACGGTCCAGGGCGGCGATACCGACCGCCGCCAGGCCGATCTGGATCACCCACTCGATCCAGTCCACGCCTTTGGTGTCCGCCACGCCCACCGCCTTGGCGATGGCCGATCCGATCAGTGCCGCCACAATGCCGATGAGGATGGTCCAGATCACGCCGATGTGCTGGCGGCCCGGCACCACCAGCCGCGCCAGCACGCCGATGATCAAGCCGATCACGATGGCGCTGATGATGCCCGAGACTTCCACGACTGCCTCCCAGTGACACGGATCCTGAATCCTGCTGGACGTGTGCCCACTCCGGGCGGTCAATCACCCTCTGGCGCGCGACGTGCTGGGGCGCTTTGCTTGTGCGGTCACGCGCCTCCGACGCCCGCCCACCGCCCGAGGGAATGACCCATGACCACAGACGCCCCCGTGACCCCGACCGCCCCCGCCCCGGCTCCTGTTCGCGGTCCGCGCGGCTTACCCCTGATCGGCAGCATTCCGGCCTTCGCACGGGACCCGCTGGGCTTCTTCGAGCGGCTGCGCGACCACGGCGATCTGGTGCGATGGCGGCTCGGGCCGCAACGGTCGGTGTTCGTCTCCCGCCCCGAGCACATCGGGGAGTTGCTCACCGGGGTCGAGACCGTCTTCCGGCATCCGGAGCTGGGTTGGGCCTTCAAGCTGGTGCTGGGCGAAGGGGTCGTCACCTCGGAAGGGCCCGCCTGGCGGCGCAAGCGCGCGCTGGTGCAGCCGGCCGTACGCCCCCGCCAGGTCCGGTCGTACGCGGAGACGATGACGGAGTCGGCCGCCGCGCTGGCGGAGTCCCTGCGGGCGGGGCAGCGGGTCGACGTACGGCGGGAGATGCTCGCGCTCACCCAACGCATCGCCGTACGCACCCTGTTCGGGGCGGACACGGCGGGGCGCGAAGAGGTGATCGGGGCCGCGATGGACACCGCACAGCAGGCCATCGGTGACGAGTTCCGGGGGCTGACGCTGTTTCTGCCACCGTGGGTTCCGACGCCGGGCCGGCGGAAGCTGAAGGCGGCCGTCGAGGTCATCGACGCCGAGGTGGGACGGGTGACCGAGCAGCGGCGGCGCAGCGGCGAGGAGCGCGACGACCTGCTCAGCCGTCTGTTGGCCGCCCGGGACGAGGAGGACCTGCCGCTGACCGACAAGGAGATACGCGACGAGGCGGTCACCCTCTACATCGGCGGCCACGAGACCACCGGCACCACGCTCACCTGGGCCTGGTATCTGCTCTCCCGCAGTCCCGAGGCCCGGGCGCGGCTCACGGAGGAGCTGACCCGGGTGCTCGGCGGGCGCGACCCGGGGTACGACGACCTCAAGGAGCTGACCTGGACCGACCAGGTGGTGAAGGAGACCCTTCGGCTCTTCCCTCCGGTGTGGCTGATGACCGCCATCGCCAAGGAGGGCTCGACGATGGGCGGGCGGCCGATCCCCGAGGGCACGGTGGTGTGGGCCAGCCAGTGGAGCGCCCACCGCGACCCGCGCTGGTTCCCCGACCCCGTCGCCTTCCGGCCCGAGCGCTGGGACGCCGACGCCCCGGACCCGGTGCCCGACCATGCCTGGTTCCCCTTCGGCGGCGGGGCCAGGGCCTGCCTCGGCGCCCGCTTCGCCACGGTCGAGGCGGTTCTCGTCCTGGCCACCCTGGCCCAGCGCTTCCACTTCGCCGTCGACCCCGGCGAGATCCCGCCCCGCACCGGCCTCACCCTCCAGCCCGGCCGCCCGGTGCGGGCGACCCTGCGGGCGGCCTGAGCGGGCCCCACCGTCTCAGCGCCGCCGGAACCGGCCCTTCGGGGCCGCCGACGTCTCGTCCTCGGCCAGCAGTTGGGGGGCACGCTCCTCAACTGCCGCCACCACTTCACGCGTTGACGGGTTCACCATCGCCGTGCCGGCCACCACCACGGTCGGCACGGTCTCGTTCCCGTCCGCGACCGAGCGCACGAACGCCGCCGCCTCGGGGTCCTCCCAGATGTTGACCTCGGTGTACGGCAGGCGCGTCCGGCGCATCCCCATCCGCAGCACCATGCAGTACGGGCAGCCGGGCCGCCAGTACACGACCACGCCGTCATGCTGTGCGGTCATCGATCCCCCTCGTGTGGTTGGCCCCCGGGCCGCCGATTGTGGCACACGGCCCCAGGCGCGTCGGGCCCCGCCTGACGAGGTGGATCCCGGTGGCGACGGGCACGATCACCAGGAGGACCATGATCACGATGCCCGGGACCGGGTTGACGCCTCCGTCGCTGGTGCAGTGCGGGACGGCCTGCATCCGGGCCCGTTCCGCGGCGAACCCATCGAGCGCGCGGGCCCCGGCCGGGGTCAGCTCGTCGTACCGGCGCGGCGGGCGCCGACCGACTCCTGCCAGGTGGTGTCGACGAGGGCGTTCACTCACGCCCTGTCGAGCTCTTCCAGCCGTCGGCGAGCGCCAGCGCGACGGCCGCCTCGGCGTGCAGGCGGGTCGTCGGGAAGACCGGCACGGGGCTGTCGGCGGGGCCGACGAGCAGCTCGATCTCGGTACAGCCGAGCACGATGCCCTCGGCGCCCGCTTCGACGAGGCCGCCGATGACGGCCCGGTACGCCTCGCGTGACTCCTCGCTTACGACGCCGACGCACAGCTCGTCGTAGATCACCCGGTGCACCGTCGCGCGTCCCTCGGCATCGGGGACGAGTACCTGGAGGCCACGCGCCTCGAGGCGGCCGCGGTAGAAGTCCTGCTCCATGGTGAAGGCCGTGCCCAGGAGCCCGACGCGGCGCAGGCCGGCGGCCCGTACGGCCTCCGCCGTGGTGTCGGCCAGATGAAGCAGCGGCGGCTTCACCGCGGCCGCCACCTGGTCGGCGACCTTGTGCATGGTGTTCGTACAGAGCAGGAGGAGGTCCGCGCCCGCTGCCTCCAGCGCCCGGGCCGCGTCGGCCAGCACCTCGCCGGCCTCCTGCCAACGCCCTTCGGCCTGCAGTCGCTCGATGTCCGCGAAGTCCACTGAATACAGCACGCACTTCGCCGAATGGAGACCGCCCAGCCGTTCCCGCGTCAGCTGGTTGACCAGCCGGTAGTACTCCGCCGTGGACTCCCAGCTCATGCCGCCGAGCAAACCGATGGTCTTCATCCGGGCTCCTCCCCCGCAGGCTCCGGCCCTGTCCCGTGGGCCCTATGTCGCGCGACCGTACCGGACGTTCCTGGTCCAGATCCGCTCCAGCCGCACCCGGGCTCCGGGGCGCGGGGCGTGCCAGATGCGGCCGTGGCCGGCGTAGATGCCGACGTGGCCCATGGCGCCACCCGTGGGGAAGAAGACGAGATCACCGGGGCTGCGGTGCCGCCGACGGATGTGCTCGGTGAGCTCGTACTGCTGCTCGGCGGTGCGCGGCAGGCGCTTTCCGGCTTTGCGGAAGGCGTAGAGCATCAGGCCTGAGCAGTCGAAGCGGTTGGGGCCGGCGGCCCCGTAGGCGTAGGGCGCGCCCTGCTTGGAGGCGGCGACGACCAGGGCCTTGACGCCGTACGGAGCGAGCCCGTCGGCAAAGGTGGCGGGGCTGGTCACGGTGCCGGCCGCCACGAGGATCAGGAGGAGGAAGAGGGCGGCGCCGGTTCGGGTGGCGCGATCGAGCGGGCGGGAAATGCGCGGTTTCCTGCGGGAGTTCGTCCGGGAGTAGGGCATGGTGAGACCTCCGCATCCGGATGGGGAAAAGGCTGGGTCGGGTCGTGGGGAAATCCCTGCTTTCGGCGATCTGTGTCGTTCGCTGTCGATGGCCGATCAGTTTTCTCCGCACCCATGTCCTTTTCAGTTTCGGTTTCGGCGCGCCCTGTCCGGATTCTGCAACAAATCCGCGAAGGTATGACCAGATGACTGTCGGTCGGGGGTCCTCCCGCCGTCGTCAACTTCCGTACAGGGGCGTCAAACGCCACGGCGCGCCACCCCTTCCGCAGCGTAGAAATATCTACCAAGGTGGATTGCGGGGGCGATGCCGATCCGGCATTCGGGAAT
This sequence comes from Streptomyces sp. NPDC059373, assembly GCF_042751495.1. Lineage (NCBI taxonomy): Bacteria > Bacillati > Actinomycetota > Actinomycetes > Kitasatosporales > Streptomycetaceae > Streptomyces > Streptomyces sp. NPDC059373. The sequence continues at coordinate 101,492 of NZ_JBHYXC010000016.1, read as the reverse complement.
CCACATGAATCCATCCACAGCGGAGGAGAATCATGAGACACACCGCTCTGAAACAGGCGATGGAATGGCTGGCCGCAGCCGCGACCGACCCGCAGGCGTGCAAGCGGGAATGGGAACACGGCGAAAGTGGCACGGTATTACTACCGGCAGGGCGCTTCTGGGACGTGCTGAGCGTGCCGGAGGATCTCGGTCTGCTCGCCCTCGACGCCCTGATGCGGGCTCCGAGGCAGGAGCCGGGCCCCACGCTCGCCGATCTCGGCGCGCGCAGGGTGGGGTTCTTCCTCCCTCCCGATCCCGTGACCCGCTGGATCGGCTCCGGCATCCGTTACGTCGGCAGGGGATCCTGGATCGCGGTGCCGGCTCCGTACCGGATCGCGGGTTCGCTGCGCTGGCTCGTGCCTCCGGACGGCAGCGGTACGGTGCACCGGCCCGCAGCCGTGGAACTGGCGCTCCAGCAGGCGACCGAGGTGCTGGTCACGTCTCCGGAGAGGCGGACTCCGGGAGGCTTTCCGTGAGATATTGGCCGGGCACCGTCCTGCCGTAGGCGCGCCAGTCGGCGACCAGACCGGAGTAGATCGGCGGGTCCATCCAGTACGCACCGGTGAGTTCGGCGAACGACCGGTGGTGGTCGAGGTGGCCCAGGAGGCATCCCGTGGTGGCGGATGTACTGTCCATGTCCAAGCAACGCGGCTCGTGCGCCGGTGGTACGCCGGCGCCCGGCGCTGCCACCGGTTCGAGTGAGCGCACCCCCCTCGTTAGGGGCCATGTTCTGATCCGATGGCCATACTGATCCGGCCCGGCCCCGCCGATATCCGGTTGCCCGGGCCACGCTCCGCCTGCTGCACTCGATGGCATGGTGACGCTCACCGACACAGTGCGGACCGCCTTCCGCCGGCAGGGCTTTGTCGTGGTCCCCGGTGTCCTGAGCGGCGAGCGGATCGCCGCGGGCCGCCGACTGGTCGCGGCGATGCTGGCGAAACAGCCGTACGCCGACGACCACGTCGGACCGTACTTCCTGTGGCCGCGCTTCGGCCCGGAAGGCGACCCGCTGCTCGACTTCTACCGCGACGCGGGCATCGGCGAGCTCGCAGCGCAGTTGCTACGCCCCGAACTCGCTCCTCAGGACCCGGACTTCGCCCAGGTGGCGACCACCGTCCCGCACTGGCCGCACCGGCCCGGCGGCCCGCACGTCGACGGCGTGACCCCCGGGGAGCCGGACGGACGCCCCGGCACCTTCTCACTGCTCGCGGGCGTCTGGCTCACCGACCAACACCGGCCACACCGCGGGAACCTGTGGATCTGGCCGGGCACCCACCTCCGCTTCGGCCAGTACCTCGCCGAACGCGGCGCCGACGCCCTCACCCGAATCGACGACATGAATCCCGGCCCCTACCCCAAGGTCGAGCTCGGCCGGCCCATCCAGGCCTCCGGCCCCGCCGGCAGCGTGCTGTTCGCCCACTACCTGCTCGCCCACAACATCGGCGGCCACGACGGCACCCCCGCCGAAGGCCGCCGCGAGACGGTCTACTACCGGCTCCACGCCACCGGCCACCGCGAGCGCTGGCGCGAGGCCGTCACCGATCCGCTCACCGAATTCCGCGCCTAGGGCGTTTCTCTCCGACCTCACCCGAGTTGGCGGGAGTCCTTCAGAGTGCCCCATCCGTGCCAGCGGTCGACCACGATCCAGGCACTGAACCGGCGGCGATCCCGCCGCGCGTAGGGCTTGCCGAGGTACCGCCGGGACAGCCGGTCGATGTCGGCCAGTTCCTTGTCCTCGCGGATTTCGGTGACGCGGCCGATGACGCTGATGTGCGTGTACCAGTTGCCCTCGTCGAGCACGGTGAGCGTGACCCGCGGGTCGTTGCGAATGTGCTCCAGCCGCTTACGTCCCTCATCCATGTTGACCAGTACCCGGCCGTCGTCCCAGAGGTACCAGGTAGCCGTGGACACCGGCTGACCGTCCGAGCGCAGGGTCGTGACCACGGCCGGATTGGCCTTCGTCAACATCGCGACTGCCTCGTCGGGAAGCGGTGGTTTCGACATGGAAGACCCTCCGTGACGCGTTCGACGGCTTCGGGTTTTCCATACTGCGTGACGCTCGGCGAGCGCGCATCGCATGGTGAGCCCTGGACTGCGATCATGGTGGCCGCTCGATCGCGACGCTTCGTCGGGGGCTGAGAGGGAGTACACGATGACAGAGGCCCGGACAGTGACCCTCCCCTCCGGCGCGAAGGTGCCCGCTCTCGGGCAGGGCACCTGGCATATGGGTGACCATCCCTCGCGGCGTTCCGACGAGATTGCCGCTCTCCGGCGTGGCCTGGACCTCGGGCTGACCGTCATCGACACGGCGGAAATGTACGGAAGCGGCGCCGCCGAGGAACTGGTCGGCGAAGCGATTCGCGGCCGCCGGGACGAGGCGTTCCTCGTGAGCAAGGTGTTGCCGTCCCACGCCGGCAGAAAGGGCACGGTCGCCGCCTGCCACGCGAGCCTGCGCCGTCTGGGGGCCGACCGTATCGATCTCTACCTGCTGCACTGGCGGGGCAGCGTGCCGCTGCACGAGACGGTCGAGGCCCTGGAGTCACTGGTGTCGGAAGGCAGTATCGGCTCGTGGGGCGTCAGCAACTTCGACGTCGACGACCTCGCGGACCTACCCGACGGCGCCCGCCCGCAGACCGACCAGGTGCTCTACAACCTCACCCGGCGAGGCCCGGAGTACGACCTGCTTCCCCGCTGCCGGGAACTCTCCATCCCGGTCATGGCCTACTCACCCGTGGAACAGGGCCGTCTGCTGGGCCACGAGGCCCTGGCCGCCGTGGCTGCCACCCATGCGGCCTCGCCCGTCCAGGTGGCACTCGCCTGGGTGCTGCGCCGGGACGACGTCATCGCCATCCCCAAAGCGTCCACCGCGGCGCACGTCGAGGAAAACCACGCAGCCCTCGACCTGCACCTCACGGATGACGACCTCCGCACCCTTGACGAGTCCTTCCCGCCCCCGACCCGCCCACAGCCCCTCGAGCTCCTCTGACCTGCCCGGACTCGGCCACTTCACCTGGCCGCCTTGGCCGCCTTGTTCGCGCAGGCAATGCAGACCGTCGCCGTCGGCCGGGCGGTGAGCCGCGCAGCGGCGATCGGGCCTCCGCAGCACTCACAGACCCAGTACTCACCGGTGCGCACCCGCTCCGCGGCTCGATCCAGGTCCTGCACGTCCGCGCGCGCCTGCTTGAGCGCGTCCCGCAGCTGGGCCCGTTCGAAAGCGACCGTGGCTCCCTCCGGATCGTGCTCGTCGTCGATGTTGCTCACGGCGGACGCTTCGACGACGCCGTCCCACAGGCGCTCCAAGGACTCGATCAGCCGCACCTTGCCGGCCCGGGCCTCATCGATCAGCTCTGTCGCAGCCCGGCGTTGCGCCGGTGAGTTCCCAGCACTTTCGATGTGATCTTCCACGACAAAACACAGCGAACCGTGCGAGCCGCTTATTCCGGTGATCACCGCCGGGGGCAGGCTTCACTCAACGGTCCCCCTGGATACCTTGGCCCCGGCCTGGGTAAGGGGCGAAGGGGCTGGGAGGGGGGTCATGAGCGAGCGTGCGGAAGCGACGACGATGGGCGCGGCCAGCGGGTACGGGAGCCGTGTCATCGTCACGGCGTATCCCGGTCGATTCCAGGAGCGAATGAACCTGATCATCGGCATGCTCTTCCTCGGGGGCCTCGGGTCGGCGATCCTGGTGTTCAAACCGAGGGGTGACGCACCCGCCTGGTTCCAGGCCGTGATGAGCTGCTTGCTGCTCGGCGGAGCGCTGGTGTGCTGCGGTCTGTACGGAAGGACCAGGTACTGGACGCGCCGGGGCGGCCCGGTTCCTCGCCTGTACTGCTTCGAGGGCGGCTTCGTACTCGCGCGGGAAGGGGCTCTGCGCCCCTACGGCTGGGGTGAGGTCAGGGTCGACAGCAAGAAGTGGTTGTCGGGCCCCGTCGACGACCGCACCCTGCGCAGTCGCGACATCATCACCGCTTCGGACGGAAGCGTCCTCGCCGACTTCTCCGACGAATACGACCGCACGTCCGGTATTGGAACCCTGAGGCTGCTCAAGGTGTTGTGGGACGCGGGCAGGGAGGAGCCCACGTCCTGAAACCGGTGCTCATGCCGGCCGCGGCCGGAACCACCGAGCCGAACACCGGCGACTGCGGCTTCACCCGCGCGGTGGTCATGCGGTGGTCATCTCGGGGGCGCGCATACGCAAAAGTCGAGGAGTTCTTTGGCTTCTGTCGGATCAGCCCTGGGCGGTGGGCCTGATGACGATCTCGTTGACGTCGACGTCGAGGGGCTGGCTGATGGCGTAGTCGATGGCTTCGCCGATGGCCGCGGCGGGGATCGCGATGTCCATCAGGCCCCCTACGGCCGCACGTACGTCCGTGTCGGTGATGCCGTCGGCCAGCTCGCTACGGGTCATGCCGGGGCTGACCACGGTGACGCGCAGGTCGCGGCTCTCCTGGCGCAGGCCCTCCGAGAGGGCGCGGACCGCGAACTTGGTGGCGCTGTAGACAGCGGCGGTGGGATCGACGCGCAGTCCGGAGACGGAGGCGATGTTCACGATGTGCCCGGCGCCCTGCTCGCGCATGAGGGGAAGCACCGCGGCGATGCCGTGCAGCACACCGCGGATGTTCACGTCGATCATGCGGTTCCACTCGTCGACCCTCAGGGCCTCCAGCAGCGACAGCGGCATGACGCCCGCGTTGTTGACCAGGACATCGACACGTCCGTACGTCTCGTGCGCGGCCCGGACGAAGGACCGCATGCTCTCCAGGCTGGTCACATCCAGCTCGCGGTGGTCGGCCGTACCCCCGTCCGCCTGGATTTCCTTGGCGATGGCGGCGATACGGTCCGTACGGCGGGCACCGAGGACCACCCGGTGGCCCGAGGCTGCCAGCCGGCGGGCCGTGGCCTCGCCGATGCCGCTGCTGGCTCCGGTGATGAGTACGGTCTTGTCGGCCTTGACGGTCATGGGAAGCCTTCCGCATACGCGCGGCGGTGATCCACCGCAGGGCTTTCGAGCATGCGCCGGATCCCGCCGATGAGGCAGGACGAGGCTTCCTGGGTGCGCCACTCCCAGGAAGCGCGGCAGCCGACGACGTAGGATTTTTGAATGAGTGGTTACGAGCTGGGCGAGTTCCTGCGCACCCGTCGCTCCCGACTGCAGCCGGGGGACGTGGGACTGCCCAGTTCCGGAGCCCGCCGGGTCGTCGGGCTGCGGCGCGAAGAGGTCGCCGTACTGGCCGGGGTCAGCGCCGACTACTACGCCCGCCTCGAGCAGGGCCGGGAACGAAGCCCCTCCGGCCAGGTCGTCGACGCCATCGCACGGGCCCTGTGCCTGGACACGGACGCCCGCTGGCACGCCTACCGGCTGGCCGGCCTCGTACCGAAACCGGTCCCTTCCGACCAGCCGGCCGACCAGGTCGACCCCGCCCTGCTGCAGTTGATGGACGCCTTCCCCACGTCGGTCGCCTACGTCATCAACCGCCGCCTGGAGGTCCTCGCCTCCAACGCGCTGGCCGACGCTCTGCTGTCACCTCTGGCGGACCGTCGTCACATGATCCGCTCCCTCTTCCGCGACCCCGCCGCCCGTGAGCTCTTCGCCGACTGGTCGACCGTCGCCCGCTGCTCGGTCGAGGCGCTGCGGCTGGCCGCGGGGCACGACCAGGGCGACCCCGAGATCGCCTCGGTCGTCAATGAACTGCTGGTCGGCAGCGAGGAGTTCGCGGCGCTGTGGGGAGAGAACAGCGTCAGCGGCCTCGGCCGGAAGACCAAGACCTTCAACCACCCGGCCGTGGGCCGCATCAAGCTCACCTACCAGAGCTTCGACATCCAGGCCGCCCCCGGCCAGCATCTCCTCGTCGGCACCGCCGCCCCCGGCACCCCGGACGCCGACTCCCTCGCCCTCCTCGGCTCCCTCCACGCCGTCGGCCGGCCGGACAGGGCGCTGCGACCGGGCAGCGACTGATCCGACCGGACCGAGAGTGGGGGGTGGGGTGGCCGCCCCCCGCCGGCCCGTACATCGCTCCGGATCACCGGGCCGTGTGCCCGATGGCCCAGAAGGAGGGGAAGGCCAGTACGGCGGCGAGCATGGCCAGAAGCGCGAGGAGGCCGCCGCCGGTGATGGCCCAGGCGGGGCTGAGGGCGACGGCGACGGTGCCGTGGGCGAGGCCGGCCAGGAGGGGGCCACCGGCGGCGACGACGGTGTCGATGCCCTGGAGGCGGCCGCGCATACGGTCCTCGGCGGCGGTGTGGAGGATGGTTTTGCGGAAGACGCCCAGGACGAGGAGCGCGACCCCACTGAGGGCGAGCAGCAGGGCGGCGACCGGCAGCGAGGTGGCGAGCCCGAAGCCGGCGACGGCGGCGCCCCAGCAGCAGGCGGAGGCCGTGACCATGACGCCGTGGCGGCCGATCCGGCTGTACGTCCCGGACAGGCAGGCGCCCAGCAGGGCACCGGCGGACATTGCGGCCGACAGGACGCCGATCACGACGCCCCCGCCTGCCGGATCGCCGAAGACCTGGTGGGCGACCTGCGGGAAGAGCGCGGCGGGCATGCCGAAGAACATGGCGGTGAAGTCGGCGAGATACACCACCAACAGCACCGGCCGGCCCCTCACATAGCGCAGGCCCTCCGCGACCGCCCCGGGACCGGCCCGTCCGCCGACGCCGCCCCCGCCCGCCACCGGGAGGTCCGGGAGGCCGCGTACGGCAGGCAGCGCGGCGCAGACGGCGAGCGCGTCGAGCAGGTAGAGCGTCGGCAGCCCGAAGACCGCCACCAGGGTCCCGGCCAGCAGCGGGCCGGCGATGCCGCCGAACCAGGTGACCATCGACTGCAACGCGTTGGCCGCCGCCAGCAGTTCAGGCGGCACCACCCTCGGTACGACCGCTCCGCGCACCGCCGCGCCCGCGCCGAAGAGCGCCTGCTGTGCGGCGACCAGCACCAGAAGCACCGTCACAGAGCGTGCCCCGACGGCTGCCTGGGCCCAGAACAGCGCCGACACCACGGCCATCCCGGTCTGCGTCGTCAGCAGGATCCGGCGCCGGTCGACCACGTCGGCCAGCGCCCCGCCCCACAGCGCCGACACCACCAGCGGCACGAAGGCGGCCAGGTCCGCCAGCCCCACGTACGCCGACGACCCCGTGAGCCCGTACACCTGCAGCGGCACCGCAACGGCGGTGAGTTGGCTGCCGATCCCGGTGACGGCGGTCGTGGTCCACAGCCTCCGGAACGGCCGGTGGCGCAGCGGCCCGGTGTCGAGCAACACACGCATCCCCCTCATGCCGGGCAGCGTGCCCGGCGGAGCCGATGCTGGGCTTTGCCCCGAGGAGAAGGTCAAGGCAGGGAAGGCCGCGCTTGGCCACCTGCCACGTCCATCCGCTGGTCCGCGGCCGGTTGACCGGCATGCAACCGCAGGCGCTCGGTGTCCAAGCCGATCGCCGTGGGGCGCGGCGGGCGCTGGAAGTTGACGTACCGGTCGCGCATCCGGTGGTCGCGACCGGCGTCTCCGCACCGGAAGCGCAGCCGATGACGAGCGCCTCGCCGGGGTCCCTCACGGCCCGGAAGGCGGGCGCGCTCCGCACCTTCCCGCGGGACACGTCCCGTCGTACGACCGTCTCCCCCGGCTCGAATCGCCGCATGTACCGGTTATGGCTCGTGGCGGCGGGCGACGGGCGACGGGCGACGGCCAGGGGATCATATCCTAGCATCCGTTCATGACCGACGGCACCGAACACCAGACCGGGCCTGCCGCGCCCGGGAATGCGGCGTACCAGCAGGCACCACGCTTCGGGTCCGCCCCGCCCGAGCCGGACTGGCAGGCGATGGCGGATCGCCACCAGGCGGGCAGGCGGCGCCGCAAGCGGTGGCTCGGCGCGAGCGTCGCCGTGGTCGGGGTCGTCGCCGTGGCAGCCGGGACCGTGGCCGTCCGGAGCCTGAGCGGCGGCGACCCGGAGCCGAGCGCCCTCGGTTCGCCGACGGCCTCGCCGTCAGCCACACCCTCCGCCACGCCGTCCACCTCGGCCTCGCCCTCGCGTGCCCCCGTGACCACCCCGACCGTCCCCGGGAAGCCGAACGTTCTCGCCGACCACACCGGGCAGGCGGACCTCCCCCTCGGCCCGGACGCCGGGTTGAAGTCGGTGTCCGGCGGTTACGCGCTCAGCCTCAGGGGCGACGCCGCCCGCTCCTACGCCCAGTCGGACGACCCGGTGGTCGACACCACCGCCGGTTTCACCGTGTCGGCGTGGGTCTACAACAACGCGGCGAACGGCTCCCGTTCGGCGATCAGCGCGGGCGACGGCGCCTCGTCCGTCTTCGACCTGGGCCGCGACGACGCGAACGGCCGCAAGGCGTGGGTCTTCCGGGTCGGGACCGCGCAGGTCCGTTCCGAGAACGCCGCCACCGTCTCCACGTGGACCCTTCTCACCGGAAGCTACGACGCCACCGCCCACACCGTCACCCTCTACGTGAGCGGTGCCCCGGCCGGGTCCGCGAGGGCCTCGGGCCTGCCGACCGGCTCCGGCCCGCTCGAACTCGGCCGAAGCCGGAGCAACGCCGCATGGACCGCCCCCTGGCTCGGGGTGATCGGCCACATCCAGGTCTGGAACAAGGGGCTGAGCGCCGCCGAGGCTGCCCGCGTGAAGTCATCCGGCGGTGCGGGGGCCGACGCCCCGCCGATCGCCTCCTGGCTGGTCTGACGGCACCGGCAGCGCTGTCCGGCCCCGACGCCGCGTCGGGGACAATGGTGTCTCATCACCACCCCGCAGCAGGAGATCACGTACGTTGTCCGAGAAGCGCGAAGCCCCTTCCCCCGGCGGAAGCCTCGATCTGCAGGCCGACTGCGCCAGCTGCTTCGGGCTCTGCTGCGTCGCGCTGCCCTTCGCCGCCTCCGCCGACTTCGCCGTCGACAAGCCGGCCGGGAAGCCGTGTACGAATCTGGGGACGGACTTCCGCTGCGGCATCCACACCCGCCTGCGCGACGAGGGCTTTCCCGGCTGTACCGTCTTCGACTGCTTCGGCGCGGGCCAGAAGGTCTCCCAGATCACCTTCGGCGGGCAGGACTGGCGTGAGGCGCCGCACACCGCCCGGCAGATGTTCGACGTGTTTCCCGTCATGCGGCAGCTCCATGAGCTGCTCCGGTACGTGACCGAGGCCCTGGCCCTGCCGCCGGCCCGCCCCGTGCACGCCGAGCTGAGGCGCGCGCTGAACGACATCGACCGCCTGACCCACGGCAGTGCGGAGTCGTTCGCCGAGCTGGACGTGCCGGCGCTCCGCCACGACGTCAACGCCCTGCTGCTGCGCACCAGCGAACTCGTACGGGCCGCCGTCCCCGGACGCAGGAAGAACCACCGGGGAGCGGACCTCATCGGCGCCCGGCTCAAGGGCGCCGACCTGCGCGGGGCCAATCTGCGCGGGGCCTACCTCATCGCGGCCGACCTGTCCCAGGCCGACCTGCGTACGGCCGACGTCATCGGCGCGGACTTCCGGGACGCCGATCTGAGCGGCGCCGACCTCACCGGCAGCATCTTCCTGACCCAGCCGCAGCTCAACGCCGCCAAGGGCGATGCCGCGACCAGGCTCCCTCCGGCCCTCACCCGCCCCGCGCACTGGTAGCCCGGGGGACTCAGCCGGCCGGCCGCTCCTGCTACTGCGACTGCTCCTCGATCGAGTCGACCCGGTCGGGATAGAAGGCCAGGTGGTCCTTGATCCCGGCCACGGCGTCGTAGGGCGCCTCGTACGTCCAGACGGCGTTCGCGCCGCCCTCCCCCGCGTCACGGATGCTGTAGTAGGCCGCGTCCCCCTTGAACGGGCAGTACGTCGCGTGATCGGTACGTTCCAGCAGGGTCAGGTCGACGTCCTCGCGGGGGATGTACTCCACGGGCGGATAGTTCGCCTCGCGCAACGTCAGGGCGTCGCGCGTGTCCGCGATGACGCGGCCTGCGACGGACACCACGACGCGGGCGGGATTCCTGTCGACCGTGATGGGATGGTCCGAGCCCGGAATCAGCACCGGCCTGTTGGTCATGCGTCTCATCTCCAATGATCCGTATCGGCTCTCTGCAGTCTCCCCTCCGACGCGCCTCCCGGCCAGGGGGCTCCGTTCATTCCCACCCGAGCGGCTGATCGAGGCGACGTACCGCAACGAGACCGCCAGGCCGTGCGGATCAGGCCCGACGTCGATCCCGACGACGTACTCATGGGCCTCGGAGGCGTCACCCTCATCGCGGGCGAACCCGGCCGGCGCGATCTCCCTCGACGGCTTCTCGACCTCCTGACGAACGGCCTCACCCACCGCAAGGACCGCTGAACACCACTTCGGCGGGGGCGTTCCTGAGATTCGCCTTAAACCTCTGAGGGCGGCACGCGGGTCCGCCCTCTCGACCGCCGGCCCTCCTGAGCCCGTGGCGGCACAACTGCCCTGGTCACAGTGCCGTGTTCGGCCGTGGTGAGGCGTTCCCCCGGGTCTTCCGCCGGTCGCGGGCACAGAGCGGACTGAGAGGTCCGCCCGGCAGGGTGACGACCACGCGCCCAAAGAGTGAAGGTCATGTAGCCACCGAACCACCGACCGGACGTACGGCAGGTGAGACGAGATGAGCAGCACAGGAAACGGGATGAGCACCCAAGGAGAGCAAGGGACCGAAGGCTGCCCTCCGTCGGCCGGTCCGTACGTCCGCGTGGAGCAGGTCATGGGCACGATGGTCTCCATCGACCTGCGCGGCTGTCTCGCGGACGCCGCCGCAGCAGGTGCCGACGACGTCATGGAGTGGCTGCACGAGGTCGACGCCGTTTTCAGTACGTACCGGCCCGACAGTGTCATCTCCCGGATCAACTCGGGTGAGTTGACGCGCAGCCAGGTCAGCGGCGACGTCGCCTGGGTGCTCGACCGGTGCGAGGAGCTGCGCCGGGAGACCGGCGGGTTCTTCGACATGCGGGCGGGCGGCACCCTGGATCCCTCAGCTCTGGTCAAGGGCTGGGCGGTGCAGCGGGCCGCGGACGGCCTGACGCGCCGGGGGTTCACGGACTTCTGCCTGTCGGCCGGCGGCGATGTCGTCTGCCGGGGCGGCCGAGGCCCGGGGCTGGGCTGGCGGATCGGCATCCAGCACCCGTACGACCGCGATGCCGTGGCAGCTGTGCTGCACGCCACCGACCTGGCGGTGGCCACCTCGGGAACGTACGAACGCGGCTCGCACATCATCGACCCGCACACCGCCCGTGCCCCCGCCGGAGTGGTGTCGGTGACGGTCTGCGGCCCGGACCTGGGCACCGCCGACGCCTGTGCGACGGCCGCTTTCGCCATGGGCCGCGAAGCCGCCGCATGGACTCTGGGCCTCGACGGATACGAGGCCATGACCGTACTGGAGGACGACACTGTGCTGACCACCCCGGGCTTCCCCCTGGCCGATCCGGGACAGGGCACACGATGACCGCGCAGCGCACACCTCAGCCGCCGCGACCGGCCCAGGCCCCGCGGATGTCGCGGCCGCCGGAGGTCCGGCGGCCGCCCAAGCCGCCGGCGCGCCCCCAGGCTCAGCGCAACTCCCCGTCCCCGCGCCGCCGTCCGGCCCGCCGCCGCCCGCTCGCCGTGGACCTGCTGGCGGCAGCGGCCGGTCTCGGCCTGGGTGCCTCGCTCGCGCTCGGTGTGTCCGCGCAGAGCATGAGCTCGCTGAGTGCGGCCGGTGGAGTGGCGACCGCGCTGGGCCGGATCACCGGCATGCTCTCCGGGTACGCCATGGTGATCACCGTCCTGCTCTCGGCGCGCATCCCCCCGCTGGAGCGCACCCTCGGCCAGGACCGTCTGATCGTCTGGCACCGCCGGCTCGCCCCCTGGGGTCTGTACCTGGTCCTGGCCCACGCGGTGCTCATCACCGTCGGTTACGCACGGGCGGCGAAGACCGGCCTGCTCGCCGAGGTGGGCCAGCTGCTGTGGACGTACGCCGGGGTACTGTCCGCCACCGTCGGCACCGGGCTGCTGCTGATGGCCGGCGTCACCTCCTACCGGCGGGCGCGACGCCGGATGAAGTACGAGACGTGGTGGGCCGTCCACCTCTATACGTACCTGGGCCTGGGACTGTCCTACGTCCACCAGGTCGACACCGGCGCGCCCTTCATCGGGCACCCGCTGGCCCGCGCCTGGTGGACCACGCTGTGGGTGGGCACCCTCGCCGTCGTACTGGCCTTCCGGGTGGGGCTGCCGCTGTGGCGTTCCGTCCGCCACGACCTGCGCATCGCCAAGGTCACCCCGGTCGGGCCGCGCACCTGGTCGGTGGTTCTGTCCGGACGCCGCCTGGACCGACTGCCGGTGGCGGGCGGCCAGTTCATGATGTGGCGGTTCCTGCGCCGCGGCCTGTGGTGGCAGGCCCACCCCTACTCCCTGTCGGCCGCGCCCAAGCCGGGACAACTGCGCATCACCGTCAAGGAACTGGGCGACCACAGCACGGCGCTGGCCGGGCTCACCCCCGGCACCCGAGTGGCCTTCGAAGGCCCCTACGGCGTGTTCACCCCCGACGTCCGACAGTCCCGGTACGTCCTGCTCGTCGGTGCCGGCGTAGGGACGACGCCCATCCGGGCGCTGCTGGAGGAACTCCCGCCGGACACCAACACCATCGTCATCCTGCGTGGTTCCCGCCCCGAGGACATCGCGCACCTCGGCGAGTTCACCCGTCTCCTCGCCCACCATCCGGCCCGGCTGCGGACGCTGACCGGGCCCCGCGAGGAGGTCCGGCTGGACGCCGCCGCGCTTCGGGCCCTCGTCCCCGACGTGTCACGCCGCGACGTCTTCGTCTGCGGGCCCGACGCCTTCACCCGAGCCGTCGTCGGCGCTGCCTGCGAGGCGGGGGTGCCCGCGGACCGTATCCACCACGAGGACTTCGCGTTCTGACCGGCGACCCGCCGACCGTCACCCGCCGCCTTCCACTGACTTCCGGAGACTTCGATGCGACGTGCACCCATCGTGCTGGCCGCCACCATCCTGGGCACTACGGGTGTCCTCATGTTCAAGCCACGCGAGGCAACCCCGGCCCTGACCTCCTCCACATCCGCCAGCCAGCAGGCCACCGTCAAGAAGAGCGGCACTTCGACGGTCGCCACCGGCTCGCCGGTCGACACGCAGTTCGGCACCACGCAGGTACAGGTCACCATCAAGAACGGGAAGATCACCGACGTCAAGGCGCTGCAAATCCCGAGCAACGAACCGCAGTCGGTGCAGATCAGCAACGCTGCCGTACCCACACTCCGGCAAAGCGCGCTCACCAAGCAGAGCGCCGCCATCGACACCGTCAGCGGCGCGACCTTCACCAGCAAGAGCTACGCCGCGTCCCTGCAGTCGGCCCTCGACAAGGCCAAGTTCAAGGCCGCCGACGGCTCCACCGCCCCCACCACAGCCCCCACCGAGGACGCGGGCGGCGGACGCGGCCACGGCGGACACGGTCCGTTCGGCTGACCCTTGATCCAGGTCGGGCGGGGCCCGGATAGCATGCGTGCGCACAGCACATAAGTACGCTTGTACGCCGCATCTTCGGGGGACAGCATGAGCAATTCCTTTGGCCCGCCCGGCCAGTTCGGCCCACCCGGTCCGCCGCCGGGCCCACCCGGCCCGCCGGGGCTGCCGCCGCAAGGTCCGCTGCAAGGTCCGCAATGGCCGTACGGGCCGCCGCCCGGCGGGCCGCAGCCGCCACGCAAGAGCAATGCCGCGGCCATCCTCGTCATCGGGATCGGCGGCACGCTCGTCCTGGCGCTGGTCGCGGTCGTGGCCCTGGGCTTCATGGCCGGATGGTTCGACTCCAAGGCCGGTGACACAGCCTCCGGGTCGCCGGCGGCGCCCAGTTTCAGCAGCACGTACGACAGCACGGGCAGCGGCTCGTACGAGGACCCGACCGTCGACCCCACCATCGCCACGCCGGACCCCACGGCGTCCGCCTTCGCGGCGGTCTCGGCCGGCGACTGCCTCACCGTCTATGACACCGGCTCGGGCGGTTTCGACACCTACGAGTGGAGCACCGACGTCCCGCCGGCCCCGGTGTCCAGCTGTTCCAGCACGAAGGCCCTGGTGAAGGTCAGCAAGGTCACGGACTACGCGAGCAGTTGCCCGTCCGGGACGGGACGGGGCACCTGGAGTCACACGTCCGACAGCGACGGCCGGACCACGGTGCTGTGCCTGAGCCGCATCTACCGCAAGAACTACTGCCTGCTCGCCGAGCAGAAGGGCAGCGGCAGCAACACCAGGATCTCGCTGGGGGACATGACGGGCGTGGACTGCACGGACACGAAGGTGCCGAAGCCGTACGACACGATCATGCACATCACCGGCGTCTACCAGCACTCGGGGAGCATCGTCGCCGGTGACTGCAGCCGCGTCACCGGCGACACGACCAGGTATTACGCCTGGAAGGTGGACGACGGCAGGAATCTGCTGTGCACCGTGGTCTACGCCGGCTGAGCACGCGGCGTCACAAGGTGGTGATCAGGCCGCCGTCGATGACGAAGTCCGCACCGGTGACATTGCCCGTGCGCTCTCCCGCGAGCATCAGGACGAGGTCGGCGACCTCCTCCGGGCGGGTGAACCGGCCCGTCACCGAACCGCCGGCTGCCTGGTCGACCACGTCGCCGGGCTCACCGCCGGCGGCGCTGGCGACGGTCGCGGCGACGCCGTCGGCGCCCAGCCACAGGTCGGTGGCGACGGGCCCGGGGCTGACGGTGTTGACGCGGATACCGCGCGGGCCGACCTCTTTGGACAGGGACTTGCTGAAGTTGGCGAGGGCGGCCTTGGCGGCGGAGTAGTCGATGACCAGCGGGTCGGGCAGGGAGGAGTTGACCGAGGCGACCGTGACGATGCTGCCGGCGCCGCGCTCCAGCAGGTGCGGCAGCACCGCGCGGGTGGCCCGGACGGCGGAGAGGAAGTTGAGGTTCAGCGCCGACAACCAGTCCTCGTCGGTCACCGACAGGAATCCGCCCAGCCGCGGGCGCACGGCCCCGACGTTGTTGACCAGGACGTCGAGCCCGCCGAACTCGGCCACCGCCTCGGCCACCAGCTCCGCCGGGCCGTCCGTCGTCCCGAGGTCCACCGCCACCGGGTGGACCGGGAACTTCTCGGCGAGCCGGGCCAGCTCCTCGGTCACATGGCGGGCGCCCGCCGCCACCCGCACCCCCTCCTCGGCCAGCGCCCGCGTGATGGCCAGCCCGATGCCCTTGCTCGCACCGGTGACCACAGCTGCCTTGCCGGAAAGACGGAGCTCCATGGCGTTCCTCTCATCGCGGTTCGCGAGCGGAACTCGATCGTAGTTGGGGAAAGAGATGCTGCTCCTCGTATGCGAAGTGTGTCTCCAGCTCGGATGCCAGCACTTCCAGCTCCGCACGCAGCTTCTCGGCGTCGGCCGCACCGGTGGCCGTACCGGCGGCCAGATCCGCCAGCAGCCCCTCGATCCCGGTCAGCGCCGACGCCACCGCCCGGTGCTCCTCGCGGAGCCGGCCGACGACCGGCGTGAGCTCGGGGAACTGCTGCTCGAAGACCGTGAACGCGCCGTCCTCGCTGGCGTGGTGCGTGTGAAGGGCGCCGCAGAAGGCCAGGCAGTGCTGGGCCAGTTGCTGCCCCAGGGACGGCACCTGCGCCACCGGGCGGCCCGCGAGGTAGGCGTCGACGCCTTCGCGGACCGCGCCGAGTTCGCGGCGGAGTTCTTCGTGGACACGGAGGAGGAATGCGCCGATGGCCGAGATCCGCTCCGGGTCCGAGAGGTCGAGGCGGCTCAGTGCGACCACCGGGATGACCCGCGTCGTACCGGCCTGGTAGGCGGCGAAGGCCGGATCGCGCTCGCACTGGTCGCGGAAGTGGCGGTCGCGCTCATCGCCTTCGAGCGGCACCGCCGTGGCGGCGTACGTCCCGACGTCGCCGCCGTCGGTGCGGATCTCGACGGTGACGCGCGGGTCGGCCAGCAGGTTGCGGTACCAGTCGGGGTGCCGGGGGCCGCCGGCATTGGAGGCGAAGACCAGGATCCGGGCGCCGTCCCGGGCATACACCGCCGGATTCGTGTGCGGGCGGCCGGTCCGCGCGCCGGTGGTGGTGAGCAGGACGAGCGGGGCGCCTTCGAACATCCCGCCCACCCTGCCGCCGTTGGTCCGGAACTCCTGGATGACCTGCTGGTTGAACTCCGCCGGGGACGGCGGCTGCTCGGACATGCGGATGACCTCTCGGATAGCATCGGCACGGACAGGCACATTTGCTTCGAAAGCAAATTAGCTTTGACTGCAAATCTATCAGGAGGCCGGCGGGTGTCAACCGATCCAGGACGCGACGAGGACGGCCCCGAGGTCGACGACGCGATCCGTACGCTGCTCCTCCTCATGCCGCGCATGGTCGGCCGGGCGAAGAAGATCCGGGTCCCCGACGAGCTGCAGTCGCTCTCACTCGCCCCCCGGCACCTCTCCCTGCTCGCCTACCTGCTCTTCGACGGACCGACCGGCGTCAACGAACTCGCCGCCCGCCTGGAGGTCGCGCCCACGACGGTGAGCCTCATGGTCGGTGAGCTGAGCCGGAAGGGCATCCTGGAGCGGCGCGAGGACGACGCGGACCGCCGCCGCAAGATCGTGAGCATCGCCGACTCCCACCGCGCCGTCATCGACGGCTGGCTGGGCCGCAGCGCCTCGGCCTGGCGGAACGCGCTCGCCCCCCTCACGGCGGACCAGCGGCGGATGTTCGTGGACACGCTCATGGCGTACGAGCGCGGTCTGGCCGACGAATGAGGTAAGCGCATCGCGGCCCTGCGGCGTATAGGGGGTGTGAAGCAGCTGGAGTTCAGGGAGTTCTACCGAGCCAGCCAGGACGTTTGCCTGCGGGCGGTCCTGGCCAGTGTGGGTGACCGGCAGCTGGCGGAGGATCTGGTCGCCGAGGCGTTCACCCGTGCCTGGATGTCGTGGCCGAGCGTGAGCCGGCATCCCGCGCCGCGCGCGTGGATCGTGCGTACGGCGCTCAACACCCGCGTTTCGTGGTGGCGTCGGCGCCGACGGGAAGTCGCGCTGAGCGGCGGTCACGACGCCGCGGACACCGCCGCCGGTGACCCCGGGATGGACCCCGCGCTGCTCGCCGTGCTGCGTCAACTGCCGCAGCGGCAGCGGGAGGTGATCGCGCTCCGGGTCTTTCTCGACCTGGACACCGCGACCACGGCCAAGGCTCTCGGGATCGCCCCGGGGACCGTGACCGCCCACCTGTCGCGGGCCGTTGCGACACTGCGCGGCCACCTCGTCACCGTAGACAACCCGGAGGTTGGGCCATGATCGACCACGACACAGCAGAGGTATCGGCGGTACTGGACGCACTGAGGGATTCGCTGGACGACGTCACCATGCACACCCCGGTCGAGGAGATCGTGGCCGCGGGACGTGCGCGCCGGCGCCGGCGCCGCCTCGCGGGGGTGACGGCGGGCGTCGCGGCGGCCGCGGGACTGGCGCTGGGCGTACCGACGTACGGCCACCCGGCGACGGCGCCGCCCGCGGCGGGCTCGGCGGGCTCGGTGCACATCCACACGGCCGCGTTCACCGTGGACAGCCAGGCGGACGGCACGGTCCATGCGACCTGGGACAAGGAGCAGTACTTCAAGGACCCGGCGGGCCTGCAGGCGGCACTGCACAAGGCCGGTTTCCCGGTGCTCGTCAAGGTCGGCGAGTTCTGCCGGGGCCCGCAGGACGACGGGACGCTGGACCCGAGCGGCGTCGGCCCCGGGGTCGGCCGCGTCATGAAGGGCGAGCGGGCGGCCGACGGCAGGGTCACCTTCGTCTTCACGCCCTCGGCGATGCCCGCCGGTACGCAGCTGTTCATCGGCTACCTGAACTCCGCCCAACTGGCCGTCACCCACGGACAACCCGGTTCCGTCGAACGCCTGGTGCCCACCGGGGTACCGCTGACCTGCACCACCGAGGCGCCGCCCGGGCACTCGTAATCCCGGTGCGGCCGGGGCCCGGGGCGCGCCACGATGGGGCGATGAGCGAACTCCCCCGGATCACCCCGGCCCCGACGGCGGCCGACCGAGTGGATGACGCGCGGCTGGCGCGGGTGCTGCGCCAGGCGGGCGCGCCCGGTGTGCTGGAGGCGCTGGCCGAGCGGCTGTCGCCCGCGGATCTCCAGACGCTGCTGCTGGCGGCGTACCGGCGACGGGCGGCTCCGTCACGCCGGGCCGGCTGCTGGAGCAGTACGAGCGCAACCGATTCGCCGCGCCCTCGGCGCACGCCCCGGCCGACCTGGCGCGCCTGGAGGTCCTGGTCCACGAACGGCTGGCCGGGCACGGCTTCGCCGGGGTCGCCCTGTCGCCGGTCTGCCCGCTGGGCACCAACTCCGCGGTGGCGACCGTCGACCAGAACAAGGTGCTGACGACCGTCCGCAACACCGAGGTCGTCGCGGACGCCACCAATGTCCTGGCCCTGGAATGCGCCGTGCGACGGCGGGAGTTGCTGCGGACGTCCGCCCGCTCGCGGCAGCGGGTCCGGCTGGGCGCGACGCATCGGGTCGTACGCGCCCAGCTGTTCGACGGGCCCGGCATGACGGCGCACTTCCAGCTGCTGGCGCTGTGCACGGCCGGGCGTGACGAGGGTTCGTTCCGCTTCGAGACCGCGGCGCTGGCCGAGCAGATCGGTCTCCATCTGGATGTGCTCGACCGGGTGCGCGCGCTCGGCCCGCTGGCCTCGGAGGTGCGGGTCACCGTCACCGATCTGACCGCCGGGCAGCACCGTGCGGCGTTGCGCGAGCACGTACTGGACAGCCTGGCGGCGGCGCACCCCGGCATCGCGTTCGGCTTCGACGACGAACGCGAGCGGGGCCGCGGTTACTACACCGGCGCCTGCTTCGAGATCCGCGCCACCACTCCCGGCGGATCCGAACTCAGCCTCGGCGACGGCGGGTTCACCTCCTGGACCGCGGATCTGCTGAGCAATGCCAAGGAGCGGCTGCTGATCAGCGGCCTCGGCCTCGAGCTGCTGTGGGGCCGGTTCCGCGCCGCCGCCGGGTGAGCGGCACCGTCGTCAGGTCGTGCTGGGCTGCAGTGCCTCCCTCGAGGGGGCGGCGGATACCGCGGTCTCGGCCTGCGCCATCCGGTCCTCGGGCGTGTCGGCCGGCCGCAGCAGCGAAAGGCCGACGGTGACCAGGAGATTGGCGGCGAGCGCGAGGAGCCCGGCGTTGATGCCGTGGAAGGGATCGTGGTCGGTGAAGACGAACCAGAAGACCAGTGCCACCCCCACCGCGATGCCGCTCACCGCCGCGAGCGCCGACATCCGCCGCCACAGCAGGGCGATCAGGACCACCGGCAGCAGCTGGGCCATGCCTTCGTACGACAGCACCGACAGCCGTACGAGGGCGTTGGGGAAGGTGTACGTCATCACCAGCGCCAGCCCGCCCGCGAGCAGCGCGACCAGCTGGGACAGTTGCCGTTGCCGTGGCGCCGTACGGGGGTGCGCACCCAGCACGGACCGGCCCCACATGGTCCCGATGACCAGCATGAAGACGGCGGTGGGGACGATGGAGGACAGGGCTCCGGCGGCGCCGATCACGCCGAACAGCCAGGCGGGCATCTCCTTGCTGATCATCTCGAACAGGGCCAGGTTGGAGTTCGTGAGGCCGGGCGTGACGAAGAGGGCGGCCAGCCCGAGGAGTACCGGCACGAACAACAGCACCTGGTAGAAGGGCATCAGGACCGCGTTGCGCCGCAGCACCTGCGCGCCGCGCGCCCCGAGGAAGCCCGCGACCTGGGTCGGGAAGATCGCGTACACCACGCCGTTGAGCAGGGCGGTGGAGATGAACCAGGCCATGCCCAGGGCGGAGTTGGCGGGGCCGGGCAGGGTCAGCCAGGCGCTGTGCTCGGCGGTGAGCCTGTGCAGCAGGGCGCCGTAGCCGCCGAAGTAGTGCAGCGGCACGTAGCCGAAGACGATCGCCAGGGTGATGACCACCAGGCTGTCCTTGAGCACCGACACCCACGCGCTGCCGCGCAGCCCGCTGACGAGGATGAACGCCTCGGAGATGACGAAGGCCAGCGCGTAGGCGAGCGACAGGCCGATGGTGCCGTAGCTGACGGTGGCGACGACCACCCCCATGCCGGTGATCTGCAGCTGGATGTACGGCAGGATGAACACGGTGGCCAGCACGGCGACGAGGGCGCCCAGCCATGGCGCGGCGAAGCGGTGCGCCGCGATGTCGCTGATGTTGTGCAGGCCGTGCCTGTGGGCGTACGACCACAGGATGGGGCCGACCACATAGCTGACGCTCATGCCGATCGACAGGTAGGCCACGACGTACAGCCCGGACAGGCCGTTGGTGTAGGACCATCCGGCGGCGCCGAGATAGCTGAAGCTGGTGTACGTCTCACCGGCCATCAGCACCAGTGTCAGCACCAGGCCCATGCTGCGGCCGCCCACCGACCACTCGGTGAGGTCGGTGGCGGACCGGCCGCGGGCGGCGGCGACGCCCAGGGCGACGGTGGCGACCATGAAGACGGAGAGGACTCCGACGGAGACCAGGGCGCTGTCGCTCATCGGCCCGCCTCCTCGGAGGAGGCCGCCTGCCAGACCGGGTCCCGCCGGGCGGCGAGCCAGACGAACAGCGGGGTGAGGAGGGTGGCGGCGAGCAGCCACAGGGCGAGGAAGGGAATTCCCAGCAGCGTGGGGTGGACCCGGTTGACGAAGGGCAGGGCACCGAGGAAGGCGATCGGTGTCCCCAGCAGCCACAGCAGCGAGGGTCGGTTCCTGAACAAGAGGGGTCTCCTGATGGGGGGTTGAGGGTCGCTACAGGCTCGGCCAGGGGCGTTGCGCGGGACGCAGGTCCTCGTACGCGCGGGCCATGCGCAGGACGCCGAGGTCGTCGAAGCGGCGGCCGGCGATCTGCAGGCCGATGGGCAGGCCGTCGGGTGTCCAGCCGCAGTTGACGGACACGGCGGGCTGCCCTGACATGTTGAACGGAACGGTGAAGGCGATGTGTTCGAGGGGCAGGGCCGGGTCGTCGGTCGGATAGGCCAGCTCGGCGCGGAAGGCGGGGATCGGCGCCACGGGCGACAGCAGGAAGTCATGGGTCCTGGTGAGGCGGTTCGCCGCCACGGACATCGCGTCCATCTGGCTGAAGCCCCGGAAGACCTCGGGTCCCGACAGGTCCTTTCCGCCCTCCGCCCACGCCAGGATGCCGGGCAGCACCTTCGCACGCCGCTCCGCCGGAAGCGCGCTGAGGTCCAGCCAGGCCCGCATCCGCCAGAAGCTGTCGAGGCCGTCGAGCATCTCCCGCGTCAGGACGGGCTGTACGGGCTCCACAACCGCGCCCGCCGCCTCGAAGGCCAGGGCAGCGGTGGTCACGGCGTCCGCCACGGCGGGTTCGACGGGCAGTCCGGTGCCGCCGTCGAGCAGCAGCCCGATCCGCAGGCCCCTTACGTCCACGTCCAGTTGGGCCCAGTCGGTGTCCGTGGGAGGCAGGGCCGTGTGGTCGCGGGCGTCGGGTGCCGAGACGACGGACAGGAGCAGCGCCGCGTCGGCGACCGTACGGGTCAGGGGCCCGATGGCCCGGCCCGGGTAGGGCGGGTGGACCGGGACCCGGCCGTACGACGGCTTGAGGCCGACCAGCCCGCACCAGCCGGCGGGCAGCCGCACCGAACCGCCGATGTCGGTGCCGAGGTGCAGCGGGCCGTAACCGGCGGCTCCGGCGGCGCCCGCGCCCGCGCTGGAGCCGCCGGGGGTGCGGCTGAGGTCCCAGGGGTTGCGGGAGAGGTGGTGGAAGCTCGACGCGCCGGAGGAGAGCATGCCCAGGTCCGGCATGGTGGTCTTGGTGAAGATCACCGCGCCTCCCTCCCTGAGCCGTGCGGCGGCCGGGGCGTCTGCCTCGGCGGGGATCAGGTCGGTGGCGGCGGTGCCGAGCGGCACGGGCGTGCCCTGGGTGGCGATGTTCTCCTTGACCGTCACCGGGACGCCGTCCAGCGGTCCGGCCGGCTCGCCCCGGCGCCAGCGCAGCTCCGACGCGTGGGCGGCTTTGCGCGCGCCCTCGGCGTCCAGCGCGTAGGTGGCGCGGAGCCGGGGCTCGTACGCCTCGACCCGTGCGAGTACCGACTCGATGACCTCGACGGGCGAGAACTCCTTCTGCGCGTAGCCCGCCACCAGCTGCACGGCGGGGACGTCGGCCAGTTCGGTGCTGTGTTCTGTTCTTTGTTCTGTGCCGTGCTCGGTGCGGTGTTCTGCGCTGCCTGTCGGGTCCTTCATGGGCTTCCTCCTTGCTACTGGTCAGACCAGTCGACTGCTACGCTATGCTCCCGCACCCTGGCACCGCGTCTTTCGCGGATCAATGCCACGCGGTTTCTTCCGCGTTAAACCGAAGGGGAGTCGGTGGTCGGTGTGACGGACGGGGTGCGATTTCAGCCGGTGGAGCCCGTACGGGCCTACGAGCGCGTGGTCGACCAGATCGAGGAGGCCGTCCTCTCCGGTCGGCTCGGCCCCGGCCAACGGCTGCCCAGCGAGCGGGACTTGATGGCGCAGCTGTCGGTCGGCCGGTCAACCGTGCGTGAGGCGCTGCGGGTTCTGGAGAGCAACGGCCTCGTCCGCTCCAAGCCCGGCGATCCGCGCGGCCCCGAGGTGCTCTCCCCCTCCCCGGAACATCTGCGCAAGACGATGACCCGGCTGACCAGGACCGACGCCCTGACCATCGGTGAACTCCTGCAGTTCCGGATGGCGGTCGAGGGGTCGACGAACCTCGTCGTGGCGCACTCCCACACCCCGCAGGACCTCGCCGCCATCTCCGCGGCCCTGGACCGGATGCGCGCCGCGGTCGAGGAGGGGGCGGAGGCCTTCAGCGCCGCGGACATGGCCTTCCACGCGGCCGTGGCCGCCGCTGCCGGCAACGGGCTGTTCCAGATCTGCGGGGACGTCGTACGCAGGGTGAGTGCCGCGCTGATCGCCGACACCATCACCCACACCGCCGACACCGGCGCCCGGATCGCCCAGATGCGGCTGTCGGTCGAGAAGGACACCCTGGTCTTCGAGGCGATCCGGCGCGGCGACGGCCGCCTCGCGGCCCACTTGACCCGCCGTCACCTGTTCGACGCCTACGCCGGCTATCTGGCCGACGACGAACGGGCCGTACTGCGCGAGTTGGTGGGCGACGCCCCGCCCCCGGCGTAGTGATCCCCAGGGCTCAGGAGAAGGTGCGGGTCGCGGTCATGCCGGCGTCCACCGGCAGCGTGACTCCGGCGACGTAGGACGCCCGGTCGCTGAGCAGCCAGGCGGGCCGCCTGCGCATCTCCGTGGCGTCGGCGACCCGGCGCAATCTGCACCGGCTGGCCGGTCCCCCGGCCCCCCCGGCCGCCCGGCCCTCTGCCGGCGGGGCGGCCGCTGTCAGCGCCGCGTCCCGCGCCCTGCTCGGCACGCTGGACCGGACGCCCGCCTTCGTCGTCGACCCGCGTTTCGACCTGCTCACCTGGAACCCGCCGGCGAGCGCCCTGGCGGCCTCGAGTCCCGTCCGGCCCACGAGCGCAATCTGCTGTGGCGTCTTCTGCTGCCCGTACGGGGCGCGGTCCCCCGCCAACCGCGAGCCCATCGGCTCGATCGGCGCCGATCTGGTCGCCGGGCTGCGCGCCCACCACGCCGACCGCCCGGCGGACCACGCCCTGACCGCCTTCGTGGGCCGCCTGTCGGCCCAGAGCCCCGCCTTCGCCGCGCTGTGGGCCCGGCACGGGGCGAGCCTGCCACGCCAGGGATGCTGCACATCCGGCATCCGGATCTGGCCGCCGAGGGCCTGGCCCCGGCCGGCAGCCACGCCCGCGACGTCTTCCAGGGCCTGCTGCGGCGGCGTACGGACGCCGATTAACGCCCCGGCCCCCGCTTTGGACAGGATGGGGCCATGACCGAGATCCATACCCCCCGCCTCCTGCTGCGCCGCTGGACCGACGACGACCTCGCCCCCATGGCGGAGATCCACGCGGACCCGGAGGTGATGCGCTGGATCGGCGACGGCTCCGTACGCGACCTGGAGGAGACGGCGGAAGCCATCGAGCGGTGGGAGGACGAGTGGGACGAGGAGGGGTTCGGCCTCTTCGCCGTCGAGCTGCTGGCCTCGGGCGAGCTGGCCGGATTCACCGGCCTGTCCGTGCCCACGTTCCTGCCCGAGGTGCTGCCCGCCGTGGAGATCGGCTGGCGCCTGGGCACGCAGTTCTGGGGGCAGGGGTACGCCTCCGAGGCCGCACACGCCACGCTGGAGTTCGCCCTCGAGGACCGCGGCCTCGACCGCGTCATCAGCATCGCCCGGATCGGCAATGACGCCTCCGAGAACGTCATGCGCAAGCTCGGCATGACCCCGGAGCGGGTGACCACGCACCCCGTCCACGGCCACCCGCTGCGCGTCCACGCCATCGACCTCACCGAGTACCAGGCGTAGGCCGCCGGCCGCCGAACCCGGTCGGCCTGCGAGGCGGGCCCTGGGTGCCTACGATGGGTGGTGCTGTGATCCAGGGGGGACACCGACGATTCGGGGCGGGGATGCCAGTGACAGAGCCCGGCGGCGCGACACGGACGGTCATCGTGACCGTGGACGACGACCCCGGGGTGTCCCGCGCGGTCGCCCGTGACCTGCGGCGCAGGTACGGCGAGCAGTACCGCGTGGTGCGCGCGGAGTCCGGGGACTCGGCGCTCGACGCCCTGCGGCAGATGAAGCTGCGGGGTGATCTGGTCGCGGTGATCCTCGCCGACTACCGCATGCCACGGATGAACGGCCTCGAGTTCCTGGAAGAGGCGATGGACATCTATCCGGGCGCGCGGCGGGTCCTGCTCACGGCGTACGCCGACACCGGCGCGGCCATCGAGGCGATCAACGTGGTCGACCTCGACCACTACCTGCTCAAGCCGTGGGACCCGCCGGAGGAGAAGCTCTACCCGGTCGTGGACGACCTGCTGCAGACGTGGCTGGCCTCGGACTACCGGCCGACCCCGGCGATCAAGGTCGTCGGGCACCGCTGGTCGGCGCGCTCCTCCGGGGTCCGCGAGTTCCTCGCCCGCAACCAGGTGCCGTACCGCTGGTACACCTCCGAGGAGCCGGAGGGACAGCGCCTGCTCGCCGCCGCCGGCGCGGACGGGCTCCGGCTGCCGCTGGTGCTCACGGCGGACGGAGAGGCGCTGGTGAAGCCGTCCGACCAGGAGCTGGCCGCCCGCGTGGGGCTGGCCACGACGCCGTCTGCGGACTTCTACGACCTCATCGTCGTCGGGGGCGGCCCGGCCGGACTGGGCGCGGCCCTCTACGGCGCGTCCGAGGGGCTGCGTACCGTACTGGTCGAGCGCACCGCGACCGGCGGCCAGGCGGGCCAGAGTTCCCGGATCGAGAACTACCTCGGCTTCCCGGACGGGGTGTCCGGGGCCCAGCTGACCGAGCGCGCCCGCCGCCAGGCGGCCAAGTTCGGCACCGAGCTGCTCACCGCGTGCGAGGTCACCGGCCTGGAGATCAACGGCCCGTCCCGCACCGTACGGCTCTGGGACGGGTCCGCCATCGCCGCGCACACCGTGATCCTGGCGACCGGCGTCTCGTACCGGCAGCTGGACGCGCCCGGCGTGTCCGAGCTGACCGGTCGCGGGGTCTTCTACGGCTCCGCGCTGACCGAGGCGACCGCCTGCGAGGGCCAGGACATCTACATCGTCGGCGGGGCGAACTCCGCCGGGCAGGCCGCGGTCTATCTGGCCAAGGGCGCGAAGTCCGTGACGATCCTGGTGCGCGGGCCGTCGCTCACCGCGTCGATGTCGCACTACCTCATCGAGCAGGTCGCCGGCGTACCCGGCATCACGGTCCGTACATGCACCGAGGTGGCCGCCGCGCACGGCGACAAGCATCTGGAAGGCCTCCTGCTGCGCGACACGAAGACCGGGCAGACCGAACTCGTCGACGCCCAGTGGCTGTTCGTCTTCATCGGCGCCGCCCCACGTACCGACTGGCTCGACGGCGTCGTGATGCGCGACAGCCGCGGCTTCGTCATGGCCGGTCCCGACCTGTCCACCGAGGGCCGGCCGCCCGAGGGCTGGGAGCTGGACCGGCCCCCGTACCACCTGGAGACATCCGTCCCCGGGGTCTTCGCCGCGGGCGACGTACGCGCCGAGTCCGCCAAGCGAGTCGCGTCCGCCGTCGGAGAGGGAGCCATGGCCGTCATGCTCGTACACAGGTATCTGGAGCGGCTGTGACCGCGCAACCACTGCCGCAGCCGATTCCGACGCCGCCGCCGTCGCTGCCCTGCGATGTGGACGAGCTGCGCTCGCTGTTCCTGTTCGAGAAGCTGTCCGACGGGCAGCTGGCGTGGCTGTGCGGCGAGGGCCGGGTGGAACTCGCCGACCCGGGCCAGGTGTATGCCGAGGGCGACCCCGCGACCTGCTTCTACGTCCTGCTCGAAGGCACCGTCGTCCTGTCCCGGCGGGTCGGGGAGGACGACGTGGAGGTCAGCCGTACCTCCGACCGAGGGGTGTACGCCGGCGCCTGGCAGTCCTACCTCGGCGACCGGGTCCCGCAGGTCTACAACAGCTCGCTGCGGGTCACGGTGCCGTCGCGCTTCTTCGTGCTCTCGGCGGACTCCTTCGCCTGGCTGATGCGCGACTGGTTCCCGATGTCCGTGCACCTGCTGGAGGGGCTGTTCTTGGGCAACCGGAGCACCCAGCAGGCCGTCAGCCAGCGCGAGCGGCTGCTGGCCCTGGGCTCTCTGTCGGCCGGCCTCACCCACGAGCTGAACAACCCCGCCGCCGCCGCGCTGCGCGCCACCTCCGCGCTGCGCGAGCGGGTCGCCGGGATGCGGCACAAGCTCGGCATGATCGCGGCCGGGCCGTTCGAGCGCGCCACCCTGGAAACCCTGATCGGCCTGCAGGAAGGCGCCGCCGAGCAGGTCGCCAAGGCCCCGCCGCTCAGCCCCATGGAGGCGTCCGACCGCGAGGACGCCGTCGGCGACTGGCTCGACGCGCACGGCATCGCCGGCGGCTGGGACCTGGCCCCGACCTTCGTACAGGCCGGTCTGGACATCGACTGGCTGGAGCAGGTCGCCGCCTCGGTGGACCAGGCCACGCTGGAAGGCGCGGTGCGGTGGCTGAACTACACCGTCGAGACCGAGCTGCTGATGAACGAGATCGAGGACTCCACCACCCGCATCTCGAACCTCGTCGGTGCCGCCCGCCAGTACTCGCAGCTGGACCGCTCGCCCTTCCAGGTCGTCGACGTCCACGAGCTCCTCGACAGCACCCTGCAGATGTTCACCGGCAAGATCGGCCCGGGCGTCACCGTCGTCAAGGACTACGACCGCACGGTGCCCAGGATCCCCGCCTACCCGGGCGAGCTCAACCAGGTCTGGACGAACCTCATCGACAATGCCGTCTCCGCCATGGAGGGCACCGGCACGCTCACCATCCGCACTGCCTTGGACGGCGACCGCGACAGCGTCCTCGTCGAGTTCGGCGACACCGGCCCCGGCGTGGACCCCGAGATCCGCGGGCGGATCTTCGAGCCCTTCTTCACCACGAAGCCCGTCGGCGAGGGCACCGGCCTCGGGCTCGACATCTCCTGGCGCATCGTGGTCAACAAGCACCACGGCGACCTCCAGGTGGAGTCCGTCCCCGGTGACACCCGCTTCCGCGTCCACCTCCCGCTCACTGCCCCGGAGCCCGAGCCTCAGCCCGCCCGACAGCAGGAGTCATCATGACGACCATCCCCGGCATCGACCCCACCGTCCCGCCGAGCGGGACCGGCTGCGCCGACTGCGACGCGGGCGGAGGCTGGTGGTTCCACCTGCGCCGCTGCGCGCAGTGCGGCCACATCGGCTGCTGCGACACCTCCCCCGCCCAGCACGCCAGCGCCCACGCCGCCGCCACCGGCCACCCCCTCATCCGCAGCTTCGAGCCGGGCGAGGCCTGGTTCTGGAGCTACCCGACCAAGGAGTTCGCCGAGACCGGCCCGGCCCTGGCCCCGCCCGAGTCCCACCCCGCTGACCAGCCGGTTCCCGGTCCTGCGGGGCGGGTGCCCGCGGACTGGCGCAGCCACCTGAACTAGGCCCTGTCTGACAAATAGCGCCGGCCGCCCGGAGGGCGGGCCCCGCGGCGTCTGGTGCGTGTGATCGCAAGGCGGAGGATTGCCCTCGTAGTGGGCTACTCGGGCGACTCCGACAACGCAGCGAGCGCGCGTGCCAGGGGTCGCGGGGCAGGCGGGATTTGTCAGACAGGGCCTAGCGGGAATGCGGGCGGGGGGTATGGCGTTACGGTCACCAGAGACACCGGATGAACATGAATCCCATTCCCAGGGACATCCCGTCCACAGGGAAGGGACCGGTGAGAGATCTGGAGGCCCAGCCATGGCACGTAACGACGCCCGCCCCGTCATCACGCTGCGTTCAACCGCCGGAACCGGCCACACGTACGTCACCCGCAAGAACCGGCGCAACGACCCCGACCGCCTCGTCCTGCGCAAGTACGACCCCACCGCGGGTGAGCACGTCCTGTACCGCGAGACGCGCTGACCCCCTCTCCCTGTGAAGGATCCCGCATGAACACGCGTATCCACCCCAC
The DNA here is from genome assembly GCF_042751495.1 of Streptomyces sp. NPDC059373. Taxonomy (NCBI): domain Bacteria; kingdom Bacillati; phylum Actinomycetota; class Actinomycetes; order Kitasatosporales; family Streptomycetaceae; genus Streptomyces; species Streptomyces sp. NPDC059373. The sequence goes on along the minus strand of NZ_JBHYXC010000016.1, from coordinate 72,958 downwards.
CTACCGCCCCGTCGTCTTCCGCGACCGCTCCGCCGGCTTCGCCTTCCTGACCGGCTCGACCGCGGATTCCGCCCAGCACATCGCGTGGGAGGACGGCAACACCTACCCCGTCATCGACGTGGAGGTCTCGTCCGCCAGCCACCCCTTCTACACCGGCAACTCCCGCGTCGTGGACACCGCCGGCCGCGTAGAGAAGTTCCGGCGCCGCTACGGCTCAACTGGGGCTTGACGTCTGCCTGTCGGCGAGTTCTGATCATCCGGTCGGCCCAGTTCCACAGAGAGGACGTCCGGTGAGCAGCCTCAACAAGGGAGCCGCCAAAGTCGAAGTCAGGCTCCGCTGGGACCCCAGCCCCCTGGGCGCCCCACCCAGCGACCTCGACATCATCGCCGCCACCTACCGTGCGGCCGCCCCGCACGGTGAGCCGGCGTATCTCGTGCACTTCGACAGCCGCTCCCCCGACGGCACCATCACCCTCAACCGCGACAGCAAGAACGGCAAAGGCCTCGGCGACGACGAGGTCATGACCCTCGAACTCGACCGCCTCTCCCCCGACTACTCCCGCGTCCTCGTCGGCGTAGCCATCCAGCAAGGCGGCGGCCACCTGACCTTCGCCGACATCGCCAACCCCGCCGTCCGCCTCACCGAGGGCTACAACAAGCTCTCCGAGACCGACTTCGCCCCCGTCGCCACCTCCACCGCCGCCACCGTCGCCGAGTTCGTCCGCGACGGCTCCAGCGCCTGGCGATTCCACGCCGTCCTCCGCGGGTTCGACGCGGACCCGGATACGTTCGCGCGAACGATGGGGGCCTGAGGCGCTAAAACGCACGCCCGGCCGTCACCGCGGTGTCGGCCGGTTTCCGTTCGAACAGCCGGCCACGACTCGATCACGGCGCCAATCGGGGCCTTGCGCTCCCCCTACTCACCAGTAATGATCCCGCCACGGGCGCGCAACGGAGCCGCTCGTGAACGGAGTCCGCCATGGCCGTCGCGAGACGCAGGTTCCTCACCTACCTGGTCGCCGCCCCCACGCTGACCGTCGCCGCTCAGCTCGTGATGGACGCGGTCGACCCCGCCACCGCCTCTGCGGTGATCCCGACGCCACCCGCGATCGCGGACCTCGTCGACCTCGGCGACATCCTGATCCTCGCCGGCCTGCCGACCTCCGACATGCTCGTCCTGACGGTCGGCGAGGACGGCACAGCCACCCTCGGCCTCCCCAGGGAAGAGGTCGGCCAGGGCCTGACCACCGCCATCGCGATGCTGGTCGCCGAGGAGCTCGACCTCCCGCTCACCGACATACGTATCGAACTCGACGACGCCCGGCCCGAGTTGCTCTTCGGCCAGCTCACCGGCAGCTCGAACTCCGTACGCTCGCTCTACGACCCGGTGCGGCACGCCGCGGCCGCCGCCCGGGTACGCCTGATCGTGGCCGCCGCCGCGCGCTGGGGGCTCCCCGCGGGCAAGCTCACCACCGCCGACGGCTCGGTCGTCGCGCCCGACGGACGTACGGCTTCGTACGGCTCGCTGTCGACGGCCGCCGCGGACGCGAGCCTCACCGGCCTGACCGTCACCCTCAAGGCGGAGTCGCAGCACACCCTCGTCGGCACCCCGACCTCGCGCATCGACGCCCGCCGAATAGTCACCGGCCGGCAGGAGTACACCCTCGACCTGGACGTCCCCGGCGCCAAGCCCTGCATGGTCCGCCGCCCGCCGACGGTCAACGGCACGGTGAAGTCGGTGGCCAACGAGGCAGCGGTCCGGGCCATGGGCGGAGTGCTCGACGTCGTCGTCATACCGACGGGCGTGGCGGTCGTCGCCGAGACCTTCGGCCAGGCCCTCGCCGGCAAGGACGCCCTGGACGTCACCTGGGGCCCCGGCACCATCGACGGCCTCTCGGACGACGGCATCCGTACGAAGCTGAAGGCCGCGGCCCCTTCCTTCCCCTCCCTCACGCTGACCAAGCACATCGACGCCGAATTCGACTTCGCCTTCGTCAGCCACGCGCCACTCGAGACCAACTCGGCGGTCGCCGACGTACGTTCCGACCACGCCACCATCTGGTCCGGCCTGAAGTCCCCGATCGTCGCCCAGCAGACCATCGCCGCCGAACTCGGCCTGCCCGAGGACAAGGTCACCGTCCACGTCGTCCAGGCCGGCGGCTCCTTCGGGCGGCGGCTCTTCTTCGACGCGGCGCTCGAGGCCGCCCAGGTCTCCAAGGCCTCCGGCCGGCCCATCCGCCTCATGTGGTCCCGCATCGACGACATGCGCCACGGCCGCATGCGCCCCGCCACCCACCACAAGCTCCGCGCCACTTACGCCCTCGGCCAGGTCCTCACCTTCGAGCACCGCGTCGCCGCCGTCGAGACCGACTTCCGCCACGGCCTCGGCGAGATCCTCACCGCGATGGCGACCAAGCTCCCCACCGCCCTCGGCAACGAGACGTTCGCCCAGACCCTCTTCCTCACCACCGTCAAGTCCCCCTACAACTTCGGCGTCACCACCCAGACCCTCACCGAAGTCCCCCTCACCATGCACACCGGCTCCTGGCGGTCCGTCTACTCCGCGAACGCCCGCGGCGCCGAAGAGATCCTCGTCGACGAACTCGCCACCGCCCTCGGCAAGGACCCCCTCTCCTTCCGCCGCACCTTCCTCAAGACCGACGCCCAGCGCGCCGTCCTCGACAAGGCCGCCTCCGCCGGGAACTGGGGCCGCACCATGCCCGCCGGCCACGCCCAGGGCATCGCCTTCCACGAGGAGTACAAGTCCCGTACGGCCTGCCTCGTCGAACTCGACGCCACCGACCCCAAGGCCCCCCGCGTCACCAAGGCCGTCATCGCCGTCGACGTCGGCCGCCCCATCAACCCGCGCGGCCTGGAAGCCCAGATGCTCGGCGGCCTCACCGACGCCATCTCCACCACCCTCCGCGCCGGCCTCCACATCGACAACGGCCTCCCCCTGGAGGGCAGCTACTCCCAGTTCCACTACGCCCGCCAGAAGAACTCCCCCACCGACGTCCAGGTCATCGTCCTGCCCCCCGCGGCTGACGCCGAGCCCGGCGGCGCCGGCGAACTCGGCGTCCCCGCCGCCGTCGGCGCCATCGCCAACGCCTACGCCCGCGCCACGGGCACCCACCCCCGCACCTTCCCCATCAACTTCGACGTCGACTTCACCCCCTTCCCCCGCTGACCCCGCCGAGGAGTCCCCCCGTGCCCTCCCACACCTTCTCCGTCAACGGGAAATCCGTCACCGTCGACGCCCCCTCCGACCTCCCCCTCCTCTGGGTCCTCCGCGACCTCCTCGGCATCCGCGGCCCCAAATACGGCTGCGGCATCAACGTCTGCAAAGCCTGCACCAGCCACCTCGACGGCGCCGCCATCAACCCCTGCGTCGTCCCCGTCTCCGACGCCGCCGGCCACGACATCACCACCATCGAAGGCCTCGCCACCGGCGACACCCTCCACCCCGTCCAAGAAGCCTGGCTCGACGTCGACGTCCCCCAATGCGGCTACTGCCAGCCCGGCCAGATCATGGCCGCCGCCGCCCTCCTCAAGACCACCAGCACCCCCACCGACGCCGACATCGACGCCATAGCCAACGTCTGCCGCTGCGGCACCTACGTCCGCATCCGCGAGGCCATCAAGGCGGCCGCCGAGAAGATGGCCTGACCGGCCGCCAGGAGCTCCGCTACCAGCCACTTCCGTCCGACCGGTATTGCCAAGCCCCTGACGCTTGGTAGGAAAGCGACGCTAATATCCAGTCATGTTCGGGCGGCCGGAGCCAACGCCTCCCGGGCCGACAGCGAGAACTGCCCGGGTACAGGCCGCCTTCCGCAAGAAGTCCTCCGCACTTGGATGTTCCCGCCTGTCACGAGGACTCCAAGGGGGGAGCTTCATGCGAGAGATGACCAAAGGCGCGAACGTCAGCCTGCCCAGCCTGAGCCCGAACACCGGTTCTGTGATCGTCAGTCTGAGCTGGACGAGCGCGGAGGGGGACGGGGACGCGGACGTATCCGTGCTGCTGCTCGACGTCAACGGCAAGGTGCGCAGCGACGAGGACTTCTTCTTCTACAACAACCAGGCCAGCCCAGACGGAAGCGTCCAGCTGCTAGGGAAGACTCCGACGGACAGCGGCAGCGAGGACCGCATCAACCTCGATCTTTCGGCGCTGCCCGGTGAGGTCGAGCGCATCGTGGTGGCTGCCAGCCGGTACGGCAGCGCGCGTTTCGGTGACCTGGGGGACCTGAGGGTGGCGCTGGCCGACAGTGCCGGCGAGAGCATCGTCGGATTCTCCATCGCGGACGCCACCGTGGAGAGCGCGTTCCTCTTCGGTGAGCTGTACCGGCGTGGGGAGGAGTGGAAGTTCCGGGCCATCGGACAGGGCTACGAGACGGGACTCGCCGGGCTCGCCACCGATTTCGGCATCGATGTCGACGATGCCGAGGAGCCGGAGGCGGCGCACTCGGTGCCGGAGCCGCGCGCAGCCGCTGACGTCGCTCCGAAGGCCCCGGAAGCAGCCGTCACCGTCCCCGCGCCCGCCAGCCGACCGCGTACAGCCAAGAAGAAGGTCGTCCTTCCCAAGGCCCCCAAGAAGACCCTCGCCGAGAACGACGCCTGGCGTCCAGCCCGGCTCTTCCCCGCCTCGTCGCTCAAGAGCGACCACGAGCGCGAGGTCCGGGCGACCTCCATCCTTCTGTCCGTGATGGCCCAGGTGCCGGAATTCGGGCGCCGGCTCACCGCAGCCTTCGGTGCGCCGGCCGGCCGGATGGAGACGTTCACGGAGGTCTCGCTTCCCCACGGTGACACCCCGAAACGCCCGGACGGCGTCATCCGGGTCGAGCGCGCCGGCAAGCTGTGGACCGCCCTGGTCGAGGCGAAGACCAACGGCAACCCGCTCAAGGACGATCAGGTCCAGGACTACACGGACATCGCGACCAAACGCGGTTACGAGGCCGTCATCACGCTTTCCAACGACGTCGCCCTGGAAGGCAGCCCACTGGCCAACGTCAAGATCGACGGCCGCCGAAAGCACAAGGTCGCCCTGTGGCACCTTTCCTGGGCCGAGGTCACCTACCAGGCGCAGATGCTGATCCGACACGAGGGAGTCGGCAACGCGGCCCACGCCTGGCTCCTGCAGGAACTCCTCCACTACCTCCAGCACGAGAACTCCGGCTGCCACGGCTTCCAGAACATGGGACCGGCGTGGGTCCCCGTGCGCAACGGCATCGATACCGAGACTCTCTGCCAGGGTGACCGGCGCGCCATGCAGGTCGTCGAGAGTTGGGAACGCCTCATCCGGCAGGTCTGCCTGCGCCTCGGTGGCGAAGTCGGCGAAAAGGTGCTGCCCGTCCAGCGCGCCAAACGCGGCTCCGATCCGCAGTCACGCCGCGCCGCACTCGCCGACCGCCTCTGCGAGGACGGCCGCCTTCCCGCCGAGATCCGCATCGACGGCAACGTCGGCACCCTCTCGATCACCGCCGATCTGCGCACCAGCAAGCTCCGTACATCCATCGAAGTCCCGGCACCCGACCAAGGCTACCCCCTCACCTGGGCCAAGCGCCTCGTACGCCAACTCGACAACGCCCCCGCCGATCTCCACGTCGAAACCCTCCTCTCCGGCCAGGTCAGCGGCCCCCGCGGCACCCTCGAAAAACTCCGCCCCGAGCCGGCGGACCTCCTACCGAGGGACGGCACTGCCATCACCGGCTTCCGCCTCTCCCTCTTCAAGGGCATGGGCAGCACGCGCGGCAGCGCCGAGACCGGCTTCATCCGCAGCGTCGACGAGGCCGTCGACCACTTCCACTCCACCGTGATCACCCACCTGGAACGCCGCCCGGTGCGGCGGGAGCAGCCAGCCGGGGTCAACGGCTCGGAGTGACCGTACGGACTGACGTCGGATCCACGGGGCTTCCCTCCTCTCGTGTCGGGCTCCGGTTCGAACGATTCGTGGGTCGCGGACGGGGGGCGGAGCAACCTGGGCAGCGTGCCTTACCCATGAGGTCGGGCTCACAAGTGTCTCGCCGATCACGAGAGTTGACTGATCGTGCAGATGCCAGCGCTGAGGCGTCCTTGACGCTCGCCGGGGCGCCTGATGCGCTTGGGCGGTTGAGATGCCGATCTTGGGGGGGGTGCCTACGTGTCCAGTCTGGCTCTGTGCGCATTAATCCGTTCCGACGGCTGCCATGAAGTGAAGTCTGTCGACTACGTTGCCGAGGGTCAGAAGGCCGGGTTGCCCGCGTGCATGCCCATCTGCACAGCGATGTACGGACAGCTCGAGCGCACGGCGCCGAGGCACTCATGAGGTGGCGGCGGGGCATGGCGATAGCGGTTGTCGCCGGTGGTAGCGCAGCGACGACGATGTTGGTGGGACTGGTCACGAACGCGGTGTCGGAGCAGTCGCATTGGCCCTCCTGGCTCGGCTGGATGCAGCGGCACGCCTGGCCGTCGTTCGCTGTGTTGGGAGTGGCGCTGGTCGGATTGACGGCGCTGCTTGCTGCTCTCGCGGACCCCGTAACGCCCGAGAACGGCCCAGAGCCGGTTGTTCGCCCGCCCGATGAGTCGGGACCGCCAGGTACAGCCCTGGTCCTGCGCTCGCTGCCGCGGGACACCGCGGCGTTCACTGACCGTTCCGCGGAGCTTGAGCGGTTGACGAGGTCGGTGGAGGCCTCCCAGGAGAACGGGGAGTCACTGCCGGTCCATGTGATCGACGGGATGCCAGGCGTCGGGAAGACGACGTTCGCTGTGCATGCCGGGCATGTGCTCTCGGCGCGTTTTCCGGACGGGCAGATGTTCGTGAACCTGAATGGGCACACTCCGGGACGGAATCCGGTGCAGGCGACCGACGTGCTGGCCTCACTGCTGGCGGCCGCGGGGGTGCCCACGCAGCGGATACCGGTCGGGGACGACATGGGGGCAGTCACGGAGGCGCGGGCTGCCTTATGGCGGAGTCAGCTGGCTGGCAAGAAAGCCCTGCTCATCCTCGACAATGCCGCAAGTTACCGGCAGTTGGAGCCGCTGCTTCCCGGCGAGATCGGCTGTCTCGTCCTGGTGACCAGTCGCAAGCGGCTGGCAGCGAACGAGGAAGTGGTCCTGCCGGTCGAGGCTTTCCCGCCGGATCACGCTATCTCTCTGTTCACGCAGCTGAGCGGACGGCCGACGGAGAGCTTCGACAGGGCCGTATTGGAGGAGTTGGTGCGACTCTGCGGGTACTTGCCCCTGGGGGTATCCCTACTCGCTGCCCGGCTGCGGCACCATCCGTCCTGGCGCGCCGAGGACCTCCAGGGGCGGCTGCTGGCGGCCCGGGACCGACTGGGGGAAATGCGCGCAGGAGAGCGCGCCGTGGCGGCGACGTTCAATCTCTCCTACGCCGATCTTCCGCCGGAACGGCAGCGATTCTTCAGGCGGCTCGGTTTCTTCCCGGGTACGGATATTGACGCACATATCGGGGCCGCGCTTGACTCGATCACGGTGACGGAGGCAAGCCAGCACCTCGACGCGCTGTACGACGACCACCTGATCGACGAAAACCCGGGGAACCGTTACCGGCTCCACGACCTCTTACGCGACTACGCCCGCGGTCTCGCCGACGAGGGGGACAGTATGGATCACGCTCAGGCCGTCCAACGCGTGTGCACCTACTACTTGACTGCTCTCGCCGACGCCAACAGACACCTCGCCCGAAGCGGCGCTGTCACGGTCGCTCCCCCGCCCGATGCGTCTGTGGAGATCCCGGCCATGGAGACGCGGACCGTAGCCTTGGGATGGCTGGAGGACGAGCGGCCCAACGTGCTGGCCTGCATCGAGCAGGCGGGTGCACTGGCACTGCACTCCATGGTCATCCGTCTCGCCGCTGCCATGGCCCCCTTTCTGCGACAGGCAGGACCCTGGGACCAGGCCATCGACCTCCACCGCGCCGCCGCGGAGGCTGCTCGGCGCACCGGCGACCGGCAGGCGCTGGCCGATGCACTGGCCGAGCTTGGAGTCGTACGTCGTTTCATGGCCGGTTATGCGGAAGCTGCCGAGATCCTCAACGAGGCGGTCACGCACTACGAGGCCGTCGGCGACCTTCGTAGCAAAGCCAACGCCCTGAACCAGGTGGGCATCGTCTGGTACATGACGGCGGACAACGAAGCATCCGCCCAGGCACAGACGGACGGGCTGGCGCTCTACCGAGACGTAGGCGACCGGCTCGGGCAGGCCAACGCACTCGCGGATCTAGGGATGGTGCTCCGCCAGACCAGCAAGTTCGACGCAGCGGCAGAGACGCAGACCGAAGCTCTGTCGATCTACCGCGAGCTGAACGACCGCTACGGGGAGGCCAATTCACTTCGGGACCTCGGCGTCGTGCTCTGCCTCAAAGGGGAATACGCCCTGGCCGCCCAGCGGCATCGCGAGGCGTTCGACATCTATCGGGACCTCGACGACCGGGTGCACCAGGCCTATGCCCTGAATGAAATGGGCGTGGTGCGCCGACTGACCGGCGATATCGCCGGCGCGCACGAAGCCCACACCCAGGCGCTCACGCATTACACCGAGCTCGGCGACCAGTTCGGACAGGCCAACAGCATCAAGCACCTCGGCGTACTCCACCGGCTGACAGGGCAGACACCGGACGCCATCCGTGCCCAGCAAGAAGCCCTTGCCCTCTACCGCGACCTCGGCAGCCGTGGCGGTGAGGCCGCCGCGCTGAGCGAGCTAGGTGCAGCACGAGGCATCGCCGAGGACGCGGCAGAGGCCACCGAGGCGTTCGCACGGAGCCTTGAGATCGTGCGCGAACTCGGCGATCGATGCGCGGAGGCGGAGGTCCTCAACCACTGGGGGATGCTGCTGCGCGCTACCGGGGACCCGGCTGCCGGACGATCACTCTTCAGCCAGTCGCTGGGCATCGCACGGGAGATCGGATGCCCACTGGAGGAAGCGCGGGCGCTGGAGGGCGTGGGCCGCTGCGACCTGATGGCCCCAGAGCGCGAACCCGCCGAGACCTCACTCCGCGAAGCACTTGCCCTCTACGGCCGGCTGGGGGTGACCGACGCGGCAGCCGAAGTCGAGCGGTTGCTTGTGGCACAGGCCGGATGAGCCGGAACCCAACGCCAGACGCCTACGTTGGCGGTGCCATCAGGCCAGGTCACATGACCGATTTCGGTATGCCGCCACGCCCGGCGGGACTGATACGTTGCCAGCCGGTCAGTCGCACCAACCATCCCCCCTGCGCCGTGCCAATGATCCGGCACGCACACCACGAGGAGCGTTGAATGCACCCACGCACGACTGTTCCCTCCCCGCCCGACACGGCACATCCCAGCCCAGCGACCTCGCAGACGGCACCAGGCTCCGCAGTCCTGGACCGGATCGCCGCCCGCGTCCAGCTCCGCTTGGCGGCCGAGCAGACCGTCTCGAACAGTTCCGGCGACGGCAGCCATGCGGCATCCCTCATCTGGCCCTGGCCGCTGTGACCGCTTCCGCTTGATGACGCCACCCCACACGCCCTTTCGGACGTTCATCCTCAAGGTCGCGAACCGCTGCAACATCGATTGCGACTACTGCTACGTCTTCAACTCCAAGGACCAGGCCTGGCGTGACCTCCCCGCCCGGATGAGCGTGGACGTGGGGCGAGCGGCGGCCCGCCGGATCACCGAGCACGCATCGACGTATGGCCTGCGGACCATCCACGTCGTACTGCACGGCGGCGAGCCGCTGCTTGCCGGTCCCCGACACCTCGCGGACCTGCTGCGCACCCTCCGGGACGGCATTCCGACGCACACGGAGATCCGGTTCGAGCTCCAGACAAATGGCACGCTCCTCTCGGAGACATGGCTCGACCTCTTCGAGCAACACGCGGTCACCGTGGGCGTCAGCCTCGACGGCCCACCCGCCGCCAACGACCGCCACCGTCTGACCCACGCCTCCCGCTCCAGCGCCGCCTCGGCCGTACGCGGCATCGAACTGCTGCGGTCCCGCCCCCACCTGTTCGCCGGCCTCCTCGCCGTCGTGGACCTGGCCAACGACCCCGTGGAAGTACACGACTACCTGGCATCCTTCGACCCCCCGGCGATCGACTTCGGTCTCCCGCACGGCACCCACGACACCCCACCCCACCGCAACGACCCCACGCTCCCCGAATACGGCCTCTGGATGAGCCGCCTCTACGACACCTGGCTCGCCCGGCCCCAGCACCGCCACAGCATCCGCATGCTGGAGGACATCGTGGCCCTCACCTCCGGCGTCCACGGCTCGGTCGAAACCCTCGGCCTCGCCCCACCTGCCAGCATCGTCATCGAATCCGACGGCACCATCGAAGGCGTCGACACCCTCCGCTCCGTCGAGACAGGCGCCTCCTGGCTGGGCCTCGACGTCTTCGACGAGTCCTTCGACTCAGCCATCCACCACCCCAAGCTCCTGCACCGCCAGCACGGCAAGGCCGCCCTCGCCGACCAGTGCCAGGCCTGCCCGCTGGTGGACGTATGCGGCGGCGGCTATCTCCCGCACCGCTTCAGCACAGCCCGGGGCTACCGGAACCCTTCCGTCTACTGCACCGACCTGGAATACCTCATCAGGCACGTCCAGAACTCGCTCCACCAGCACGACTGGAACCCACGCCCGCCTGCTACATCATCCCCATAGTCCATCCACCCGCGACGACGGAAGCGCTCACCGGCGCAATCGATCCACGACCCACAGGAGACGCCGATGAGCGTGACCATCCGCCCCGCCGAGAAGAACGACGTCCGAGCCCTGTCCGAACTGATCGAAGAGATCGAGCGCTTCTACGGATCCACCGACAGCGACATCCAGCCCTTCGACGAACGCCAGTCCCAAGTCGAAGAGGCACTCTTCGGCTCCCCACCCCTGGCCTCCGCCCTCCTCGTCCAGGACGACGAGACCGGAGACATCATCGGCCTCGCCGCCTACTCCTTCCTATGGCCGGCCGCCGGGTCGTCGCACTCCCTCTTCCTCAAGGAGCTGTACGTCCGAGACACCCTCCGCCAGCAAGGCATCGGCGCCCGCCTCATGAACGAGCTCCGCGCCATCGCCGCCGCTCGCCCAGGATGCAGCCGCGTCGAGTGGATGACGGACCGCGACAACCCGATCGCACGCTCCTTCTACCAGAGCCTCGGCTTCGCAGAATTCGACGGGAAGATCGTCTACCGCGTCGACAGCAGCACAGCCTGAGGAGCACGCCCATGGGCGGCACGGGATCCGCCGGAGCCACCCAGAGCGCTGCATGGACATGCCGCAACTGACCTTTCACCTGATCCGCCGTGCGTAAGCTGGGCCTCTGAGATTTTCGGACGGGGAGCAGGCGGCGTGGACAATCGGCTTCGTGATCTTGCGAAGGCATCACCGAACTTCGGGGTGCTCTACCAGCACCAGTCGCTGCTGTCGCTGTACGGCGCCCTGGCCGAAGCCACCGTCTTCACGAATCCCAACTCCTCCCTCGTCCAGGCGGGCCAGTTCGGTGAAGTACTGGCTGAGGAACTGGTCAGCCGCACCGGCATGCAGGTCGAGGGAGACCGCCAGGTCGATCGTCTGAACGCCCTCACTCGTGCCGGCGTGCTGGTCGCAGAGACTCGTGCCGACTTCGACACACTGCGCCGCGACCGGAACAAGGCTGCGCACAGTCACCTCTTCGATACGTCTCGTGCTCTCGCTGCCGTGCGCGTCTGCTACAAGCTGGGGCTCTGGTTCCACGACGCCCTCACGGGCCGCCGCACCGTCGCGGAGTTCGTTCCGCCGGTTGACCCCGGCGATACCGCCCAGGTCACGGACCCGGCTGAGCTCACTGAGCTCCGCGAGGCCCTCGACGGCCACCGACAAGCTCTCACCCAGGCACGCACCCGCGTCACCGAGTCCGCCAACGAACTCGAGGCCGAGCGCAAGGCACGCGCCGAGGCCGAGAATCTCATCGCCAGCGCCGATGCGAACAAGCATGAGCTGCTCACACGTATAGAGCAGTTGGCCTCTCAGGTCGAAGAGTTGCGTAGCGAACAACAGGCCTCGTATGAGGCCGTGCGGCGGCAGCCGCGCAACGTGGACACTGCTGCCCGCGAGGCGATCATCCACCGCGCGCAACGCCCTGCCCCGCTCAACGAGGTACAGGCCCGCGACGCCATCGACGCGATGCTGCGCGCGTCCGGCTGGGTCGTCCAGGACCGCGATCACGTCAATCCGGGTGCCGGTCAGGGCGTCGCCGTCCGGGAGTTCACCCTCGCCACCGGCCGCGCCGACTATGTGCTGTATGTGGACGGCCACATCGTCGGCGTCGTGGAGGCCAAGCGCGAGGGCGACCACCTCTCCAGCGCGGTCGAGCAGAACGACCGGTACGCGGCCGGCGTGCTCAAGGAGCATCGCCTCGCCGTCTGGCACGAGGACGAGCCCTTCGCCTTCCGCTACGCCACCACCGGCACCGAGACGTACTTCATCGACCGCCGCGACCCTGACGCCCGTTCCCGCGAGGTCTTCTCCTTCCACCGCCCCGAGACGGTCGCGGCCTGGATGCGCCGTACCGAGGAGACCCCCGCTGCCCCGACCCTCCGGGCCGCCCTGCGAAGGCTGCCTCCCCTGGAAGCCAACGGCCTGCGCCTGGCCCAGGTCGACGCGATCAGCGGCCTTGAGGACTCCCTCGCCCACGACCACACACGGGCTCTGATCCAGATGGCGACCGGAGCGGGCAAGACCTTCACCGCCGTCGCGCAGACCTACCGTCTACTCAAGTACGCCAAGGCCCGCCGCGTCCTCTTCCTGGTCGACCGCAACAATCTGGGCAGGCAGGCGTTCGACGAGTTCCGGAAGTTCCCCACGCCCGACGACGGCCGCAGGCTCTCCGACATCTACAACGTCGACCGCCTCGGCGCGGCCGGGCTCCAGGACACCTCGTCGGTCGTCATCTGCACGATCCAGAGGATGTACTCCCTACTGCGCGGCGAGACCCTCACCGACGACGAGACGGGCGACGACGCCACGGACAGCCTTGCGTACGAGGACACCTACGCCACCGACCGGCCCATCGAGGTCTCCTACAACCCCGACGTGCCGATCGAGTCCTTCGACCTGATCATCGTGGACGAGTGCCACCGCTCGATCTACGGCCTGTGGCGGGGCGTTCTGGAGTACTTCGACGCCCATCTCGTCGGCCTGACCGCCACCCCCACCCTCCAGACCCTCGGCTTCTTCGGCCGCAACCTGGTCTCCGAGTACACCTACCCGCAGGCCGTCGCCGACGGCGTCAACGTCGACTTCGACGTCGTACGCATGCGTACCGACCTGCGGGAGAATGGCGCCGCCACCATCGAGTCGGGCACGACCGTAAAGGTCAGGGACCGCAAGACCCGACGGCAGCGCTACCAGGAACTCGACGACGACTTCACCTACTCCACGCGGCAAATTGGCCGGTCGGTCGTCGCGGTGGACGAGATCCGGGCCGTGCTCACCGCCTACCGCGACAACTGGCGCCGCTGGTTCCCCGGCCGCACCGAACTCCCCAAGACCCTGATCTTCGCCGTCGGCGAGGACCACGCCGAGGACGTCCTCGCCCAGGTCAAGGAGGTCTTCGGCCGCGGCGACGACTTCGCCAAGAAGATCACCTACAAGAGCCGCCAGGCCGGCGAGGACCCGGACGAGCTGATCCGCTCACTGCGCACCTCCCCCCGGCTGCGGGTCGCCGTCACCGTCGACATGATCGCCACGGGTACGGATATCAAGGCCCTGGAGTGCGTGATCTTCCTGCGCGAGGTGCGCAGCGCGGTGCTCTTCGAGCAGATGAAGGGGCGCGGCGCCCGCACCATCGACCAGACTGAACTGCAGGAGGTCACCCCGGGCGCCGACTCGTCCGTCCGCAAGGACCGCTTCGTGTTGGTCGACGCGGTCGGCGTGACGGACTCACCGCTGGTCGACGCCAAACCGCTCGTCCCGGCGGGCGAACGGCAGGTCGCCCTGTCCAAGCTGCTGGACAAGGCCGGTACGAAGTCAATCACCGCGAGCGAGGCCGAGATCCTGGCCGGCCGCCTCGCCCGCCTCAACCAGCAGTTGACGGCCGAGGAACGCGACCATCTCACCCGGGCTGCGGGCGGGAAGACCCTGTCCCAGATCGCGGGCGAGATCGTCAAGGCCGTCGACCCCGACCGGCAGGAGCGGGCTTTGGAGGACGGTGGCCCGGCGGCGGCCCGGCGGCTCGTGGAGAACGCGATCGCCCCGCTGACCGAGAATCCTGAGCTGCGACGCCACATCATCGAGATCCGCCGTGACAAGGACTACGTCATAGACGAGTTCACCGCCGTCCAGGTGACCGACCTGCACGAGGTCCCCCCTGAGGAACGGGCCCGTGAGGAAGTCGACCGCTGGAGCCGGTTGCTGAAGGAGGAGCGCGACCGCATCGCCGCCGTCAACATCGCCCTGACCAGCCCCCGTTCCGTCTCCCCGGCTGCGGCTTACACCGCGCTCCAAGAACTGGCCCTGGAGATCCGCCGCCCCCAGTACGCCTGGACTGCGCAGTCCCTGTGGACGTTCTACGAGAACTTGGGCGCGGCGACCCACCGGGCGGATGGAGAGGCTGGCGTCCCTGACCTGATCTCCCTCATCCGGTATGAGTTGGGCGTGGACGACGAGCTGAAGCCGTACCGGGAGACGGTCGACACCCGCTTCGAGTCGTGGCTGCTCAAGCAGCAGCAGGCCGGCGCCGACTTCTCCGACGAGCAACTGTGGTGGCTGCGGTCCATACGGAATGTGGTCGCGAGCGACGTCGGCATCAGCCCCGCCGAGTTCAACGCCGAGCCCTTCAAGGGCAAAGGCGGCGGACGCGGCTTCGCGCACGCGTTTCCGGACCGCGATGTGCGGTCCTTGTTGAGTGAGCTGAATCGAGAACTGGCGTGAGTGACGTGGAACTTCCGGCCGGGTGGGCGTGGGCGACCCTAGAGTCGCTTCTCGCAACTGAACCTCGCGCCATTACGGATGGCCCCTTCGGCTCCAACCTCAAGTCTGCACATTACACAGACGAGGGTGCCCGGGTGATCCGTCTGCAGAACGTTGGCGATGGCATTTTCCGAGATGAACGCGCCTACATCAGCCTTGACCATTTCGAAACCCTCCGAAACCACGAGGTCGTGCCAGGTGACCTAATCATCGCCTCACTGGGGGAATCTCTTCCCCGCGTCACAATCGTCCCCGAAATGCGTAGCCCCGCAATTGTCAAGGCCGACGTCATCCGTGCACGCATCCACGAATCCGTGTCGACAAAATGGGTCATGTACGCACTCATGTCGCCGTACGTCCGCAACCACACGGCTTCTCGCATCAAGGGCGTGGGGCGCCCTCGACTCGGTTTGGGCGAGATCCGGAAACTTCCTGTACCGATGCCGCCCCTAGCCGAGCAGCGCCGCCTCGTCGAGGTCCTCGAAGCCCACTTCTCTCACCTCGATGCAGGCATCTCGACCCTCAATCTTGTCCGAGCAAAGTCCGAGCGACTTAAATCTGTTGTGAATGGGGAGGCTCTGGCCGGCCGCTTCAGCCGCCCAGTCCGTGCCGACGAAACCGTGCGCAGGAAAACCGTACAGCAGGCCAGCAACTCATTGGCCGCCCGCCGCTGGAAGCCCACGGAACCTGTCATAATCCCTGGATATAAACCTCCGAAAAACTGGACAACAGTAAGCCTGGGGGACCTGTCATACGAATCTGGCTACGGCACGTCAACCAAGTGCGCCTATGAGGCACCCGGCTATCCAGTCCTACGCATTCCGAATGTCCAAGGAGGATCAATCAACCTTTCAGACATAAAGAACGCAGTCGACCCTACAGTCGATCTGACTAAGTTCAACCTTGAGCCCGGGGATCTTCTATTCGTGCGCACCAATGGGAGTCCCCGTCTCATCGGCAGGGTTGGCGTCGTCGAAGAAAATCTTCCCTACGCCTTCGCGTCTTACCTCATCAGATTTCGCCTCACTCCTGGAATCGTGAAACCGCGCTGGGTTCAGCTGGTAATGCAGAGCCCTCTATGGCGGCGAGCGATTGAACGGTACGCGGCGTCTTCGGCTGGTCAATACAACCTGAGCGCAGAGACGCTCTCTCAGCTTCCCGTGCCCGTTCCCCCCTTGGAAGTGCAGTGCGAGACACTTGACGCTGTGGACGCTGCTGCGGCTAGAGCCCTGCGCCTGTCCGTCGCCACTAATGTCGCCTTGGCGCGCGCAGACCATCTGCGGAGCGCGCTGATGAGTCGCGCGTTCACCGGTCAACTCGTCCCCCAGGACCCCGCCGACGAGCCCGCATCCATCGCCCTCGACCGGATCCGTGCCGAGCGCGCGGCCCAGGGCGCCAAGCCCAAGCAAGCTCGTCGCCCGCAAAAGACGACGCCCCCGCCGCCGACAACCACCGGAACCCCGATCCCCACCACCGCCGTTCAGCAGGAGCTTCCGCTGTGACCCCCGCAACCCCCGCCCTGGCCAGCGCGCAGACCAACTCCCTGGTCGCCAAGCTCTGGAACTACTGCAACGTCCTCCGGGACAACGGCCTGTCCACCATCGAGTACGTCGAGCAGCTCTCGTACCTCCTCTTCCTCAAGATGGCCGACGAGATCGAGACCGACCCCTTCACCGAGGCCGAGGCCCGAGCCGTCGTACCGGCCGACTACAACTGGCAGAAGCTCGCGTCCAAGAAGGGCCTCGACCTCGAAGTCCACTACCGCAAGACCCTGATCGCCCTCGCGCAGCGCCCCGGTACCACCCTCGGCACGATCTTCGCCAAGTCACAGAACCGCATCACCGAGCCCGCCCTCCTCGAAAAGCTGGTCGTCGACCTGATCGGCAAAGAGGACTGGACAATCCAGGGCACCGACCTCAAGGGCGATGCCTACGAAGGTCTGCTCGCAAAGGGCGCAGAGGACACCAAGACCGGCGCCGGCCAGTACTTCACACCCCGGGCGCTCATCGACGCCATGGTCGACGTGATGCAGCCGCAGCCGGGCGACACCATCACCGACCCGGCCTGCGGCACCGGCGGCTTCCTGATCGCGGCCCACAGCTACATCCGAAGCCACCACATGCGGGACCTCACCCGCGAGCAGCGCCTCGCGCTGGGCTCAGGCAAGATCTGGGGCAACGAACTGGTGACCGGCACCGCCCGGCTCGCTGCCATGAACATGCTGCTGCACGGCATCGGTGACGCCGACGGCGAATCGCTCATCACCGTGGGCGACGCCCTCAGCAACAAGCCCGACCGGCACGCCTCACTCGTCCTCGCCAACCCCCCGTTCGGCAAGAAGTCCTCGATCACCATCGTCGGCACGGACGGTAAGGCCGAGCGCGAGGACATCTCCTACGAGCGCGACGACTTCCGCGCCACCACCACCAACAAGCAGCTCAACTTCCTCCAGCACATCATGTCGCTGATGGAGATGAACGGCCGTGCGGCCGTCGTCCTCCCCGACAACGTCCTGTTCGAGGGCGGCGCGGGCGAGAAGGTCCGCCGCCGCCTGCTCGAAGAGTTTGACCTGCACACGATCCTCCGCTTGCCCACCGGCATCTTCTACGCGGGCGGGGTGAAGGCCAACGTCCTGTTCTTCGAGAAGAAGCCGCCCCAGGCAGGAGACGGCCACAACACCACCAAGCTCTGGATCTACGACTTCCGCACCGGCAAGCACTTCACCCTCAAGCAGCACCCGCTCCGCCGCACCGACCTGGACGAGTTCGTAGAGGCGTACCTGCCGGGCAAGTCACCCACCGAACGTGTGGAGTCGGAGCGTTTCAAGGCCTTCGACTACGACGAGCTGATCGCCCGCGACAAGGTCAACCTCGACATCACCTGGATGAAGGACCCGGCGCTTGACGACGCCGACAGCCTGCTGCCGCCCGAGGTGATCGCCCGGGAGATCGTCGAGGACCTCCAGGCCGCGCTGAGCGAGTTCGCGGCCATCGCCGAGGCACTCGGTGGTGAAGTCCCGGCCGACGCCGACGAAATTCAGCCAACGGAAACGGACTGACGCCCAAACAGGTTGACGGTCCCTCAGACTCGCCGGGAATCTTGATGTTGAAGTCGGGCGAGACGGGGGACCGAATGACCATTCCACAGCCGCAGACGCGTGAGTTCCAGGCGTTTCTGACCAACCTGAAGTACGCCCGCAAGATGATCCTGGCCGGACAGAGCCTGGCCCCCTTCCGCTCCCCGGTCATCGACATCGACGACTTCTACCGCGCCGCGTGGGTTCAGGCGGTGGCCGCCATCGACCACTGGTTTCACGAGGAGCTGTACCGGCGGGTCGCCGACCTCGCCGCCGAGGACGGCCCCGGCATGCCCTATCAGCTGACCAGATTCGAGCTGCCACTCGCCAAGGTCGAGGAGATCCGGCGCGGTACCACCACCCTCGCCGACGCGGTGTCCGAGCATGTCCGGGCCAGGTGGGCCAACGCCTCACTCCAGAACCCGCGCAAGATCAGCGAGGCACTGAAGCTGGTCACGGAGGAGGACATCTGGGCCAAGGCCGCCGTTCAGCTCAACGAGTGGAATCACGGCCGCACGTCGATGACGGCCCAGTCCTTGAAGAAGCAGTACGTGACCATCACCGACCGGCGCAACAAGATCGCCCACGACGCGGACCTGCTGGAAGGTGACCTCAAGCAGCGCCGTCCGATCACAGACGCGGAGGTGGCCGACGCTATTGACTGGATCGAGCGCATCGCCGTCGCGATCGCCAAGGTCCTCGGCTGAGGTCAATCACACGGGTAGGTACGAGTGTGCCCTGTGCACCCGTAGCGGGCACACAGGTCAACTGAGCGATTCGTCCAGTCAGACGTCCTGTTGGGCGGCGAAGCCGACGAAGGCGGACCACGCGGCTGGCGTGAAGTTGAGGACTGGGCCCGGCTTGTCCTTCGAGTCGCGGACGAGGACGGTGTCTGGGCAAGCCGCTACTTCAACGCATTCGCCGCCCTCGCCGCTGCTGTAGCTGCTCTTCAACCAGGCCGACTCGTGCACAGCCAGCACGGGCGCTTCGACATTCATATCTCTCCCAGCAACTTCTCTACAAGGGCCAGCGTCTCGCGCGGAGTTAGGGCCTGGGCCCGGAGGATGCCGTATTGCTCCTCGATCTCCCGGACCGATTTCCGCTCCGTGTAGAGGTGGCTGTCCTTGTGCGCCTCCACGTACGCCATCCTGCGTCCTTCTTGCGTCTCGATCAAGGTGAACGGACCAGCCAGTCCGGCATGCTCTTCGCGGTCGGTCGGCATCACCTGGATCTCGACGTTACGTCGCTGCCCGTACAGCAGAATCTGCTCCAACTGACCCCGAATCACGCTCTGGCCGCCAAGAGGGCGGCGCACGACCACCTCCTCGATCACGAAGCTGATGGTGGGCAGCGGTGCGCGGGAGAAGATCTCCTGACGGGCCAATCGAGCCGCCACCCGTTGGGCCACGGTGTCCTCGTCCAACAGCGGACGCCGCATCGCGAACACCGCCCGCGCGTACTCCTCCGTCTGCAACAGACCCGGCACCGCCATGCTCGCGTACACGTGCAGCTCTACCGCCTCGGCCTCCAGCCTCGCAGCATCGCGGAAGAACGCCGGGTACTGGGCCCGGGCCACCTCATCCTTCAGCTCCGCCAGGACGCCGTGCGCGCCGAGCACCTCGTCCGCCTTGTCGATGAACCGGGGCGGAGGGATGCGCCTTCCCTGCTCGAATGAGGCGATCGTCGAAGGCGAGTATCCGGTCCGGGCGCCGAGTTCGGAGCGCTCCATCTCAGCCCAGACGCGGAGGCGTTTCAGTTGGCGTCCGAAGACGGAGAGGATGCCGGTGGTTGGCTCGTGGTCGTGCTCGGCCTCCTGCTGACCGTCGTCGTCCATACGTCCTGCCTCCCCGGGTCACGCTGACCGTCGCGTACAAGCGCGTATCCGCCGCGTACAACGCACCGCAGTCAGCGCGTCACGCCTCGTCAACGGTATGTCGCCAGCGGAACGGTAGGCCCCATGAACGACACAACTCCCCCTACCGGGGCAACGCCCCTGCCCAGCGCGCCCGCCCAAGAATTCGCGATGCAGTTCACGTCCACCCCACGCGGCGCCCAGCTCGCCCGGCGCATGGTCTCGCACCGGCTCGACGACTGGACGCACGCCTACGGTTCGCCGGCCAACGAGATCGTCACGCTCATCGCCGCCGAGCTCACCGCCAACGCCGTGCGCCACGGCCATGTCCCCGGAAGGGACTTTCGGCTCCGCCTGACGGCGACGCCCGCCACGATCCGTATCGAGGTGTCGGACACCCGCACCGAGAGGCTCCCGCGCTCTACCTGCCCCTCCCCCGACGCAGAGTCCGGGCGTGGCCTGTACCTCGTCGCCCGGCTGGCCACCCGTTGGGGCATCGCCCCGCGCCCAGGGGCGCCCGGAAAGACCGTCTGGGCGGAGTTCACCCCGCAGGAAACGACAGCCCAGTCAAGCCCGCCCATCTCTTTCCAGTGACATGAGCCCACATCGACGTCGGGCCAGCCGGGACGTCACTTGAGTGTTGTCCCTGAGTTCAGGCAGAGAGGAGTCCCTATGCGAGAGCCGCCTGACCTGTACACGATCGAGCTGGAGCCAGAGGTCCGGGCTTGGCTGGAGACCCTCGGCACCGCCGACTACCGCGCTGTCGAGCGGTTCGCCGACCGCTTGGCGGCAGATGGCCTTTCCTCTGGCCAGCCACCTCGGCGACGGCCTGAGAGAGCTGCGTGTTGGCCCCGTGCGTGTGACGTACTGGCTGGCGCCTGGCCGGAGAGCTGTTCTGCTCACCGTGTTCCGGAAGACGAAGATGCGGCAGACCGAGGAGGTGCAGAGAGCGCACCGGGCACGAAAGCTCTGCGAGGCCGAGCATCCGCCAGCCGCCTCGCACGACGTTTACAGTAGGCCCGAGGAGGTCTCATGAGCAGCGGATACCACACCAGCTGGAACGTCCCGCCCGAGCACCGTGAAGACCCCGCCTACCGGGCTGCCGGGCGCCGGATGGACTTCGCCCAGGCGGTGTACGACCGGCGCTCGGCGCTCGGCTGGAGCAGTGCGGAGCTCGCGCGCCGCGCCGGCCTGGCCGAGGAGGACATCGAGTCCATCGAGGAGAGCGGGGTGGACCCGACTCTCGAGCTCATCGAACAGCTCGCCGTCGCTCTGGATTCCGGCGCACGCATCGACCCTGGCCGCACCCCGGAATTCCGATTTGAGGAACGGGCTGCCTGACGAGTGCGTACTCCGCGGCCGCCCCATCGACATGATGAGGAGGCCGTGCGGAAAACCGGTGGCTGGTCGCTGGGGGCGGGCGGCAGCATCGCTGTATGCAGGTATTCCGTTGTGCCCGGTGTCACTGCGAGCTGACCGCTCCGGTTTCCGAAGTGCCACTCCCGGACGACGCCCCGGCCCCGTATGAGGTGGAGGGCGAGTGCCCGCCGCGGGTTGCGCTGGGGGTGTTCGGGGTCGAATCGGAGCCGCAGGGGGCTTCCGACGGCCCCCGCCGAACGGTGGTGGTGGTGAGCCCGGGGGATGTACGGAATGTGCGGCCGCATCCGGATCGGCGGCGGCGGAATGGGTGCTGTGGGATGGACGGCTTGGACGGACCGAATTTGGTGTGTGCGGGGTGTGGGGCCGAGGTGGGGGTCGAGAGTAGCGATTGCTGGACTTGGCAGCAGGTTGCGTGGCTGCAGGGGGCGGTTGAGGGGGTGTGGTCGTGAAGTCGGCGGATGCGGGGCGGACGGTGAGTGCGTGGGTGACGTGGGGCGAGGAGAGGGTCGGGGTTGTCGGGCCGTTTGCGGTGGGGGTGCCGTGGTGGGCGGAGGTTGAGCCGGTGGTGGCGCATGTGGGGGGTGTGCTGGGGGTGCCGGTGGTGGTGTTGCGGCTGGTGACGGTCGAGGGTGGGGAGGGGGGCGGAACGGGCATGTGACGTATCACGTGGAGGCGTTGGAGCGGCCGGTGCCGGGAAGGGTGGCTGAGGGGTCTGGTGATTGGGCTTTGCTGGCGGGGGCTGGGGAGCTGCGGTCGCCGTGGGCCAGTGGGGAGGGTCTGCGGGAGGTGCTGGGGTGGGCGGCGGGCGCGTTGGATGAGCTGGGGCGGCCGGTGGTGGGGGCGGTGGAGCAGCGGAGGACGTGGAATCTGGCGGGGTTGTTTCGGCTGCCGACTGGTCTGGGGCCGGTGTGGTTGAAGGTGACGCCGCATTTCGCCGCCGATGAGGCCGCGGTTATCGGCGCGTTCGCGCAGGTGGACCCGGGGCTGGTTCCGAGGGTGGTGGGGGCGAGCGAGGGGCGGATTCTGCTGGAGCACGTGCCGGGTGAGGACTGTTGGGACGCGTCGGCCGAGACGGTCGACAGCGCCGTGCGCCGGCTCGTGGCCGCGCAGGCTGCTATCGCCCGGTCCGGCGATGGACCGTTGGCGGGATTGGCGGACCGGCGTGCGTCCGTGCTGGCGGAGAGGGTCCGCGAGCTTCTGGACGGAGAGGTCGGCCGCGAGCTGTCCGGGGAGGAATTGGCGGCTGCTCGGGCCTTGGTTGGGCGCTGGGCCGAGTTGGAGGAGTGCGGGCTGCCGGACACGCTCGTGCATGGCGACTTCCACCCCGGCAACTGGCGCAGCGACGGCGAGGGTCCGCCCGTCGTGGTGGACTTCGCCGATGCGCATTGGGGGAACCCGGTGCTGGATGGGCAACGGGTATGCGACTTTCTGCCCGAGGCCAAGCGGGCGGCGGCCGCCCGGGTTTGGGCGGATGCGTGGAGTTCCGAGGTGCCGGGATGTGAGGCGGCTCGGGCGCTGAGTGTTGGCGAGCCGCTGGCCCACTTGGCGTACGCGGTGCGCTATCAGGAATTCCTGGATGGCATCGAGCCGTCGGAGCGGGTCTATCACGTCGGGGATCCGGCGGCGGCGATCCGGACCGCCCTGCGAGGACTCCGTTGAACACACGGCTGGAGTCCGTCGTTGGCGCACGGCAGGCGGTCACCGTCATCCTGCCGGTCGGGATGGCCGCCGATCCCGGGTGGGCGGAGGGGCCGATGCCGTTCGAGCTCGGTGAGCGGCGGACGGATGCGGGGACGCGGGAGAGGTACTTCACGCCGGCGGCGGCGCGGGTGTTGTACGGGGCTCCGGGGCGGCCCTGCAGGTGGCACCGGTTCGCGGAAGTGGCGCATGGGCCGATGCGGTTGCACGGAATGGAGCTGCTGCGGACGGCTACGGACCGGGACCGCGAACGGGCGCTGGCGGTACTGCACTTCACGGTCGAGGGGCCGCATCTGCTGGGGGTGTTGCGGGCGATCGGGCATCGGCATACGGCCGCCCCGGATCCGCTGAGCGGGCCGCTGGCGCCGGAGACACTCCTCGGCGGCGTTGTCGACGCGGTTTCGCCGCAGGCACCGTTCGAGATCGCCCGACCGTACACCGTGGCATTCATGACGCCACGGGAGGGGGAAGAACCGGCGGATGAGTGGTTGTGGTCGCTCGCGTCGCGGTCCAGCGCGGTGGATTTCCCGGTGCGGGCGGAGGATCTGCCGGGGATGTTGAGCGACGTCGTGCGGATATCGGCTGACTGGAGTGCGCTGGTGCTGCGGCATGGGGCGGCGTATGTCGGCCATCGGCCTGATCGGGGCGACGGGGACTTCTACGAATTCGCCGCGCTCCACGCCCGCACCGTCTATCTGGACGCGCTGCTGCTGGGGACCGTACAGCGGGACCACATCAACGAGCTGGCGGACGATCTGTCGGAGGTCTTCGAGGGGGACACCGGGCTGGCGCGCCGGGTCGCCGCGCTGGAAGGGCGGATCGCGCGCTTCCGAAGTACGTACTGGCGGCAGCACCTTACGGCGCACGGACCGGCGAACGAGTTGCTGGTGGCGTATCAGGCGCTGCACCGGCTGCCGGCGCGGTTCGAGGCGATTCTCGCCGAGGCCGCCGACTACGCGCGCCTCGTACAGACCCAGGAGAGTCAGCAGATCGGCGGTGCGCTCGGGGTGCTGACCATCCTCGGGCTGCCGCTCGGTACCGCGCTGAGCATCCTTCAGGTGCTGGGGGATCAGAGTCCGTGGCATCTGCTGTCGGCCCTCGGGGCGGCCTTCGCCGCGACCGGGGCCGCACTCACGACCCGGTACGGACGCCTCGTCCTGTCCTCGCTGCGGGGCTCGGGGCGGCGGGTCAGGAGAAGAGACGGCGGGTGACGTTGGTGGTGGCGAGGTCGAGGAGTTCGTCGCCGCGGCCGGAGAGGATGGTGCGGGTGGCGTAGAGGGCGAAACCGGTGAGCTGTTCCTTGGTGATGGTGGGCGGCATGGAGAGCTCTTGGCGGGCGGTGAGGACCTCGACGAGGGCGGGGCCGTCGTGGTCGAGGGCGGTTTGGAGGGCGGCTTTGAGGTCGTCGGGGCGTTCGACGCGTTGGCCGTGGAGGCCGAGGGAATGGGCGACGTCCGCGAAGTGGGGGTTGTCGAGGCCGGTGCCGAAGGTGACGTAGCCGGCGGCTTTCATTTCGAGCTCGACGAAGCTGAGGGCGCTGTTGTTGAAGACGACGACCTTGACCGGCAGGTTGAGCTGCCTGAGGGTGATGAGGTCGCCGAGCATCATGGCGATGCCGCCGTCCCCGGAGAGGGTGATGACCTGGCGGCCGGGGTGGGAGGCCTGGACGCCGATGGCCTGGGGGACGGCGTTGGCCATGGTGCCGTGGGTGAAGGAGCCGACGAGGCGGCGGCGGCCGTTCATGGTGAGGTAGCGGGAGGCCCAGACGACCGGGGAGCCGACGTCGGGGAGGAAGACGGCGTCGTCGGCGGCGAGTTCGTTGATGACGCGGGCGACGTACTGGGGGTGCATGGGGGTGCGGTTGTGGTCGTTGACCGCGAGTTCGTCGAGGGACTTGCGGGCTTTGGCGTAGTGCTGGCGCATGCGGTCGACGTGCCGGGTGTCGGTCTTGGCGGTGAGGCGGGGCAGCAGCGCGTCGGCCGTGTCCCGTACGGTGCCGACGAGGGGGAGGTCGACGCGGGTGCGCCGGCCGATCTGCTCGCCGCGGATGTCGACCTGGATGACGCGGGCGTCCTCCGGATAGAACTGGCGATAGGGGAAGTCGGTGCCGAGCATGAGCAGGGTGTCGCAGTTCTCCATGGCGCGGTAGCCGGAGGAGAAGCCGAGCAGGCCGGTCATGCCGACGTCGTAAGGGTTGTCATACTCGACGAACTCCTTTCCGCGCAGCGCGTGGACGACGGGGGCCTGCAGGGCGGCGGCGACGGACACGACCTGGTCGTGCGCTCCGGCGCAGCCGGCGCCGGCGAGGATGGTGACGCGTTCGGAGCGGTTGAGGAGGTCGGCCGCGGTGTCGAGTTCGGCGTCGGAGGGGCGGGCGACGGGGGCGGTGGCGCGGATGACCGAGGGGCGCGTCTCGCGGTCGACGGAGGCGGTGAGGACGTCGCCGGGGACGACGAGCACGGAGACGCCGCGCTTCTCGACGGCCGTACGGACGGCGATGTCGAGGATGTACGGGAACTGCTCGGGGTGGCCGGCCAGTTCGCTGAAGACGGTGCACTCCCGGTAGAGCTCCTGGGGGTGGGTCTCCTGGAAGTAGCCGCCGCCGATCTCGGCGGAGGGGATGTGGGCGGCGATGGCCAGCACGGGGACCCGGCTGCGGTAGGCGTCGTACAGGCCGTTGATGAGGTGGAGGTTGCCCGGGCCGCAACTCGCCGCGCAGACCGCGAGTTCGCCGGTGAGCGCGGCCTCGCCGGCGGCGGCGAAGGCGGCGGCCTCCTCGTGGCGGACGTGCTGCCAGGCGAGGGTGCCGTCCTTGCGGAGGGCGTCGGTGAAGCCGTTGAGGGAGTCACCGGGGAGGCCGTAGACCCGGCGTACGCTGGCGGCCTTGAGGGACTCGACTATGAGGTCGGAGACCGTACGCGCCATGAGGTGCCAACTTTCCGCTGCGATCAGGACAGGGCCACCGACGCCTCACTCGTGTGGGTGAGGAAGGTGAAGGACTCCTGCAGATAGAGGTCGACGCTGGTGGTGTCGTGGGACTGGTAGCCGATGGACAGGTCCTGGCCCAGGCGGAGTTCGTGGTCGCCGCCGCGGGTGGTGAGCAGGAAGGCGCCGGTGATGGCGGGCGCCCAGATGATCTCGCCGTCGATGAGGCGGGCGAGGTGCTCGTGGATGGGGTAGCCGTGGTCGGAGGTCTCGTTGACGGCCGTGTACGCGTCCGCGCTGAGCGCCAGCGAGTACGGGCCGTCGACGCCGGCCAGGCGCAGAGCGGTGATGGCCTGGCTGATGCTGTCCGGGTAGTCGAGGGCCTGGGCGGGCAGGGTCAGCGGGGCGTTGTCGGAGGAGGCCCGGATGCCGTGGATGCCGGCGGAGGCGTAGCCCTCGAAGACGGCACTGTCCTCGGCGAAGGCGATCAGGCGGGCGGCGTCCTTGGCGGGCTGCCAGTCGGGGTCCTTGGCGCCGCGTTCGACGTCGTCGATGGCCCGGCGGTCGACGGTGAAGGGCACGCGCAGCTCGACCAGCGGCTGGGAGCGGCGCAGGCGGGCGGTGACGCCCGGCTCGGGTGGGTCGATCGGTGCGGTGTGCCCGGTGGAGATCGCGGCGAGGGTGGCGCCTTCCGCGTCGGGTACGTCGACGAGTCGGCGCCCGGCGAGGTGGCGGGTGAAGGTGCGGCGGACCTCGGCCTCCAGGTCGGCCCAGGCGGCCTCGGAGACGGGGGCGAGTTCGCGGTGGAGGTTGTTCATCGCGCGATCCTCCTCTTCAGGTCGCCGATGCCGAGGGAGCCGTCGGCGGCGGGGATTTCGGCTGGGAACTCCGCTTCCGCTTCGGATGGGGGTGGAGGCGGCGGGTCGTCGAGGAAGTCGGCGGTCGGGACGTGGAAGAGGCCCCCCGTGACCGCGGTGGAGAAGTCGAGCAGCCGGTCGTGATTGCCCGGGGGATCGCCGATGAACATGTTGTCCAGCATCCGCTCGATGACCGACGGGGTGCCGGCGTAGCCGATGAAGTACGTGCCGAACTCACCGCGCCCCGGAGCGCCGAAGGGCATGTTGTCGCGGATGATCTGCCGTTCGGTGCCGTCCGGGTCGGTGATGGTGGTGAGCGCGACGTGCGAGTCGGCCGGCTTGAGGTCGTCGGGCAGTTCGATGTCGGAGAGCTTGCGGCGGCCGACCGCCTGTTCCTGGGCCTCGACCGGCAGGGCGTTCCACGCGTCCAGGTCGTGCAGGTACTTCTGCACGACGACGTAGCTGCCGCCGGTGAAGTCCGGGTCCTGGTCCGGGTCGACGGCGCCGATCGCGACGGCGGTGTTCGCCGCGGGCCCGCTGGGGTTCTCGGTGCCGTCGACGAAGCCGAGCAGATCGCGTTCGTCGAAGTACTTGAAGCCGTGCACCTCGTCCTGGACCGTCACCGCGCCGCGCAGCCGCTCCATGAGCTGCGAGGCCAGCTCGAAGCACAGGTCGGGCCGGCCGGCCTTGATGTGGAAGAGCAGATCCCCCGGGGTGGCGATCGCGGTGTGCCGGGCGCCGGCGACCTCCCGGAAGGGGTGCAGCTCGGCCGGCCGCGGCCCGGCGAACAGCCGGTCCCAGGCCTCGGAGCCGATGCCGGTGATGCAGGCCAGCGTCCCTTCCGGGATCCGGAAGCCGACGGAACGCACCAGCCCGGCGAGGTCGGGCAGCAGCTCCCGTACGACGGGCTCACCGCCGGGGTCGATGGTCACGACCAGGAAGATGGCGGACCTGGTGATCGGGCTCAGCACCGCCTGCGGGACGGGCTGCTGGTCGGGCATGGCTCGCTCCTGACCCCTCGGGAACGCCGGACTTGCGTGTCGGACACGGTCAGCCTCTCATCCGGGCGTCACCTTTTCGCGGCGTCCAGAATGAGCCGGGTCACCGCGCCGGGGTCGGTCAGGTAGACCGCGTGCGGGGCGTTGACCTCGACCGTGTGGGCCTTGGCGCGCTTGGCCATGGAGCGCTCGGCGGCGGGCGCGATGGCGTGGTCCTGGCGGGCGACGAGGTACCAGGAGGGGATCGTCTTCCAGGCCGGGGTCCCGGACACCTCGGCGAGGCCCGCGGCGGCCGCCGGTCGCTGGGTGGCGGCCAGGACGGCCGCGCGGGCGGCGGAGAGCCGGTTGCTGAGGAAGACGTCCCGGAACTTGTCCGGCTTGATGTACAGGTCGGCGCCGCCCCCGGTGAGCGGCACCTGGTTGAGGGCGTCCGGCGTCAGATGCGAGCCCGGGAACTTGGTGCCGATGGACGCGACGGTCTCTCCCTTGTCGAGGGCGAACGCGGCCAGGTAGACGAGCGCCTTGACGTTGGCGTTGCCGGTCGCCGCGTTGGTGATCACCGCGCCACCGTAGGAGTGGCCGACCAGGACGACGGGCCCGGACACCGTCTTGAGCAGGGCCTTGAGGTACGCCGAGTCCCCGGACAGGCTGCGCAGCGGGTTGGCGGGTGCGATGACGCGGTAGCCGTCCCGCTGGAGGCGGCGTACGACCGTGTCGAAGCCCGAGGCGTCGGCGAAGGCGCCGTGCACCAGCACGATCGTGGGCTTGGGCGCCCTGGGCGAGGCCTGAGCCGCCGAGGCCGGCAGGGCCAGGAGCGCGCCGGCTCCCAGGCTCGCCGCCGCGGCGACGATCGCCAGAGGACGCAGGTGAGCACGCACAGAGGTCATCGAGGTCGCACAGGTCATCGAGGTCTCCGGGTTTCCGGGGCTGGGGAGTGCCTCACGCCGATCACGTTCGGCGGGCTCCTCCATCAGGCCCCGGTGCCCATGCGGCGGCCAGACGACCGCGTCCGTTCGGGTGAGCGGCGCAGTGCCCCGGCGGGCGCCGCCGTCAGCCCTTGAGGAAGTCGATCAGCGCCGGGTTGACGACGTCGGGATGCGTCCAGGCGATGTTGTGCGGCCCGCCGTCGACGGTGACGAAGGTCAGGTCCTTGACGAGGGCCGGCAGCCGGTTGGCGGTGGCCTCGATCGGCAGGATCCGGTCGGCGTTGCCGTGGAGGAGCAGGGTGGGGATGTCGATCTTGGGGACATCGGCGCGGAAGTCGGTGAGCCAGGTGTCCACGCAGGCGTACGCCGCGTGGGCGGAGGCGGCGACGGCGGCGTTGAAGCTGTTGTTCCAGGCCTGGTCGCTGATCCGCGTTCCGCCCAAGGTGTCGACGTTGTAGAAGTTGTCGAGGAAGTCCTTGAAGTACGCCGGCCGGTCGGCGACCACGGCGGCCTTGATGCCGTCGAAGACGGACTTGTCGACGCCCTCGGGGTTGTCGTCCGTCTTGAGCAGGAACGGCGGGATCGCCCCCATGAGGACGGCCTTGCTGACGCGCGCCGAGCCGTACGTCCCCAGGTAGCGGGTGACCTCGCCGGTGCCCATGGAGAACCCGACCAGGATCACCTCCGGCACGTCCAGGTGGTCGAGGAGCGTGTTGAGGTCGGCGGCGAAGGTGTCGTAGTCGTAGCCGATCACCGGCTGGCTGGACCGGCCGAAGCCGCGGCGGTCGTACGTGATGACGCGGTACCCGGCTTCCAGCAGGACGCGCTCCTGCTTCTCCCAGGAGTGCCCGTTGAGCGGGTAGCCGTGGATGAGGACGACCGGCAGGCCGCTGCCGTGGTCCTCGTAGTAGATCTCGATGGCCCCGGTGTTCTCCTGGCCGACGGTGACGAAGGGCATGGTTGTTCCCTCTTTCGGTCGGATTCGGCGGTACGGATCAGTCAACACCCGCCCGCCGCGTTGGACCACTCGGGGGAACGCGACCCGGGCGGGCCAGGCCCACCCCGGGCGCCCCGGGGTGGGCCGCGCGCCGCGAATGCTCTCTGCCGCACCCCGTGTGCGCCCCCGCAGGATGGCGCGATGGGAGCGATGGGACGACTGTTCACGCGCCGCGACAAGCGGGCCGCCGAGCCGGTGTCGGAGAGCGAGGAGGTGCTGTTCGGGGGGCGGCTACGGTACGACACCGGGTGGTCGCAGCACGAGCGGGCCTTTCTGGAGCTGTCACTGATGGGGATGGTGCGGCGGCTGCCGGGCTTGGTGGGCGGGACGGTGCGGCTGGCGTGGGAGGCGGACCGGCGGGCGCTGATCGTGGTCGGGCTGTGCGAGGTGGGGCAGGGGATCGTCCAGGCGGCGGGGCTGGTGGTGACCAACCAGGTGCTGCGGGCGCTGTTCGCGGGCGGCGGGACGCAGGAGCGGCTGCGGGCGGCGGTCCCGGCGCTGGTGGTGGCGGGCGTGATCGCCGTGCTGAACGCGCTGCTCGCCTCGGGCTCCACGGCCGGGACGGGGCGGCTGGAGCCGAAGGTGGAGCGGGTGGCCACCGAGCGGTATCTCGAGCGCGCGGCGCGTGTGGAGCTGGCTGCGATCGAGGACGCGGAGTTCCACCGGCTGCTGGACTCGGCGCAGTACGGGGCGACGGCGTCCCGGCACATGATCGGCGCGTGTGTGGCGGTGGTGAACGGGGTGTTCGCCTTCGCGGCGGCGGCCGGGGTGCTGACGGTGCTGCATCCGTAAGTCGTTGCTTAACCATCGTGTCGCTTTCTCCTAGTACACCTTGGAGTGATTTCTCAAAGTCTGTTGCAGTTTGGTCGTGTCGAATATCTAGGCTCGGCCCCATGCAGCTGATCAACTTCTCGTATGCGGGCTGGGAGTCATGGGACCTGTCCGCGAAGCCGCTCATCAGGGACCAGATGCCGGTCCTCATCGATGACGACCTGCTGTTCGAGGACGCCCCGGGGATACCGCGATCCACGGTTTACGTGAACCAGTGGCTGCGCGAGTTGCCGCTCAACGGGGCCCCAGCGATCCGGACATGGCGGAACAGTGCCGGATGCATGCGCGACTGGCTGGTGTTCCTCCGGAGCCGCGGGGTGAGCTTGGTCGGGGAGCGAGTTGACCTGCGCGCGGCGCTGAGCGTGTACGCCGAATACCGCCTGGCGGGAGAGTTGAAGGACCGGTGGGACGCCACCACGTGGAACTTGAACATCGGGATCCTGTCCGGCTTCTACACCTGGGCGCGCGACGAGGGAATCGCCCCGGCTGTCCCCTTCAGCTATCGCATGGGACGCCGGATGGCCGACGGCGTGCTGGTGGAAGTCGAGAAAAACCTGGCCAAGCTGCGGACTCCGCGACCCCATACGGCGGTCAAGTATCTGGAACCCGACTTCGCCAGGCTGTTCCTGCGGGTACTGGCGGGGCTGGGTCCGGATGGCGAACCGGATCCCCAGTACCGCGGACGGGAAGGTGCGCGGAACGCTGCGGTGGCGCAGATGGTGCTGTCCAGCGGGCTCCGTCGGCAGGAATTCACACACCTGACGATCTACGAGGTGCCGCCGCTGCCGACCCGCCCGCGAAAGCTGCCCGTGCTGTTCCCGCTCAGTCACGCGATCACCAAAGGACAGAAGGCCCGTACGACGTGGGTCGACTACGCGGCTCTCGCCGATGTGCATCAGTACATCGACCTCGACCGGGCGGCCTCCGCGCAGGGATTCCGGTGGCGTCCGCCGGCGAAATTTGGCGCGCCACTTGTGGTCGAGGAGCCGGACTGGGAGGGCGCACACCTCAACGGCGAGCGTCGTTCGTGGCGGAAGCTGAGGCCGGTCGAGCGATTGCGCCTTATCGCTCCGGACGGCGGGTCGCCGCTGCTGGGGCTGCAATCGAACGGCAAGCCGTTCGTTGACTGGGCGACGGTCTTCCGCCGGACCTCAGCCCGTATCCGTGAGCGGTTCGAGCCCAGGTTCCCGACCGTGACCCCGCACCGGCTGCGCCACACGATGGCGATGGCGACATTGGAGTGGCTGGTCACGGGCTACTACCAGCGGGCAGCAGCCCTGGTGGCGGAAACCGGGGACGACGCAGCGATGGCTCTGTACCTGACTCGGAACGAGCCGATGCTGATCCTGCGCGACCTGCTCGGCCATCAGAGCGTCCTGTCGACGGAAATCTATATTTCCCGTCTGGACGCGACCCGCATCTTCCGCAATGCCCACCGGGACACGGGCGATGCAAAGGACCCCGCCGCCACCGCCGAAGCCGGGACCGAATTCGACGACGAGGAGACCGGCTGATGTCCGCGTGGGTCGTAGAAGAGCCGCTGGGCGTGCACTTCGTCTTCATCAACGGCCGCGAGTGGACGGCGGAGCTGACCGGGCTGCCCAATCCTCAACTGGCTCGCGATCTCGCACAAGGACTGGCCGCCAACGCCCATCCGCAGGGCGGGATCGGAGCGAAGAACACGGCCAAGTTCCACGGCATCGCCCTGCGCCAGATGGTGATCCGTCTGGCCGAAGCCGGGTTCACCGGTGCGGCCTCGGACCTCACTCGAGCCACGGTGATCCGCTACTGGATGACCTGCACGTATGCGCGCGAGCGGGAGACTCGCATGCTGCTGAGGGGATTCGACGCAGTCACCGGGGCCCTTCGGCCGGAGGTTCGCGCGCATCTGGCGGGCAACCAGGTGCAGGCGTATCGCGCCAACCGCCCCTACCAGGCGTACACCGACGGCGAGTGGGAGCAGTTGGAGACAGCGCTGCGCGCCCGGGTGGAGAACAGCTGGGTCCGGCACCGACGAGCCATGCACCTCGCTGCGAACGGCGCAGACCCGATTGCGGCCGACAGCCGCGAGCCGCGAGACATCGCCTGTTTGCTGCTGCGGGAGGGACCGTTCCCGGACCGTCCCGGCTATGACGCGGGCGGCGGCACGGCGACGCAGGCGGAGTGGGATCTGCGCCGGACGGTTCGGCGGGTTCGTGACGACCTGTTCCCGACGCGGTCCGTGCAGGTCGCCTATGCGCTGCTGTTCGGGATGTACAGCGGGATCGTGCCGGACGGCGTTCACGATCTGGAACTGGACGGGGTCGAGTGGGCCGGTGACGCGGCCGTGCTGCTGACCTATATCAAGGGCCGCACGTCGCGTGAGAGCGTGAATCTTCCGGCGCGGGCGGTGCGGCTGCTGGAGAGGTGGCTGGAGCACGCAGCACCGTTGCGGCGCTTCGCCGACGGCGAGCAGGGGGAACAGATCTGGATCTCGCAGAGTCCGATGGGAAGCAAGCGGGGCGTCCTCGGCCCGCCACCGTCCGGAAAGACCCAGCGGGTGCTCGGCAGGCAACTGGGCCTGGTCGGTGACGACGGCCAGCCTTTGGTCATCCACCGGGGTCGGATTCGCGCGACCTACCACGAACGGCTGGCCAGGCGGGGATGGACCGGACGAGCCACGATCGACCCCAACCACACCGCCCGCACCGAGGGCGACCACTACGTCACCCCGACCAATCCAGCCCAGTTGGACGCAGTGGAGTCAATCATCGAGGACGGCCAGAGCGACATCCTGCGCAAGGCCCGTCCGCCGGTGGTGCTCACCAGCGAGGAGGCGGCCGAGTTCGCCGAGGGCTTCCCCGACGAGGTGCGGCGTTTGGGACTCGATTCCGCAGGGATCGCTGAGTTGGTGGGTGGCGAGCGCGATGTGTTCACCGCCGCGTGCGCGGACATGTTGGCCGGTGTCCATGGGCCGGCAGGGCAACCGTGCCCGGCGCGGCCATGGGTGTGCCTGCTGTGCCCGCTGGCAGTTTTCCTGCCGCGTCACTCCGCGAATTTGCTGCGCTTGAACGCGTTCTTCGGGCGCCAGTTCCGGCAGATGCCCGCCGAGCAGTTCATCCGCGTATTCGGCCCCTACGCCGACCGTCTGACCAGCGAAATTCTTCCCAAGCTCTCAGCAGAGGCGAGGGCGAACGGTGAGCTGGAAGTCGCAGACGACGACACCGACCTTCCGCTCCGCCCCGAGGAGGGGACCGCATGATGCCTGGCCCCCTGTCCGCATCCGCTCCGGGTTCCCGCCGGACGGTCTCGGTCTTCGCCGGTGTCGACGTCTGCGCGACTGCCGGTCTGCGGCTGCCCGACCGCGCGCCGCGTTCGCGCTTCGAGGACGACTGCTGGGTGTTCTCCGAGATCCTGGACGCGCACCGGATGGTCAGCGACCACGAACTCGTGTGGGATTTCACCCAGATCCGCAACCCGCGGTGGCGGGTGGTGGCCAAGGAGATTCTCCTGGCGATGCTCGCCCCCCAGTACGAAGCCGTCCTGGAGTGCGCTCACGCCCTTCGGGCTGTGCGCAGCCCGCGCACTTGCTTCACGTTCCTGCAGCATTACGTGGAGTGGTTCAACTGGCTGCACCAGCTTGGCGTCGCCGCTCTGGAGGACGTCACGCAGGAGATGTGCGAGCGGTTCGTGGAGGAGCATTCTTGGAGCGTGCCCGTCCCGGGGCGGCCGAGACGGCGTCTGGACTCGGCCTCGGCCACGGGACACGTCCGCGTTGTCCAACTCATCGCCAGGTACGGGGAATTGCTGTCCACGGACGGCTACCTTCCAGGATTCTCCCCGTGGAAGGGGAAGACCTCCAGTCAAGTCACGGGGCGCAAGGGGAAGGGCCCGAACAAGACCCCGTCCGTGCCCGACGAGCTCCTGCAGCCGCTGCTGGCCACCTGCCTCTACCTCGTCAACGAGGTGGGGCCGCATGTCGCGGACTTGTGCGACGCACGACGTGCGGAGAAGGCGGCGGCGGACGCCCAGCTGGCGACCGGGGTCACCCTGGAGCACATCCCTCAAGTGCAGGATGTCATGGCACGGCTGCGGGCCAGCGGAGAGCCGCTGCCCGCAGTCGATGACGTCCAACTACGCAAGCGGACCACGCTCGGACAAGAAGGAGCATTGAAGCCACTCTCCTGGGAGGCGCTCGCACGCATGGCCGGGGCCCGCAGGTTCAACGAGGACGCGCGGATGCAGTTGGAGCCGGAGCTGACCGAACTGGCTGCCCAGGTGGGCTTCCAGGCTCCCCTGGCACGGCACGCCGCCGTGATCCCTCGCGCGGACAACGGTGAACCGGTTGCCTGGACGCAGCCGCTGGCCGAGCAGGACCTGCGCTTCATGGTGATGCACGTGGTGGCGGCCTGTCTCCTGGTGACCTGCGCGTTGAGCGGTATGAGGACCAGCGAGTTGCTGGAGATCGAGACAGGCTGCCGGCTCCCGGCAGCCACAACTCCCGGAGGTGGGCGCCGCTTCAAACTCGCCAGCCGTCTGATCAAGGGGCAGAAACTCGGCGGGGTCCCCGACCAGTGGGTGGTCATCGAGCAGGTCGACACGGCTGTGGCCCTTGCGGAGCGACTTTTGGACCGCACGCCGGGAGAGGCGTTGTTCGCCACCATTGAACTGGGAGGCCGGGTTACGAATCTGCGCCGCTGGCTGGAGCGCACCAGCAACCGAGAACGCTGGGGGCTGCCGGTCGTCCCCGACGGACCGGTCAACGCACGGATGTTGCGGCGGACCTTGGCCCTGGCCATCGCCGAGCGGCCGGGCGGGCTGCTGGCCGCGAAGGTCGCCCTCAAGCACATCTCCGTAGCCACCACCGAAGGGTATGCCGCCCGCCCAGGTGGATCCCAGCGGCTGTTCCACTCAGAGATCGAAGACGCCGAGGAATCACACCACGTGCAGTTGACGGTGGAGGCATTCCGCGATGTCCAGGCAGGCCGGATGCCCGTCGGCCCGGGGGCACGGAGCCTGATCGAGGCCTTCAACCACGTGGACGCCACTCTCCAGGACACCGCCCGCACCGACCCGAAGGTACTGACCAACGACCGCCACCTGGAGGGCCTCCTGCGCAAGCAGGCGAAGACCCTCCACGTCGGACCGGCCAACTACTGCTGGTTCCGCGACCCCACCAAGGCTCTGTGCCTGCGGTTGGCCGGAACCCCAGATGCGAAGAAGCCGCTTACGGGGATGTGCGATTCGGCCCGCTGCCCGCAGGCCACCCACCACCCCTGCCACCGACCCGTCTGGGCAGGACAGGCCCAGACCATCGACGTCTTCATCACCAGTCCTCGGGTCGCCAAGGGCGAGAAGATGCGGCTGGTGCCCGAGCGCGACCGCGCCCTGCGAGTCGTCGCCGAGATCGATGCCGCCTCCCAGGCCGCGTCCGCTGGAGAGGACTGAGATGGCCCGGCTCACCGAGGAAGACAAGGCTCGCAACGAGGCCGCGATCCGAGCTGCTATGGAACGCATCCTGAGCGGGAACCTGCCGCCCGGCCGAAAGGCCGACCTCAAGACCCTCGCCACCCTGGCCGGGGTCACCCGCACCGGCTTCTACCCCAAGACGAACCGGGACGGCACTACCAGGCCCGGCGCCTACCAGCACCTCGCCGAGGAGTTCGAGCGGCGGCTCAGCGAGCTTCAGGACGCCGGGGAAATTTTCGATCCCCGAGTCACGCAGATCGAGCGACTCAAGATCGAGAAGGCTGAGCTGAAGAAACGCATCACCGCCCGCGATGAGCAGTTGGCGGAGTTGACCGACTTCAAGACTCTGGCGATCTCTCGGCTGGCCGCCCAACATGACGAGATCGAGCGTCTGCGCAAGCAAGCCGCCACCAGCCACAACGTCCGCCAACTGTCAGCCCTCGACAGCCGCACCACCCCCTTCGGATCGTGCAGTTGAAACGCGACGATGGAGGGACCCGCCTACGGCTTGTCCCCCTCCGGCGGCGCAGAGGGCAGGTTTCCGTCCTTCCCGCATGATGACCGGCATGCATTACGGGACCACAGCCAGCGTCTAATACTGACCTGCGGCCGACAGTTGGCGAAGCGTCCACCCGCGCCCACGTGGGTCGAGTGGGCTGGTGGTGGCTGTGAAGACCTCTGCGGCGCGGCGGTACGACAGCCGGCCACGGCTTGTGGTGAACAGCGGCCCGTTGACGCGGCCAAGGGTGAGCAGCGGGAGCAGCCGGGCCGCACCGTCGCCCCAACGCAGCGGAGGGTCCCTGCGCTCCCGGGTGCGGCGGCCGGGCAGGTCCAGGTCGTCGACGTCGAGGGCGAGGACACGCTCGATCGACGCTCCGGTCTCGTGCAGCAGATGCCAGAATGCCTGCTCGCGCAGCGGGGCGGGCAGTTCCAGGACAGCGCGGGCCTGGTTCGCGTCGAGCCGGGGCTCCGCGCCTCGTGGCCCCGTCACGGAAAGGCGCCGCAAACCGGCCGTGGGATCGCCGGTCAGCCAGCCCTGCGCCCGCCACCAGTTCACCGCGCTGGTGAGTATCGACAGCTCCCGGTTGGCTGTGCGGACGCCCACGGCCGCGGACCGTGCGGCGAACGCGTCCCGTAGCCGGGTTTCGGCATGAGGGGTGTCCAACAGCACCAGCGGGACAGCTGGGGGTGCGGCGTTGCGGCGACTTTCACCCACCGGCGGCGTGCGATCCACCACCGCCCAGGCCCAGGTGGTGAGAGCGATCCGGTAGATGCGGCGCGAGCCTGCGCCCAGGGCGGCGGTGGACAGGAACCTGTCGACGGCGACGGCGTACTCCACGGGATGGCTCACGATATGTCCTCCGCTCGCTGCACCGCAGTAAACACCGTCTTCAGTGTGCCGAAGAAATCATAACTTGATTCTGCTC
This sequence comes from Streptomyces sp. NPDC059373, assembly GCF_042751495.1. Taxonomy (NCBI): domain Bacteria; kingdom Bacillati; phylum Actinomycetota; class Actinomycetes; order Kitasatosporales; family Streptomycetaceae; genus Streptomyces; species Streptomyces sp. NPDC059373. The sequence continues at coordinate 35,642 of NZ_JBHYXC010000016.1, read as the reverse complement.
GACTCAAGTTTTTGGGTTGTAGGTCTGGCGTGTCGTCACCTGCTCCTTGCACCCTGCGCTCATGCCCCTTGATCTCCGCCTGGCGGTGCTGCGCGAACGCGACTTCCGCCGCTTCTTCGTCGGCTACACCACTTCGCTGCTCGGCTCCTCGATGGCCTCTATCGCGGTGACCTTCGCGGTTCTGGAGACCGGCGGTGGAGGTACCGAGCTGGGCTCCGTCCTCGCAGCCCGGATCCTGCCGTTGGTCCTCGTGCTGCTCGCCGGCGGAGTCGTCACCGACCGGCTCGGCAGCCGCCAGGTGATGCTGGCCGCCGACGCAGTGCGCTGCATAACCCAGGCCAGCCTTGCCATCGCCCTCCTCGGCGGCTCCCCCGGACTTTGGACGCTGGTCGTACTGGTCGCCCTCTGGGGCGCGGCGGAGGCCCTGTTCACCCCGGCTCTTGACGCGCTCGTCCCGCATATCGTGGACGGCGACGCCCTGTCGGATGCCAACGCCCTGCTCGGCGCCGCGCGTTCGGCGGCGTCCATCGCGGGTCCGGTGCTCGCCGGTCTGCTGATCGCGACCGCCGGAGCCTCCTCGGTGCTGGCGCTGGACGCCGTCAGCTACGCGGTGAGCATCGCCACGCTGCTCCTGCTGCCCCGGGCGGTCCGGCCGGCGGGGCCTGGCGCGTCCTGTGTCGCGGACCTCCGGGAAGGCTGGACGGAATTCCGCTCCCGCACCTGGCTGTGGGTCACCTCCGCGCAGGGCTGCCTGTTCAACCTCTTGGTCTGGGCGCCGTTCCTGGTCCTCGGCCCCGTCGTCGCCCAGCGGCGGTTCGGCGGCGCGACCTCATGGGGCCTGGTCATGACCCTGTACGGGGCAGGGGCGGTGGCCGGCGGCATGGTCATGCTCGGCCGTCGTCCGCGGCGACCGCTGTTCGTGGCGACGGCTGCCAGCCTGGGCTGGTCGCTGCCGTCCGCCGCCCTCGCCACCGGCCGGCCGCTTCCGTGGATCTGCGCCGCCGCGTTGGTCGCCGGCGTCGGATCGGCGGTCTGCGGCACCCTTTACGCGACGGCCATCCAGAGCCAGGTGCCGCCCGGGGCGCTCGCCCGGGTCAGCGCCTACGGCACCTTCGGGGCCTTCGCCCTCGGCCCGGTGGGGCTGGCCGCTGCCGGGCCGCTCTCCGTACTCGTCGGCACATCAGGGGTGCTCGGCTTCGGCGCGGTGTGGCAGCTCGGGGCAGCGGCCGCCGTGCTGACGCTTCCCGCAATACGCGTCGCGCTTCCGCAACAACCCGGCGATGGGTCTGCGAACTCTGCCACCCTGACGCCGAAGGGTCGGCCAGCATCGCGTCGTCTGAGATCCTGAGCACCGAAACGAGACGCTGACACCTGCCGCGTGACCTTCGTCATGCAGATCGGCCAGGAAAGGAACACAATGCCGTCTCGGAACGCAACACGGGCCGAAGCCCCGCCCCAGACGTAATACGACACGACCTGCGTGGGACACAGCAACTGCCGCGACTCATCCGTTGCTGCTGCCGTTGCTGGCGCTGATCGCCCTGCCGCGCAGCTGGGGCGCGCTGAGGGTGTCCCGGCGGCGGTACGAGTCGACGCAGACGTGGATCGAGCACGTACGAGCCGCGCGGCTGCTGGGGCAGCTGCTCATCGACACCACGGCGGCCCAGGAGGTGCGGGTGCACGGCGTCGGGTCGTATCTGCTCGGGCACTTCCGCACGATGTCGGAGGCCTCCGAGGCCGAGCAGACCCGGCTGGCGGACGGCAAGGCGGCGACCGAGCTGACGGCGGCCGCCCTGACGGGCGCGGCGACGCTGGCGACGTACGGGGCTCTGGGCGGGCTGCTGCTGACCGGCGGGATGCAGCTGGCGGTGGCGGGGACGGCGGTGTTGGCGATACGGACCGGATCGGCGAGCCTGGGGGCCCTGGTGACGCACGTCAACCGGCTGTACGAGGAGGCACTGTTCGTGGCCGACCTGGAGAAGCTGATCGTGGAGGCGGAGCAGTACGCCATCCCCACGGGCGGCGCCGGGCTGCCGCCGGTACCGGCGGAGATACGGTTCGAGGAGGTGAGCTTCACCTATCCCGGCCGCAAGACCCCCGCCCTGGACAAGGTCAGCCTGAGCATTCCCGCCGGGGCGGTCGTGGCGCTGGTCGGGGAGAACGGCAGCGGGAAGTCGACGCTCGCCAAGCTGCTGGCGGGGCTGTACGCACCGGACTCGGGTCGCATCACCTGGGACGGTGCGGACGCGGCGGAGGCCGACCGGGACCAGCTGTTCGGCCGGGTCGCGCTGGTCTCGCAGGACTTCGAGCGCTGGCCCTTCACGGCCGCCACCAACATCGCCATCGGGCGGCCGGATGTACCGCTGAGCGACCAGGGGCTGCGACAGGCCGCCGGCTACGCGGGGGCGGACGACATCATCGCCGGCCTGCCGCGCGGCCTGCGGACTTTGCTGGCCCGCCAGTTCCAGGGCGGCGTCGAGCTGTCCGGCGGGCAGTGGCAGCGCTTCGGGATCGCCCGCGCACGCTACCGCGACGCGCCGCTGCTGATCTGCGACGAGCCGACCAGCGCCCTCGATATCTATAGCTCCTGCAGTCCGGCAGGGACATAAGTTCCTTGGCCCTGACCGTCTGCCTCGTGACAAGTATCCGAGAGCTGTAGGGACGTTAGGTATGTTCGTGATCACGATGGGTGGGTATCGCTCCGAGAGGGCGCTGGGGCCGGTCGATGGGTCCATGGCCTGGGTTGTTGTGGATGACGGGTTCTCACTGCACGAAAAGTCGTGTGCGTTCTTGGCAGGTCTGCGGGCGCGGGGCCGGTCGTCGAACACCGAGCGGGTGTACGCCGGCCGTGTGGCGGTGTACCTGTCGTGGTGCGAGGCGAGTGGTGTGGACTGGGCTCGCCCGGGGCTGCTTGATCTGGCTCGGTTCCTGCGTTGGCTGGTGGCGGAACCACTCGCGGTGATGACCGCGGTGTGCGAGTTCCTGCGGTTCGGGAGCCGGCAGGGCTGGGTCCCGACCGAGGTGGCGGCGTCGTTGACCGAGCCGCGATATCTCGCGTATCTACCCTCGGGCTTCGACCCGGGGGAACAGGGCCAGTTCCGCAGCGTCCGGGCACGGATGCTGAAGTATCCCGCGGCGGTGGAGGGTCCCCAGTGGCTGTCGGATGAGCAGATCGAGCGGCTCCGGGCGGTCGCCATTCGGGGCAGGGACCGCTTCTTGGTGTCGCTGCTGGCCTGCACCGGGACGCGGATCGGTGAGGCGTTGGGGCTGCACCGGCAGGACATGCACTTGCTGTCGAACTCCGCGATGCTGGGCTGCCAGGTGGCGGGACCGCACGTGCATGTTCGGCGTCGGCTGAACGCGAACGGGGCGCTGGCCAAGTCGCGTTTCTCGCGGTGGATCCCGGTAACCGAGGACCTGGTCGACGGCTATGCGGAGTACCTGCATGAGCGGGCCGCGCAGTTGCCGGGTGAGGTGGACAGCGACAGCGTGTTCGTGAACCTGTATGCGGGGCGGCGGGGCCGGCCGATGACGTATGTGGCCGCGAAGGACATGTTCGACCGGCTTGCGCGGCGGGTGGGGTTCGAAGCCCGCCCGCACATGTTGCGGCACTCCGCGGCCACCCGCTGGATCCGTGCGGGCATCGACCGCGATGTGGTGCAGCGGCTCCTCGGTCACGCCTCGGCGTCGTCACTGGATGTGTATCTGCACGCCGGTGAAGAGGAGCTTCGGGACGCCGTGACGCGGGTCGCAGCCGGTCGGAAGGTGCAGGCATGACGCTGGCCGTCGTCACGGAGCTGGCCGCGAGCGGCCCGGAGGGCATCGATCTGCAGGCGTGGAAACGCTGGCTGGGCACCGCCCTTGAGGCCGACTGGCGGCCTGGGGAGTGGGACGGGCAGTCGCTGCTGTTCACCGGCGATGTGGACAACCCGCGTACCCGCGCCTACTCCTGCCGGACCCTGGCCTGTTCCACGGTGGTGCACACCAAAAGCTTCTGCTACCAGTGCACCCAGCAGATGAAGGCCGGCGGCCAGTCGGCTGAGGAGTTCGCCGCCGTCTATGTTCCGCCGCGTTTGGCGGTCGCCAGCGGGCAGGACCCGGCTCGCTGCGCGGTCCAGCGCGCGGGGCGCCGTTGCGGCTACCCGGCCTCCTCGCGGGGGCTGTACATTGTCCAATACCAGGGCTGGCGCAAGCACTCCGGACGGCCGACCTTCACCGGTGCGGAGCTGGCCGCCTGGGCGGCAGAGTCAGGGGTGCCTATCGAGGACCAGGTCCCTGCCTGCGCGGTGCCGGGGTGCGTCAGTGCGGCGGCGCCGCGTCGAGTTCTGTGCGCGTATCACCACCGGGCTCGGGCGGCGGCCGCCCGCCGTGGGGAGGCGGGGGCGGATGCGGCATCCTGGGCGGAGGGGCAGATCCCGTTCTTGCTGCAGCATCAGTTCTCGCTGCGTCCCCTCGGCGAGCTGGTGCGCTTGGAGTTCTTGTACGCGCTGCAACAGCGTGATGCGCGCGGGGCGAAGCTGGACACGCAGTGCGTGCGCCACATGGTGCGCACCTTTGCCGACTCCACGAGCCTGCTGCTTATCGACCGGGCCGACGCTTTGTTGCTGGTGGAGCGGGCGTCGAACAACACCCGCGCGCACGTCAAGGAGTTCTTCCGTCACGCCAGGGCCGGATACCAGCAAGCGTTGGGGCACGGCCCGCGCGACGGCGAGGTGTGGGACGCGGTCAGCGCGAAGCTGGCCTCGCGCTACAGCCGCTCCGGCCGCCGCTACAACCAGGGCACGATCGACTTCACGAAGATCGCCCAGCCGTGGCTGCGCCAAGCAGCGCTGGAGTGGGCACGGGCCACGGACCCGGACACGTTCTTGCTGCGCCGCACCCTGGACTCCTGCCTGCGCGCCTCGGTGGCGCTGCAGGCCCGTCCGGGCGGCGGGCATGACCCGGCCAGTCTGACGTTCGCCGACATGGATGCGGTGGTGGAGGCGCTCAAAGACGCCCGCAAACCGGACGGCGAACGCTACGCCTTCACCATCCGCCGTGACCTTCTGACGAAGTTCTTCCAGCTGCTGGACTTCGGCCGCAAGGCCGGGCTTCTGGAGGAGCTGGCCGGCGGCTTTGCCCGCCACCAATCGCACATGATCCCCACCGAGGAACGCGAAGACGAGGAGGCTGGCAAGGCCATCCCCGAGCCGGTCATCGCCCAGCTCGACGCGCACGTGAAGACTCTCGGTGTCGGCTTCCCTTACGGCCAGATGGCACCCGCCGATGTGCAACTGATGTTCCAGACTGCGTACGTGGTGCGCTACGTGACACCGGGCGCCGCCCCATCGAGGTGTGCTCGCTCAAGGCCAACTACCTGGAGATCGACGGCGACGACGTCACGTTTATCTGGGACAACCACAAGAAGAAGCGCTACCGCCGTCGCCTGCCGATCACAACCGACACCGCCAGTGCGATCCAGCGCTGGATCCGGCGACGCGAGCAGCTGAACCTGCCGCCGCGCAGCCGCACCTACCTGTTCCCGGCGATCTCCGCCGACACTGGGGTACCGCACCTGGTGTCCGGCAACCTGGCCCGGGCGATCCGTGCCTGGGCCGACGCCCTGCCCGCCATCCACTCCGGGAACCTCGATCGCGACGGCACCCCAATGCCTTACGACACTACGGGAATCTTCCCGTATGCGTTCCGGCACTCCTACGCACAGCGGCACGCCGACGCGGGGGTGCGCCCCGACGTGCTGCGCGATCTGATGGACCACCGCTCGGTAGACACCACCATGGGCTACTACAAGGTCTCCCTGGAGCGCAAACGCGCCGCCGTGGCCACCATGCGCCTGCAGGCCGTCGACCGCTCCGGGAAACCCGCGCCCATGGCCTCGACCACCGCCTACCAAGCACGCTCCGTCGCCGTACCCTACGGCAACTGCACCGAGCCGACCAACATCAAAGCCGGCGGGAAGAGCTGCCCACTGCGCTTCCAACGCGCCGGCTGCGGCTTCTACCGCCCCGACCCCTCCTACCTGCCCGCCATTGAAGAACACCTCCACCAGCTGCGCACCGACCGCGAGCCCGCCCACGCGCTGGACGCAGCCGACTTCGTCACCCGCAACCTCACCGACCAGATTGGCGCCTACACCGAAGTCGCCGAGAAGATGCACAAGCAGCTCGCGGAACTCCCCACCGAGCAGCAGACCGAGATCGAGGAAGCCGGACGGATCCTACGCAAAGCCCGCGCCGCCGACGGCCACACCCTGCTCCCGCTCACCGTCATCAACCGCGACCAGGGAGCCTCGTGACCAGTCCCCGAACCCCCGGCCAAGTGCTGCGAGAGGCCCGCCGCAAAGACAGCCGCGACAAACGCGCTAGGGCGTGTTTCAGAAGTGGATCTTGATGTGTCAAGATCCACTTCATGGGGAGGCACGATGTGACGCATGCGCAGTGGGCGAGGCTGGAGCCCCTGCTCCCGGCTGGGAAGAAGTCCGGACGACCGCCGGTACACACCAAGCGGCAACTGATAGACGGCATACGCTGGCGCACCCGCGCCGGTGCTCCCTGGCGGGACGTGCCCGAGCGGTACGGCCCACGGGAGACGGTGTACGGACTGTTCCGGCACTGGCAGCGGGACGGCACCTGGCACCGCATCTTCGAGCAGTTGCAGGTCCGGGCCGACGCCGAGGGACTGATCACCTGGGACGTCTCGGTGGACTCCACCATCGCCCGCGCCCACCAGCATGCGGCGGGTGCCCGCAAAAAGGGGATCTGCAGATCGAGCCGCCAGGTGGTGTCTTCACCGAGCCCGACGACCACGGACTCGGACGCTCCCGAGGCGGGCTGACAACCAAGCTCCACCTGGCGGTCGAGCAGGCCCAGAAGCCGATGTCGCTGGTGATCACGGCCGGGCAGCGCGGTGACTCCCCGCAGTTCCAGGTGGTCCTGGGCCGTATCCGGGTGCCCCGGCTCGGGCCGGGCCGTCCGCGCACCCGGCCGGACAGGGTGCGTGCCGACAAGGCGTACGGCTCCCGCGCGAACCGCGCCTACCTGCGCAAGCGCGGTATCCGCTGCACGATCCCGGAAAAGCGCGACCAGATCTCCAACCGCAAGAAGCGCGGTTCCCACGGTGGCCGGCCGCCCAAGTTCGACACGGCCGACTACAAAGAGCGCCACGCAGTGGAGTGCGGAATCAATCGCCTCAAGCGCCACCGTGGGGTGGCAACGAGGTATGACAAGCTCGCCGTCCGCTACGAGGCGACCGTCCTCATCGCAGCCATCAACGAGTGGTTGTGACTCCTTCATCTCGCCTGCGCGGGATGTCGGTGGCGAGCAGTTCTTGCAGGAGTTCAACGATGAGATCGGGCTGTCCTACGAACGGGGAGTGGCCCGTCTGCCACTCGCGCACGTCGGTACAGCGCGAGGCCATCTTCCGCTGCAGGCCCGGGTCGATGGCCCGGTCCTGTCCACAGACGACGTAGGTGGAGGGAGTGTGCTTCCAGCTGTGGCGCTCTGGGACGCCTCGCCCGCAGCCGGGGGCTTGCGCACGCAGCAGGCCAACCGCCCAGGCGGCGAGAGGTTCGGGACAGTCGTCGTAGAGGGTGTCGAGGGCCCGGTCGGGGTGCAGGCTGGTCGAGCCGTCGGGCTCGGGGTTGATAGCGTCCTGGAGCTGCGCGGACGCCCCACCCAGACCGGCCGCGCTCTCGCCGACATCGAGCACGAAGGCGGCCAGATAGACCAAGTGTTTCGCTCCGCGCACCCCGGTGATCACTGACCCGCCGTAGGAGTGACCGAGCACAGTCGGAGGCTCCGGTAGCGAGTCGACGGCCGCCTGGACCACGGCTGTGTCAGCGGGCAATGAGCCCCGGTGGAGCTCGGGAACGACAACCTCGGTTCCTGCAGTCCGCAAGCGTTCTGCCACCACGGCGAAGTGCTCGGGACGGTGATACAGGCCGTGAACGAGTACCACGGCGGCCAATTCGCCCGCCTCCTCAGGTCGGCGTCAGACCAGTGATCTTAGCTCCGGACCATGACCGGCCATCACTCACCACCTTGATCCACTTCTGAAACACGCTAGGGCCCTGCACACCCTCGATGACCTCCTCACCCGCGGGGAGCCGGTCACCTTCACCGCGGTCGCCAAGGCCGCGGGCGTCTCAACCTGGCTCGTCTACGCCCCCGGCATTCGCGAGCACATCGAAGCCGCCCGGACCCGGCAAGCCCGCACCGCCACCAGCAGCGACGAACCCCGGTCGGCAGCCAGTGCCATGAATGCACGCACCGACCTGGAAGTTCTACGCGCCGACAACCAACGGCTCCGCGGCCAAGTCCGCGACCTCAAGGCCGCCCTGCAACGCCAGCTCGGAAGACAACTCGATCAGCTACAAGCCACCGACCTCACGAAGCGAATCGGTGAACTGAGCGACCAAAACCAGGAACTGACCAGCCAGCTCACCCGGCTCCAGCACGCAAAGCAAGAACTTGAGCGGAGACTCGCCGAAACCAACGACGACCTCTCCGCCGCCCGGGCAAGCCTCCGACGCATGATCCGAACCGAGAACACCTAGTACTACAGGGTCTGTGTCATCTGGAACCGCATGCGTCGCCGGAAGTGAAGGCGGCGGGCCTCGGCCATGCTGACGCGGCGGGGCGGTCGGGGCCTCACGTGGGGTGTTTCACCCATTTCATTCCGGTTGCCTCTGGCGGGGTCCTTCGGCTGTCCACAGGCCGAGGTTCCCAGGGCGCGGCGGACCACGCAGCGGTGCTCCGGGTTGATGGTGTCGATCACGGCCCAGCCGTAGGCGCGGAAGCCCTTGGCGTCATCCCGCAGGCTCGGCGAGTGAAGGCGCCGTTCCGGCAGGCGTGCCGTCAACTTCTCTATTCTTCCGGGGCGTTCGGTAGCATCGGGAAGTTCGGTGTTCTACGGGATCGCCATCAGGTAGGAGATCCTGCGCTCCTGCAGGGAGGAGCGCAGGCCGGGGTTCTGGCCGAGCTCCTCGTCGGCGGCGAACAGACGCGGCACCCGTGGTGACGAGTCACCCGCAACCTAGCCCCGGACGCCCCGCGGAGGGGCAGACTTGGCTCATGTCGCAGCGAGATGAGCAGGTAGGCGAGATTCGTGCGCTCTCCGACGTGGAGGCCGTGCGGGCGTTGACGGTGCTGGTGGAGGACAGGGGGTTGCTGTCCTCGGCCATGGAAATCGCTTTGCCCGACGAGGCGTTGCGGGACGCTCTCGTGGCTGCGGGGGTTGAGCCGGGCGGCGGTGAAGGAGAAGGCAACGTCGCGCGGGCGGCGTTGGAGTATGTCGCCCTGAGCGGGGACGGCGTCGTCGGTGAGGCCGTGGAGTATGTGCGGTCGCCGATGGAGCGGTTCGACCCGGTGTCCGTGTCCGTGGGGGTGCTGGCCGTCACGTTGTTGCAGACCGAGGTCGTGGTCAAGCGGGACGCTCGGGGGCGGTGGAGTGTGATCGTGCACAAGCGGGCCCTGAAGGACGCGGCGCTCGCGAAGGTGCTGACGGCTTTGCTCTCCCATCTCACCGACGGCAAGTAGGCCGGCGGTGACGGTCTCCACGAGGGCGCCGTACGAGTGGTGTTGCGAGCAGTGCGGTCGGGAGTGTCAGGCGCCGGTGTGGCGCATCGTCGACAGCCGTGAGCGTACCGATGTCCTCGTCAGCCGCGATGGGCCGGACGGGTTTGGGCCCGGGCTGCATTGGGCGGGCTGCCCCGGCTGCGGCACCCGGGCGCATGTCGAGGCGCCGGTGCTGGTGCTGCGGGCCGGGGCGCTCGTACCGTCGTTGTTCGCCACTTCCGTCGCGGAGCTCCAGCACGATGCCACCGCGAGCGCGGCCACGCTGGTGGCGGAGGCGCGGCTCGCCGGGGCCTTCGCCGGTGGGCGGTTCGGCGGGAACGTGATCGTGCTGCCACGCAGGCTGCTGCCGTTCGTGCTGAGCCGGGACACGGAACGGGATCTGGCGGATCCCGAGGCGGCGTGCGCAGAGTTGACGTCGTTCGGGGCGCCGACGGTGGACAACTACCGGATCTTCCTGGACAACGTGGCGGCGGAGTCGGCGGGATCCGGTGTTCGGGAGTTGCTGTACGCCGTCACCGTGACCATGCCGGACCGGCTCGCCGAACTGGTCCGGGCGCATCCCCGGCTCGCCGAAGACACGCTGGTGCGCGACGCCGCGGCGCGGGAGCTGCGCGAGGTCGCCGGCACCCCGCTGGAGGCTCCGCTGCGGCAGCGGCAGCGGTTGCTGGAGGATCTGTGCGGGGGGCGTACGCCCGTGGGTACGGCGATCGAGCGCTACGCGACGGCGCTGGCCGCCTTCGGGCAGGGGCTGCGGACCCGGCTGTACGAGATGTACGACCAGGTTCGGGGCTCGGACAGCCCGGAGATCATCTCGCTCGCGCGTGAAGCGCTCGAACTCGCCGGACAGACGGGTGAGATGGAGGTGGAGGTCGAACTCGCGGCGCGGCTGGGTGAGTTGTTGGTGACTTCCCTCTATACGGCCAATCCTGCCGACCCCTCCGAAGCGGTGCGCGTGCTGCAACTCGCCCTCGCCCGCCTGCCGGAGGGCACCCTCCAGTGGGCCGAGGTGGCCACCAATCTCGCCTCCGCCCAGTACTTCCGTGACGACGGCGGCCGCATCGAGTGCTGGGAGTCCGCCCGCGATCTGCTCGCCCGCGCCGCCGCGGTGGACCGCCGCGCCCACGGCGAGTTCTGGGCCCGGGTGCAGACCAACTACGGGCTGCTGCTCGGTCAGCGTCCGGGTGGCGGTCCCGCCGATCTGACCCTTGGTATCGAACATATCCAGGCCGGCCTGGGCGAACGCTCCCCCGAACGCAATCGCGTCGACTGGGCCTACTCCCTGATCAACCTCGGGCTGCTCCTGTTCCGGCGCGGCGAACCGGGCGACCCGGAGCGGGCCGAGCGGTGCTACCGGGACGCCCTCGGCCGGCTGCGTCCGGAGGACGACCCCGTGCTGTGGTCGCAGCTCCAGTGCAACCTGGCCGACCTGCTGCTCGCCCCCGGGCGCGATGCCGCCGACCCGCGCGGCGCCCAAGCCGCGGCGACCGCCGTCGTCACCTTCGACACCGCGCACCCGGGGCTCCTCGACATCAGCCGCGCCACCTGGCTCCTGGCCCGGATCGCCGATCTGCTCGACGGTCCGGGGAGCGCCGAGGGCCTACGGCTGCGGCGCACGGCGCTGATCGCCGTACCGCCGCGTGTAACTCCGTTCCTGCATCTGTCCATCGCCCGGGAGGCGGTCGACGCGCTCGCCGCGGCCGAGGACTGGGGCGGCGCGGCCGATGTGGCGTCGGGCATGCTGACCGCCGTCCACGCGCTCTACGACGCCCAGATCACCGCCGCCGGCCGGCGGAGCCTGCTCCTGCTGACACGCGGAACCGCCCGCCAGGCCGCGTTCCTGCTGGCCCGCGCGGGGCGCCCGGAGCGTGCGGTGGAGGCGATCGAGCGGGGGCTCGCCCGTGAGTTGTCGGCGGTGGCCGGGCGGGACACGGTGGATCTGGCGGCGCTGGAGGGGGTCGATCCACTGCTGGCCCACCGGTATCGGGAGGCGCGGGAGCGGTACCGGGTGGTGGTCACCGGGGTCGAGGGGGCGGGCGCCGAGCCGACCTGGGGGTTCGCCGCCCCGGACGGGGGGTTCGTCACCTCCATGGGCGCGCAGGCCGCAGCCGAGCGCGGTGTGCGCACCGTGGTCGAGGAGATCCGGGCGATCCCCGGCTTCGACGGGTTTCTGCGGACGACCGAGGTATCGGATGTCGTCCGGGCGGCTGGCGGGATGCCGCTCGCCTATCTGGTGAACTGGGTCTGGGGCAGCTGTGTCCTCGTAGTGCCGCGGGACGCGCGGGCCGGGGTACGCGCCGTGTTCGTCCCCGAGGTGACCAGCTCCACGATCGTCCGGCTCCTGACGCTGGACCCAGAAGCCTCGGAGACGGGGCTGTTCGTGGTCCAGCAGGCCAGTGCGCTCAAGCGGCGGCGTGAACTGCCGGGCGCGGTGGACCGGTTGCGGGAGATCGCCCCGTTGCTGCGGCCCCTCGCCGGGCTGTTGGCGGAGGATCCGCGGCACGAGGTGGTCGTCGTACCGACCGGGCTGTTGGGGCAGGTGCCGTTGCAGGCCGTGCCGGTGGGGGAGGGTGGTGAATCGCTCGATGGTCTAGGGACGCTGACGCTCGCTCCGTCGGCCGGGGTGTACGCCGCCTCCCGGGTCGCCGCCGGTCGGCCGCCGTCGCCCGTTCCGCGGCTGGTCGCCGTCTCGGATCCCGACGGCTCACTGCCGGGCGCGCGCAGTGAACTGGCTGAGATCCGGGGGCTGTTCGAGGCAGGCGGGGAGACCGTGTCCGCCGTGGGGGACGATGCCACGGTCGAGTGGCTGCTCGGGCAGCTCACGGAGGCGTCGTATCTGCATCTGAGCTGCCACGGGAGCGCAGGACTCAGGGGGCAGGGCGGCACGCTGGCGCTCGCGGACGGCATCCTGGATCTGGATGCGCTCGTACGACGCCAACTCCCGCACTGCCGACTGGTGGTGGCGGGAGCCTGTCAGTCCGGGCGGTACGAGGTCATCGACGCGCCCGACGAGTTCACCGGGCTGCCGGGCGGCTTCCTCCAGGCCGGGGCCGCCTGTGTGATCACCAGCCTGTGGCAGGTGAACGACCTGGCGACGGCGCTGCTGATGACCCGCCTGTACGAGCTGCTCGCACCCGTCGGCGATGCGCACGGTGAGCCTCCGGTGTCCGCGCTGCGCGCGGCGCGGACCTGGCTGCGGCGGCTGACCTGGTCCGGCCTCGCGCGGTACACCGACGGCCACCCCCACCTCGCGGCCCTGGCCGGACGGTACGCCCGGCCCGAGCGCGACGCCGACGAACGTCCCTTCGCCTCCCCCGTGCACTGGGCGGCGTTCACGGCGTGGGGGGTGTGAGCGGGGTCAGCCCCGGTAGGTCGGGCCGAGCCGGTCGAGCGTGTAGTGAGCGTCGGGGTCGGTGGGTGACTGCGAGGCCCTGATCTCCATGAGGGTATAGCGGCCGCCGACAAGGCCGGAGACAACGACCGTGGCGGCCGAGGTGACCTCCCGGCCGTCGACACAGGTTGGCTGGCAGACCACCTCCGAGACGACGCCCTGCGCGGTGGCCGTGGCGCTGCCCCAGTCGGTCCAGATCAGGTCGTGCAGCACGGCCCCGCCGTCCCCGCAGAGCAGCAGGAGCGAGACGGGCTCGGTCAGGGGCTTGCCCGAGCAGTCGTCGATCGTCCCGGTCTGCCGGGTCCGCTGAGGGCTCGGGGCGGGCGGTGCCTGGCTGGTGGGATCCGTGGAGGGGGTCTGCTCTTCGCTCGGCTTCTGCTGCGGAGTCGTCCGCTGTTGCGGTGTGTCATCCTCAGTCGGCTGGAGCCGGGTCGGTCGGCTCGTCACCGGGACGTCGGCGGTGGGGGTGCCGCCGCCGCGGCCCGGCACCAGGAACAGCAGCGCCGTGACGACCACGCCGACGAGGACCGCGGCCACGACCACGAGGGCGAGCCGGGCCCCGGACAGACCGTGCGGCTCCGGGCGCGGCGGCGCCTCGACCGGGGAGTCCGAGGGCGGGGCGGTGTCGGCGGGGCCGTCGGCGGGGGTGATCAGGTCGTCGACCTCTACCGTCCAGACGGGCGCCTCTGGCTCCAACGCCCTGATTACGTCCAGCAGTTGGGCGGGGGTTGCCCGCTCCTCCGGATCCTCGGCCAGGCATACGGCGACGACCTGCCGCAGCCGCACCGGCAGATTGTCGAGGTCGGGCCGTCGGTTGCTGACGCCGGTGTACGCGGCGACCAGCAGCATCCCCAGCGCGACCATGTCGGCCGCGGGCACGGACGCCCCGCCGCCCCGCCCCGTCGCGTCACCGGTCAGCCGCGGCCCGCCCCGCGTTAGCAGCACGTTCCCGGCCCGCACGTCCCCGTGCGCCCGCCCGGCCCGGTGCAGCACGGCCAGCGCCCCGGCTAGCCCCGCCGCGATCCACAGCACCGCGTCCTCCGGCAGCCCACCGGCGGTCCCGACGACTTCCGCGAGCGAGGGCGCGGGCCCGGCACCAAGGGCATCCTTCCGCGCCAACTCCCCACCGGACCACGCCCCCACCTGCCCCGACCCGCCCTCTACCGGATCACTGCCTGCCGAACGCCTCATTCCGTCCCCCGACTAGAAGAAGTTCCAGGACGAGTCTGGCCAAATCCGGCCTGGCCTACAAGGGCTTGGACACCGGGGCCCAGCCCTTCACTAAACCAACACGCACCGAGAGATGCCTCGACAGCGCCTCACCAAGACTTGGCCCACCAGCCGGAAAGCAACCTAAATCACCGGTATTGGATCTATCCCTGTCGTACTAGCGGCCGCACACACCCAGGCCGAGAACATGCCTTACGTGCCCTGGAGACAACCATGTCGTCCAACCCGGACCAACACTTGACAGCTATAGATAAACCTGGATCCGCGCGCCGAGCTGGAGACCTTCGACCGGATCCGGGGCCTGGCGGCGAACGGCCAGACGGTCGTCCTGATCACCCACCGGCTGAGCAGTGTGCGCGACGCGGACATCATCTACGTGCTCCACGAGGGCCGACTCGTGGAGCACGGCAGCCATCCCGACCTGCTGGCCCAAGCCGAGGGCCGCTACCGCGAGCTGTTCCAGATGCAGGCCGACCGGTACGCGTCGTCCCGGCCACGCGTGCCCGGACCGGGCGGCGGCCGCTGAGGCCCCGCGGCCCCTGAGTCTCGGCACCGGCGCCGTGGGCGGCTACCCCTCGTACGCCTTCCGGAGGGCGGCGATGTCGAGCTTGGACATGCGCATCATCGCCTCGGTGGTCCGCTTGGCCTTCTCGGGGTCGGGGTCGCCGATCAGGTCGATGAGCATGCGGGGGACGACCTGCCAGGACACGCCGTACTTGTCCTTCAGCCAGCCGCAGGGGCCCTCCTCGCCGCCCTCGGTGAGCCTGCTCCAGTAGTAGTCCACCTCGTCCTGGTCGTCGCAGTGGATCTGGAACGAGATGGCCTCGTCGAAGGTGAACTGGGGGCCGCCGTTCAGGCCGACGAACTTCTGGCCGTTGAGCTCGAACTCGACGGCGAGCACCGAGCCGGCCGGGCCGGGACCGGCCTCGGTGTAGCGGCCGATCCTTCCGATCTGGGAGTTCTTGAAGATCGAGAGGTAGTGGTTGGCAGCGTCTTCGGCCTGCCCGTCGAACCACAGGCACGTGGTAAAGCCGTCGGTGGTCATCGGTACCTCCTGCGCACGCGGGTGTTTACCCGTGCAGACGGATCCCGGCCCGCAAACTAATCCCTGGCCCGCGCGGGGTTGTGAAGCCACAATGAGGCGATCTTGACGCTCCGCACCGACCGTACGCAAAGGACCCAGCCGTGACCACCGAACGCATCGGCCCGCCCCTCGCCGGCGACGAGCGCGAGACGCTGCGCGCCTTCCTCGACTACCACCGCGCCACGCTTGCCATGAAGTGCGAGGGCCTGTCCGACGAGGACCTGCGCCGCCAGTCGATGCCGCCCTCGACGCTCTCGCTACTCGGCCTGGTCCGGCACATGGCCGAGGTGGAGCGCACCTGGTTCCGCATCGTCGTCAACGGCGAGGACATCCCGCTCGTCTGGTCGAAGGAGATGGACTACCAGGTGGCGTACGACGCCACCGGGGCGTCGCGGTCCGAGGCCTTCGACGCCTGGCAGGCGGAGGTCGAACACGCCCGCCGGATCGAGCGGGAGGCCGAGTCGCTCGACGTCACCGCGCACAACGCCCGGTGGGGCGAGGATGTCTCGCTGCGCCTGGTGATGGTGCACATGACCCTCGAGTACGGCCGCCACAACGGGCACGCCGACTTCCTGCGCGAGGGCATCGACGGCACCGTCGGCGCATGACCTCCCACGTCCCCCTGGGCCCTCTCTGACACATAGCGCCGGCCGCCCGGAGGGTCGCGGTGGCGCGCGCAGGGCCGCACCGATGTGACGCCGGACGTGCTCGCGGGACGGTCGAGGACTACCTCGCGGCGCTCTTCGAGCAGTACTGAACCTGCGTGCTCAGTACCGGATGGCGATGGGCAGTCCGGTGCTCGTCACCTCGGGCGGGTCGGGCAGCGACACCGCCGTGCCCAGCGCGATGCGGCGGGCGCTCCAGGCGGCCGCGGCGGCGTCCCGGAGGTCGTCGGGCGGGACGCGTCCGGCGGCGCCGAGGTCTTCCGGCAGCTCGATCCCGTGGGCCCGGAGCAAACGGCGGCGCT
Source organism: Streptomyces sp. NPDC059373 (assembly GCF_042751495.1). Classification (NCBI taxonomy): domain Bacteria; kingdom Bacillati; phylum Actinomycetota; class Actinomycetes; order Kitasatosporales; family Streptomycetaceae; genus Streptomyces; species Streptomyces sp. NPDC059373. The sequence continues at coordinate 19,398 of NZ_JBHYXC010000016.1, read as the reverse complement.
CGGCCTGGCCGTTCCAGCTCTTCTTGCCCGCTGCGATCGGCGTGCCCTCGTTCATCGCGGCGAAGGAGACCTCGGGGTGCACTTCGTGGAGCGGGGAGTCAGCGAGTTCACGGCACTGGTTGGCCTCGCGGAGCTTCCGTGCCAGCCCCCAGGTCTGACGACTCAAACCGGCGCCGGTGATCTCACGGCAGTGCAGATTCGCCGCGTCGTAGTCAGCCTGCTCCCACACCGCACGCGGCGGTACGGGGAAGACCCGGGAGCGGTGCGGCCCCAGCTTCCCGGCGGCAAGGGCCTCGGCGCGGCGTCTCCCGGTCTCCAGCAGGCCCAGCGGTATGTCGATCCCGACCGCCTCCGCGGAGGGCACGCGTTCCAGCAGCTCGGCCAGGCCGCTCGCCACCTCGGCACCGGCGAACCGTCCGTCGAGCAGGATCACGGCGACCCAGCCGAGCGGGCAGGCGTCGACTCCCATCACATTCACGCCGCCCAGACTGCCAGCTCCCGGACTGTCGGTCCGGAACCGGTCCCCCGCCACCGCACGTCCGAATCTGTGTGCAGTTCGTCGAGTCGACCGGGCTGAGTGTGCGCTCTGCGGTGTGGGTGCTGCAGCGGCGTGAGACCGCGCTGCGCTTTCATCTGTTCTGCATGGTCCATGTCGGGTCGCAGGACTTCTACGACGAGGTGGCGGAGCGGCTCGGGAGCTGCGATGTGATCGTCGCGGAGGGCTATGGCCAGTCGCGGCGGCGGTTCGTGCGGCTGCGGCTCGGCCTTCATCGCCTCGTGCAGCGGGCCGGCAAGCGCGAGTTGGTCTACCAGCACTTCGACTACGCCTCGTTCGGGGTGCCGGTGATCTGGCCCGATCTGGACGAGCCGGAGCCGCGGGACGCGGTGGCGCGGGCGGAGCGGCCGCTGCGCAGCCAGGTGCTCTTTCTGGGGTTCCTGCTTCTGCTGCCGGTCAGGGCGTTCGGCGTGCTGTTGCTGGGGGCAGGCGCTTTCTGACCCGGTCGGTGAGTCTGAATGTCGAGGACACGACGGTGTTCACCGGCGGCGGCCACGTCGCGGCGATGGTCCTGGACGACCGCGACGACCTGCTGGTCGCCGCCCTCTCGCGGCTCCACGACACGCGGGCCGGCGAGCGCGTGGACGTCGCCGTCGTGTACGGCGCCGCGCACATGCCGGCCGTCGTACGGCACCTGAACGCCGCGTACGGATACCGGCCCACCGGCGGTGAGTGGCTGACCGTCCACGGCGTCCGGGTGTGAGGTCAGGCTTCGAGGAGCTGCTTGCGCAGGTCGGCGATCAGCCCGTCGCCGACGCCGAGTTGGTCGCGGGCGTAGCCGTACACGGAGCCGTGCCCGGCGTTCAGCGCCGCGAGGAAGAGGCGCATCGAGTCGGCGGGGGCCAGGCCGTAGCCGGGCCAGAAGTCCTGCCTGTCGGGCCGGGCGGCTTTCCAGTCGGCGAGGAGGCGTTCGGTGGCGAGTTCGGAGAGGGCGTAGTCGGCGATGATGTCCTTCTCGTCCACGCCCAGCAGGGCCAGGACGAGCGCCGCCACGAGTCCGGTGCGGTCCTTGCCGGCCGCGCAGTGGAAGACCAGGGGCGCGGTCCCGTCGCCGGCGATCAGGTGGAGGACCTGGCGCAGTTCCTCGACGCCGTCCGCGGCGACCTCGGAGTGCAGGTCGGCGAAGAAGCGCACCGGATCCACGTCGTGGGCCAGCCGGGACTGGCTGACCGGCCGGTGCTCGACGCTCAGGTTGTGCCACGCGAGCCCGTCGCCGGCCGGCACCCGGCCCCGGGTCTCGATCTCCGAGGGGTAGCGCAGGTCGATGACCGTACGTATCCCGAGTGCCCGGAAGCGCTCCCGGTCCTCCCCCGCGTCGGCCTCCGCCAGCTTGGACAGCGCGTCGGACCTGTAGAGCCGCCCCCAGCGCACCGTACGGCCGCCGTCGCCCGTATAGCCGCCCAGGTCACGGAAGTTGTGCAGCCGGGCGAACTCGATGTGTCTCGTCACGCGCGCACCCTACCTTCGGCCCGCGCTGCCGCTCATCTGGTTATCGGGGGCCCCGGGGCGTGGGGCGGCGGCCCGGGGGTTGGCGGACTTCGGGGCGGGCCGGGGCGGGAGGCAGGGGGCGGTTCTCGGGTGAGCCGGCGGAGAGCTTGAGGGGTTCGCCGTGGTGGGCGATGTCCAGGGGGTCGCCGTCGAGGAGGGTGTAGGTGGCGGTGCCGGGGCGGATGTCGACGCCGAGCCTGCGGCCGCGCACCAGGATCCGGAAGGCCAGGCGGGTGAGGTGCGGGGGCAGTCGGGGCGCGAAGGTGACGGTGTTTCCGGTGCGGCGCAGGCCGCCGAAGCCGGCGACGAGGGCGGTCCAGCTGCCGGCGAGGGAGGCGAGGTGGAGGCCGTCGCGGGTGTTGTGCTGGAGGTCGTGGAGGTCGATGGTGGCGGCTTCGGCGAGGTAGTCGTAGGCGAGGCGCAGATGGCCGGTCTCGGCGGCGATGACGGACTGGCCGGCGGCGGACAGGGACGAGTCGCGGACGGTGAGGGCCTCGTAGTAGGCGAAGTTGCGGGCCTTCTGCTCGTCGGTGAAGGCGTCGCCGCGCAGGAACATGGCGAGGACGAGGTCGGCCTGCTTGACCACCTGGCGCCGGTAGAGGTCGTAGTAGGGGTAGTGCAGCATCAGCGGGTAGCGGTCGGGGCCGGTGGCGGCGAAGTCCCAGACGGCGTGGTTGGTGAAGCCGGCGGACTGCTCGTGGACGCCGAGCCCGTCGTTGTAGGGGACGGCCATGGCGTCGGCGGCTTCCTGCCAGCTCGCCTGCTCGGCGTCGTCCACGCCCAGTGCGTCGGCGGCGCCGGGGTGGCGGGCGGATGCTTCGGCGGCGGCGCGCAGGTTCGCCTGGGCCATGAGGTTGGTGTACGTGTTGTCGTCGGCGATGGCGCTGTACTCGTCGGGGCCGGTGACGCCGTCGATGTGGAAGGCGCCGTCACGGCCGTGGTGGCCCAGCGAGCACCACAGGCGGGCGGTGTCCACGAGCAACTCCAGCCCGATGTCGCGTTCGAAGTCGTCGTCGCCGGTGGAGGCGGCGTAGCGGACCGCGGCGTCGGCGATGGCGGCGTTGAGGTGGAAGGCGGCGGTGCCGGCGGGCCAGTAACCGGAGCATTCCTGCCCGGCGATGGTCCGCCAGGGGAAGGCGGCGCCGCGCAGGCCGAGCTGGGTGGCGCGGTCGCGGGCGGCGGGCAGGGTGCTGTGGCGCCAGCGCAGGGCGTGGGCGGCGGCTGCGGGGGCGGTGTAGGTGAGCACCGGCAGGACGTACGCCTCGGTGTCCCAGAAGCTGTGGCCGTCGTAGCCGGAGCCGGTGAGGCCCTTGGAGGGGATGGCGCGTTCCTCGGCCCGGGCGCCGGCCTGCAGGACGTGGAAGAGCGCGAAGCGTACGGCCTGCTGGATCTCGGCGTCGCCGTCCAGCTCGACGTCGGCGTGCTCCCAGAAGTCGTCGAGGTAGGCGCGCTGTTCGTCGGCCAGGCCCGTCCAGCCGGTCGTCCCGGCGGCGGCGAGTGCCGCGTCGGCCTGGTCGCGCAGGGCGGGCAGGGAGCGGGTGGCGGACCAGCCGTACGCCACGGTCTTGTCCACCCGCAGCCGTTCGCCGGGCGACAGGCGCGCGACGACCGTGAAGCGGGCGGTGTCCGGGCCGGCCTCGGAGGACGTACGGGTGCCGGGCGGCCCGTCGGTGGTGTGGTCGGCGGCTGCGGCGACGCGCAGGCCGCTGCGGGCGGTGCGGTGGATGAGGCGCAGCCGGGCGCCGTAGGCCTGGTGTTCCTCGGCGTGCAGCGGGGAGTGGAGAGCGGTGGCGACGCGCGGGTCGCTGTCGGCCTCGGGGAGCTGTTCGTTGGCGACGAGTTCGGACTGCAGCACGATGTGGGCGTCGGCGCCGACGGGTTCGACCTCGTAGCGGACGGCGGCGATGGCGCGCTGGGTGAGGGAGACCAGCCGGGTGGAGCGGACCCGCACCCGGCGGCCTGCCGGTGAGGTCCAGTCGACGGTGCGGTGCAGCAGGCCGGTGCGGAAGTCGAGGGTGCGCTCGTGGGAGTGCAGGTGGCCGTAGCGCAGGTCGAAGGGCTCGTCGTCGACGAGGAGCCGCAGCAGCTTGCCGTTGGTGACGTTGATGACGGACTGGCCGGACTCGGGGTAGCCGTAGCCGGCTTCGGCGTAGGGCAGCGGGCGCAGTTCGTGGACGCCGCCGAGGTAGCTGCCGGGCAGGCCGTGCGGCTCGCCCTCGTCGAGGTTGCCGCGCCAGCCGATGTGGCCGTTGGAGAGTGCGAAGACGGATTCGCTCTGGGCCAGCACGTCGAGGTTCAGGGCGGCTTCGCGCAGTTGCCACGGCTCGACGGTGTAGCTGGGGTGGTCTATCACGCAGGGGTCTCCATCGGTTCGGCGAGGTCGTTCACGACGGGGTGGACCCCTTCTCGAGTCGGATCCGTACGGAGCCCGGATACCCGGTGGGTGAAGCCGCACACGGGATTATGGTGGTGTCGTGACAGCCGCCGTACTGGAATTGCTGCCGCTCACGGACCGCATGGGGGTCCGGGCGGCCGGCGAGGTCTGTCTGACCACGCGCGCGTCGTGGGAGCGCGCGCTGGGCGCTCTGGTCGGCCCGGGGGACGATGTACACCTTGAGCTGTCGGGTGTCACGTACGTCGATGTGGCGGGGGCGTCGGCAGTGGTTGCGGCCGCCACCAGGCTGGAGGGGGGCAGACGGTTGGTCCTGCACGGGACACCGCCGCAGTTGCGGCTCACCCTGGACGCCTTCTGGCCCGGCCTGATGGTGATTGAGGTGACGCTGAGTTGAGACGGGCCCAGCCGGCCGAGCGCTTTGTGCACCCGGCGCTGTTCTACCGGGACACCAAGGAGTACCTCGCCGGTACGGTGCCCTTCCTGCTCGACGGCCTCGTCAAGGGTGAGCCCGTGGCGGTGGCCGTTCCGGCCGGCAACCTGGAGCTGCTGCGCGCGGAGTTGGGTGACCACGCCGCCGATGTGCACTGCCTCGACATGGAGCAGGCCGGCCGCAATCCCGGCCGCATCATCCCGCGCGTCCTGCGGGCCTTCGCCGACTCCCACTCCGGCGCCGACCGGGTACGGATCATCGGTGAACCGATCTGGCCGGGCCGCAGCGATGCCGAGTACCCGGCCTGCGTCCAGCACGAGGCGCTGATCAACCTGGCGTTCGCCGGGCGTGACGTCATCATCCTGTGCCCGTACGACGCCGGGCGCCTGGACGACGCCGTCCTCGCCGACGCCCACGCCACGCACCCCGTCGTGGTGGACGGCGGCCGCGAGCGGGCCAGCACCTCCTACGCCCCCGACCGCGTCGTGGCCGCCTACAACCGGCCGCTGGCCGCTCCGCCCGGGGCCGCAGCCCACCCCTTCGCCGCCGACAGCCTCACCGACGCCCGGCACGCCGCCGTCGAGGACGCCCGGCGGCTCGGCATGACGGAGGCCCGGCTCGTCGACTTCACGCTGGCCGCCGGGGAGTTGATCACCAACAGTGTCGTGCACGGCGGCGGCTCGGGCGTCGTGCGGGTCTGGGCCGAGGACGGCCGCGTGGTGTGCGAGGTCGGCGACGCCGGACACCACACCGACCCGCTCGTCGGGCGCCGGCCTCCGTCGCGGGACCAGCCCAACGGCCGCGGCCTGCTCATGGTTCACCACCTCGCCGACCTCGTCCGGCTGTACACGGGCCCCGACGGCACCACCACGCGCTTCTACCTGGACCGCTGACCTGCGGGTTCCTTGCGGGGGGTGGCGGGGGCCACAGTCCGGTGGGAGAGTTCCGAGAACGGTGCGAAATGTTCCGGTCCCACGAGAAAGGGACGCAGCATGCCGCTCATCGATTTCCGTGCCTTGCGTGAACTCGTCGCCGAGTTCGACCGCCTCAGCGCGGTGGCGGCGCCCCGCGCCGTATCAGCGGCGATCCGGCGCCGCCTGGACGATGTGCAGTACACCGTCTGCGTCTACACAGGGCTCCGCGATCCGCACGCGGCCATGTCCCGCGCGCGGCGGCTCCTCCGCGACCGTACGGGCAGCGCCCAGACCTGAGTCGCGCCCGGGCCTGCCCGGCCGGTCGGGGTCGGTCGGTGCTTCCGGCATCCCAGGTCAGTGCTTCGTGGCTTCCGGCTTCCCGGGTCAGTGCTTCGTGGCGTTCTTGATCTTCTGGATGGCCTGCTTGGCATCGCTCTTGGCCTGGTCGGCCTTGCCCTCCATCTCCATGTCCTCGTTGCCGGTCGCCTTGCCGGTGGCCTCCTTGGCCTTGCCCTGGAGCGTCTCGCCGGTGTTCTTCGCCTTCTTGTGTGTACTCATGAGGAGCGCCTGCCCCCCGGGTCCCGCCGAAAACTCCGCGGCTCGTGGACGTGGCGGCCGAGGAGGGCGCCGCCGATGACCACGAAACCGACGCCGATCAGGTAGCACTGCACGATCAGGACGGTGCCCACGGCGCCGTACGTCACCGCGTTGGTGATGATCAGCGGGGAGAAGACGAGCGAGGAGAAGGCACGCAGGCCGACGAGACCGAGCATGGTGGCCACGGCCCCCGGCAGGAGGGCAGGCCAGGGAACCTGGCCGCCGAGGAGGAAGCGCTGGCCCCACCAGAAGAACAGGAAGCCGAACAGCACGGCGGGCCCGGCGCGCAGGAAGGCGTCGAACCAGCCGTGGCGGAGGAAGGTGCCGCTCTGGGCCTCGACGAAGAGGTACGCGGTCAGCGCGGCGAGCCAGACCGCACGGCGCCACTGGCTGTGCCAGGGGCTGGAGGGCAGCTCCCAGATCCTCAGGTACGCGGTCTCCACGCTCGCGGCGAAGGACAGTCCGAACAGCGCCAGCGCCACAACGCTGAAGGCGCTGGTGGCGCTCAGCACCTTGCGGGGCGCGGAGAACAGCTTCTGCACCGCCTCCGCGGGCTGTGCCGACAGACCCATGCCGTCGACGACCCACTGGTCGAAGCCGTGGTGGCGGAAGGGCACGGCGGCCGCGACCACGATCAGCAGCGGCACGAGCGTGACCATGCCGAGCGCGGCGAAGCCCATGGAGCGGTGCAGCAGCTCCAGCTCGCCGCCCCGCTGCCACAGCCGCCCGGCCCATGAGTCGCGCCAGGCGTGGTGCAGCCGCCGGTGCAGCTTCATCACATACCTCCCACAAGGCATCTGCCCTGCGCGGCGGCGGCCAGTCGGGCGCCGGTGGCGGGCGGCCCGTGACGGGAGGAAGGTGGAGGCAAGGGCGGCGATCGGCGCGCGGCGTCGCGGGTGAGGTGAGGCGCTTGGCAAGCGGAGGACGGGCTGTCCAGGGCGCGCCCTGCTGGGTGAGCCTGCTGACGTATGACCTGAAGGCGGCGCAGCTCTTCTACGGTGAGCTGCTGGGCTGGGACTTTCGGCCGGGCTGGCAGGGCGAGGACCGCTACACCGTCGCCCATGTGGACGGTATGGCCGTCGCGGGCCTGGGACGGACGGCGGAGAGCGCGGCGTGCCCGGTGGCGTGGACGGTGTTCTTCGGGGCGGCGGACGTGCACGAGGTGGCGCAGAGCTGTCGTGAGAACGGGGCCACAGTCGGCGTGGGGCCACTGGAGTACGGCAAGGGACGGGTGGCCTGGGCCTCGGACCCGGCCGGCGCGGGGTTCGCCCTCTGGGAGGGGGATGTGTCGCCCGCCTGGCGGGTGGAGCGGCAGGAGCCCGGCCCTGTGTGGCTGGAACTGCGGACCCGGGACGCCTTCGACGCGGCACGGTTCTACGGCGCCGTGTTCGGGTGGGACGCCGGCGGCCCAGTGCCCTACGACGTGCGGTTCGAGGACGACCGTGTGGTCCTGCGGATCGGCGGCCGGCCGGTGGCCGGGATCTTCGGCGGGGCCGTGGAGACTGCGCCGGATCCGCAGGTGCGGACGCGTTGGCAGACCTACTTCTGCGTAGCCGACGTCGACGACCTGGTCAGGCAGGCCGCCGGGCTGGGCGGCACGGTGATCGCCGGGCCGGGCACGTCACCGTACGGGCGGGTCGCGGTGCTGCGCGACCCGGAGGGCGGCATGTTCGGCCTCGCCTCGCTCACACGCTGAGCCTCTTACGGATTCCGGGTCACGGATTCCGGGGCGTCGGCGGTTGCGGCCCCGGCCCGGGCCGCCCGGGCGGCGGCGGAGGAAGCGGATCCGGCTCCAGCGGCCCGGGCCGGGCGGGCGGCAGGGGGTCCGGCTCCAGCGGTGGCCTCGGGCCGGGCGCGGGCCCGGGTTCCGGGCCGCCGGGGCCGGGCGAGGGCGTCGGCGACGGGGGTACGGGGTCGGGTCGCAGGGCGGCGGAATCAGGGGCTGACGGTGTACCCATCACGGACCTCCCGTGGTTCGCGGTGCCTGCCCGACGGCTACCCGGTGCGTCCGCGCCGATGCCGCCGTTTTCCCGGGGGGAACAGGGGAAGCCGACCAGGTGCCCGTCGGACGATACGGAGGTGAGAACCGTGGCAGGACACCAGGCTCTGCCATCCACGCTGGAGCGCTCGCCCGAGGACGCACAGCGGGCCTGGCTCAGGGCCCACGACGACGCCGTTCGGCAGTACGGCGAAGGCCGGAAGGCCGACCGCACGGCGTACGGAGCGCTGAAGGACTCGTACCGGAAGGTGGGCCACCGCTGGGAGCGCAAGGAAGGGCAGACAGCGCGGGGCGGCGTGGCCGAGGCGGCCTCGAAGCAGGAGCTGTACGGCGTCGCGCGGCAGATGGACATCGAGGGCCGCTCGCGGATGACGAAGGCCGAACTGCTCGACGCCATCCACGCCAGGGAGAGCACCCGTTCGCCCCGGCACGACGAGTTGCCGCTCGCCGACTACGACCATCTGCCCATCGGTTCGCTGGAGCACCGCATCCGCTCCCTTCACGCCTCGGAGCTGAAAACCCTGCTCGCCTACGAACGGGAGCACGCCAACCGCGCCCCGGTGGTCCGGATCCTCCGGGCCCGGCTCGACCAGCTCCGCGCGGGCGCCAAGCCGTCCCACGGTGGTGACCGCTTCCGGCCCGAACAGCCCGCAGCGCCCCACGCCGGGTCGAAGGTCACGCCCGCGACCTCCCCGCAACCCATCCATCCGCCCCTGCACGGCACGCCCGCCCAGAGCGGCAAGCCGAAGGCGGACCACCCATAGAACCGTTGGCCGTTGGCCGTTGGCCGTAGGAGGGCCATCTCATGTTCCAGGCAATAGCAGACGTCCTGCGCAGCATCGGAAGCGCGATCGCGACCGTCGTGACCCTGCCCTTCCGGGCTCTGGCCCGGCTCTTCGGCGGCGGGCGAAGGGCGGCTCACTGACGCCCCGACGGACGGAAGCCCCCCTCCCCCGCGAGGTCGCCCGGGCCCTGAAGCCTCTTCGCGCGGCGGCACGGACCTCGAAGCCCAACCGTCAGCCGGGGCGCAGGGCCGCCTTGATGATCCCGGGCTCCCGCGCGCGGAACCGCTCGTACAGGTCCGGCGCGTCGTCCAGCGTGGCCCAGGTGGTGATCAGGCCGGCCGCGTCGATGGGGTCGCCGTCGCGCAGCAGGGCCAGCAACTGGTCGGTCCAACGCCGTACGTTGGCCTGGCCCCAGCGCAGGGTGATGGCCCGGTCGAACACGTCGCCGAGCGGGAACTGCGGGAACCAGCCGCCGTAAACCCCGACCACCGAGCAGGTGCCGCCGCGCCGGACGGTGCCCAGCGCGTGGTGCAGGGCGATCAGGCGGTCCGGCTGCACCTTGAGCGTCTGCAGCAGCCGGTCGGGCCAGGAGCCCTCGGCGTCCATGCCGACCGCGTCGATGGAGCTGTCCGTGCCCCGGCCCCCGGTCAGCTCGCGCACCACGCCGACCACGTCGTGCAGCGACCCCGGGTCCAGGGTCTCGGCGCCGTGCGCGGCGGCCACCTCGCGGCGGTCGGCGGCCGGGTCGACGGCGATGACCCGCTCGGCGCCCCGGTGGCGGGCGATGCGTACGCACATCTGCCCCACCGGCCCCAGCCCGTGGACGGTCACGCTGCCACCGCGCGGGATGTCCGCGAACTCCACCGCCTGCCACGCGGTGGGCAGCACGTCCGACAGCAGCAGCGCCGCCGCGTCCGGCACATCGGCGTCCTTCTCCGGATCCAGTACGACCGGCCCGAACTGCGCCTGCGGGACGCGCAGATACTCCGCCTGGCCGCCCGGGACGCCGCCGTACTTGTGTGTATAGCCGAACAGCGAGGCGCCCTTGTGGCCCTTGAGGTTCTGTGTGGTCTCGCACTGCGCGAAGAGCCCCCGGTCGCACATGTAGCAGTGGCCGCAGGAGATGTTGAACGGCACCACGACGGTGTCGCCCAGCGACAGATGCGAGGCGGCGCGCGGGCCGACATCCTCGACGACGCCCATCACCTCATGGCCGAGGATGTCCCCGGGCTTCATCGCCAGGCTCGCCCCGTGGTCGTACAGATGCAGGTCGGACCCGCAGATCGCGGTGGCGGTCACCCGCACCACCGCGTCGGTGGCCGCCTCGATCCGCGGGTCGGGCACCTCCTCGACCTCGACCCTCCGTGGGCGCTTCCAGACCACAGCCTTCATCGTCCGCTCCGATCGTTCGTTCGGTTCGTTCCGATCGCTCCGATCGCCGATTAGTCCGATCTGTCCGCCCGTACGTCGGCTGCCCGATCCCGCCGCCGGTACACCCGGTGGTAGGCGACGCCGGGTGCGGGTAGGTGCCAGGTGGGAGAGGCGATAGCCATGCGTACTGGGAGTGAGCCGAGGCAGGCACGGAGCCCGCTGCGGATGCGGCGCGCCTTCACCGTGTGGGGCCTGGTCTGGTCCGTGATCGGGACGGCGGTCTTCGCGGTGGCCGGGCGGCCCGGGTGGGCGATCGTGTTCGGGGTGGTGGCGGTGCTGGCGGCCGTGGACCTGGCGGTGATCGCGCACCGTATCCGGCAGGGCCCGCACTGGCAGCCGGGGCCGGATGTGCCGCCGTACGATCCCGCCGACCGGCACTGAGAGCCCGCGAGGGAGGGCGGAAAGGCGGAAGGCCCGGGGGCTGATGCCTCCGAGCCTTCCGATTCAGTAGCGGGGACAGGATTTGAACCTGCGACCTCTGGGTTATGAGCCCAGCGAGCTACCGAGCTGCTCCACCCCGCGTCGTTGAACGCAACCCTACGGTGTGTGGTCCGCAGAACCAAATCGCGCCCGGCAGGGCAGCACTCACGCGGTCTGCGTGGGCTTGCGGCGTGGCGCGGCGGAACGGGGCGGGATGGCACGCATGTGTTCGCGGACGCGGCCGAGGATGTCGTGGAGCGCGGTGATGTCTCCGCGGTCCAGGGGCGCCAGCAGGAGGCGCTGCACGAGTTCGACGTGGCCGGGCATCACCCGGCCGAGCAGTGCCTGCCCTCGCGGAGTGGCGGTGACGATGACGCTGCGCTCGTCGTCGCTGGAGGGCGCCCTGGTGACCAGCCCCGCCTTGGCGAGTTGTGCGACCTGGTAGGTCAGTCCGCTGCGGCTGTGGACCAGGTGGTCGGCGATATCGGTCATGCGCCGCCGCCCGTCGGGGGCCTCCCCGAGCACGGCGAGGATCTGGAACTGGGTGTAGCTGAGGCCGCCCTCGTCGCGCAGCTGCTGGTCGACGGCGTGCTGGAGCAGGCTGCTGACTTCCATCAGGGCGAAGTAGGCGGCCAGCTGCTCGGGATCGAGGGGTGGGGTTTCGGACATGGCACAGAGTTTACTTGCTACGAATTCAAAGTAGAAGTAGAGTCGGACCGTGCTTCGAATTCGCAGCATGTCATCGGCGGTTCTCTGGAGGCTTCCATGAAGGCAGTACGGTTCCACGCGTACGGCGACCCGGGCGTCCTGTGCTACGAGGACGCGGCCAGGCCCGACCCGGCGGCGGGCGACGTGCTCATCGAGGTCGCGGCCACCTCGTTCAACCCGGTCGACGCCGGGATCCGCGCGGGCTACCTGCAGCAGGTCTTCCCGGTGGCGCTCCCGCACATCCCCGGCATCGATGTCGCCGGAACGATCGTGCGGCTCGGCGAGGGCGTGACCGGCTGGGCGCCCGGGGACCGGGTGATCGGTTTTCTGCCGATGACCGCGGCCGGGGCCGCCGCCGAGTTCGTGGCAGCCCCTGCCGCGGTGCTGGCGGCCGCGCCGACCACGATCCCGCTGACCACCGCCGCGGCACTGCCCGCGGCGGCGCTGACCGCCTGGCAGGCGCTGTTCGAGCACGTCGAGCTGCGCGCGGGCCAGCGGGTCCTCGTCAACGGTGCGGGCGGCGGCGTGGGTGGATTCGCCGTGCAACTGGCCAAGGAGGCCGGGGCGTTCGTCATCGCGACGGCGAGCCCGCGCAGCGCCGACGCCGTCCGTGCCGAGGGCGCCGACCAGATCATCGACTACACCGCGACCACCCCGGCCGACGCGCTCACCGAGCCGGTCGACGCGGTGCTCAACCTCGTGGCGGCCTCCGAAGCGGAGATGACGGCCCTCACCGGACTCGTCCGCCAGGGCGGGGTGATCGTCACGACAGCGACACCCGCCGCCGGCGATCCGGACCGGGGCGTACGGGCCGTCGGCATGCAGCTGCGTACCGACGCCGGCCAACTCGCCACCCTCGCCAAGAAGGTCGACGCCGGAGAGATCCGCGTCGAGGTCAGCGCCACCTACCCCCTGTCGCAGACGGCCCTGGTGCACGAGCAGAGCGCGGCCGGCCGGATCAGGGGCAAGGTCGTGCTGACCCCCAGCACGGAAGGGAAACCCTCATGAGCATGGCGTACCTCGCACAGGCCGATCAGCAGCAGAAGCTCGAATGGCTCGACGGCGGGGTCTTCTCCGTACTGCTGGACAGCGCCGCCACCGACGGGCAGTTGACCGTCGGACGATTCAACGTCAGCAAGGGCGAAGCGCCGCCGTACCACCTGCACACCCGCGAGGACGAGGTCTTCCTGCTGCTCAAGGGCACCGCGCTGGTGTGGTCCGACGACCAAGAGATGGAACTGTCCGAAGGCGGCATCGTCTACCTGCCCAAGAACGTCCCCCACGGCTACCGGATCACCTCCGACACCGCCGACCTGCTGATGATCTGCACCCCGGGCGGCATCGAGGGCATGTTCCGCCACGCCGGGCGTGACCTGGCCACTCCCCGGCCCGAGGGGTTCCGGATCTCCCCGGAGCGTATGGCCGAAGCCGCCGACGCGTACGGCCAGATCGTCGTGGGTCCGCCCAGGTAATTGCGTTGCGGATGTCAGGGCCGGGCCGTAACTTCTGGTCCGGCCCTGTTGTCGTTGATCGGAGAAGGCCGTTGCGCTTCTGAGGTCCTGAGACACCGACCGTGCCCGCGCTTCTGCGCGTCCGCGCGACCCGGACACGTCGTCGACCTCGGCAGCGAGCCGCCTTCCGGCCTGCGCTTTCCGCCGTATCCCGATTCTCCGGTGTCTCCCTACGTTGCCCATCGCCACTGCGAGCAACCTGGAGGCCCATATGGGGCACTCACCCACCTCGATCACCTGCTCCCGCCTCTCCTTCGTCTGGCCGGACGGCACACCGGTCCTCGACGACTTCCAGCTGGCCGTCGGCCCCGGCCGCACCGGCCTGATCGGGGTCAACGGCTCGGGGAAGTCGACGCTCCTCAAGCTCATCGCCGGCGAGCTCGCCCCGACGAGCGGCACCGTCCGCGTCAGCGGCGAGGTCGGCCACCTCCCGCAAGGTGTGGCCCTGGGCACCGCGCTCCGGGTCGACGAGGCGCTGGGGGTCGCGGCCGCGCGGCGAGCACTGCACGCCATCGAGGCCGGCGACACGGCCGACGAGCACTTCGTGGCCGTCGGCGACGACTGGGACGTGGAGGAGCGGGCCCGGGCGACCCTCGACCAGCTCGGCCTGCCGCACATCACCCTCGACCGGACCATCGGCGAGGTGTCGGGCGGCGAGTCGGTGCTGCTGCGGCTGGCGGCGCTGCTGCTGCGCCGCCCGGACATCCTGCTGCTGGACGAGCCGACCAACAACCTGGACCTGGAGGCACGGCATCGGCTCTACGACGCCGTCGCCACCTGGAACGGCCTCATGGTGGTCGTCTCCCACGACCGCGAGCTGCTGGGGCTGGTCGACCAGATCGCCGACCTGCGCGGCGGCGAGGTGCACTGGTACGGCGGCAATCTGGACGCGTACGAGGACCAGCTCGCGGTCGAACAGGAGGCGGCGGAGCGCATGGTGCGCGTCGCCGAGGCCGACATGAAGCGGCAGAAGCGCGAACTGGCCGACGCCCAGGTCGCTTTGGCGCGCCGGGCGCGCTACGGGCAGAAAAGCTTCGAGAACAAGGTGGTACCGCGCATCGTGGCCAACGCGCGGAAACGCCAGGCCCAGGTCTCCGCCGGCAAATACCGCATCATGCACACCGAGAAGCTGGAGGAGGCCAAGGAGCGGCTCGACGAGGCCGCCGAGGCGGTCCGCGACGACGCCGAGATCCGCGTCGACCTGCCGCACACCGCCGTGCCGGCCGGCCGCCACGTGCTGACGCTGCGCGACCTGCACCTGCGGTACGGGGCGCGGGTGGCCGGTGCCGAGATCCGCGGGCCCGAGCGGATCGCGCTCACCGGGCGCAACGGCGCCGGCAAGTCGACGCTGCTGCGTACGATCGCGGGCGAGATCCCGCCGGTGGCGGGCGAGGCGGTGGCGCACGTACCGCTGCGCTGTCTGCCGCAGCGGCTCGACGTGCTGGACGACGAGCTGACCGTGGTCCAGAATGTCGCCGCCTTCGCGCCGGCCGCCACCAACAACCAGATCCGGGCCCGGCTCGCCCGCTTCCTCTTCAAGGGCGCCCGCGCCGACCAGCCGGTCGGCACCCTCTCCGGCGGCGAACGCTTCCGCGCGACCCTGGCCGCGCTGATGCTGGCCGAGCCCGCGCCGCAACTGCTGCTGCTCGACGAGCCGACGAACAACCTGGACATGGCGAGCGTCCGCCAACTCACGGCTGCTCTCGCCTCGTACGAGGGCGCGCTGATCGTGGCCGGCCACGACGTGCCCTTCCTGCGGGGCGTCGGGATCACGCGGTGGTACCGGCTGGACGGCGAGCTGAGGGGAATTGATCCACTGTGAGCGCGAGTTGAGAGAAATCCGCGACGCGAGGAGAGGCAACTGATGCGCACCACAACGCTCGGCAGCAAGGGCCCCGAGGTCGGAGTGGTCGGCCTGGGCTGCATGGGGATGACCTTTGCGTACGATCCGGGCGGCCGCGACGAGGCGACCTCGGTCGCGGTCGTCCGGCAGGCGCTGGACTGGGCGTGACCCTGATCGACACGGCGGACGCGTACGGGCCCCACACCAACGAGGAGCTGGTCGGCCGTGCCCTGGCCGGGCCGTACCGGGAGCGGGCGGTGCTGGCCACCAAGGTCGGCCTGGTGGTGACCGGTTCGGAGGACGGCAGGCCCGTGTACGGGCGCGACGGGCGCCCGGAGCACATCCGACGGTCGATCGACGACAGTCTGCGCCGCCTCGGCACCGACTACGTCGACCTCTACCAGCTGCACCGCATCGACGAGGAGGTGCCGGTCGAGGAGAGCTGGGGCGCGCTGGCGGAGGCGGTCGCGGCGGGCAAGGTGCGGGAGATCGGGCTCTCGGAGGTCCCGGTCGAGGAGATCAAACGGGCGGCCGCGATCCATCCGGTGGCCTCGGTGCAGTCCGAGCTGTCGCTGTGGACGCGCGACCCGGTGGCGGAGGTCCTGCCCTACTGCGAGGAGCAGGGCATCGCCTTCCTGCCCTTCTCACCGCTGGGCCGTGGCTTCCTCGCCGGTCGCTTCACGTCCTTCGACGACCTTCCCGCCGACGACATGCGCCGCAACCTCCCCCGCTTCCAGCAGGACGCGCTGCGCGCCAACCTCGCCATCGTCGGCAAGGCGCGGCAGATCGCCGACCGCCTCGGCGCCACCCCCGCCCAGGTCGCCCTCGCCTGGGTGCTGGCCCAGGGCCGGTACGTGGTACCCATCCCCGGCACCAAGACGCCCGGGTATCTCGCCGACAACGCCGGCGCGGCCGAACTGGTGCTGTCCGCGGCCGATCTGGCGGAGCTCGACGCCCTGCCGGCGGCGGAGGGGACGCGGTACTGACCGTGATGACCGCTGACGATGTGCTGTCCGTCCTCGCCGTGCTCCGGAGGGCCCACGTCAGTGTCTGGATCGGTGGCGGCTGGGGCATCGACGCACTCATCGGGGAGCAGTCCCGCCGCCACCGCGATCTGGATCTCATGCACCGGCAGGACCAGGAACCGACCGTCGTCGCGGCTCTCGCGAAGGCCGGTTTCGCCGAGACCCTCGACCTGCGTCCGGTGAGGTTCGTCGTCACGAGTCCGGCCGGCCAGGAACTCGATCTGCACCCCCTGGTGTTCGCTCCGGACGGCGCGGCCGTGCAGGCCTCGCCGGACCCGGAGCGCCCGTTCGGCTATCCCGCGGACTGCTTCGTCACGGGGACGATCCAGGGAACGGCCGTCCCCTGCCTGTCGGCGCGGCAGCAGGTCCACTTCCACCAGGGGTACGAACCGGCCGACCACGACCGCCGTGACATGGCCCAGCTCCGCAGGGTCTTCGGTATCACCGCGCACTTCTGACCTGCGGAGCAACTGAGCCACGGGTCACCGCTCCAACTCCACCTCGACCAGCCGGTACAGGTGCCGCCTGGCGTCCTCCGTGCTCAGCGGGGGCGCCTGGCGGAGCCGCTGCAGGGCGAGGCCGTCGACGAGGGCGGAGAAGCGGACCGCGAAACCGTCGGAGTCGTCACAGGTGAAGTCGCCCTCGGCGTGGCCGCGTTCGACGAGGGCGCGGATCTCGGCGTGCCAGGCGGCGTATCGTTCGGCCTGGCCGCGGGCGAAGGCCTGGTCGCCCCGGTCGCCGGCGTTCCAGTAGTCGAACCACATGCGCCAGTGCCGGTCCGTGTCGTCCGTGAACAGGGCGTCGATCAGCAGCCGCAGGCCCTGCGCGGCGCTGGGCGCGCTGTCGGCGGCCTCGCTCATCGCCGCGTAGTAGCGCTCGATGTGCAGGACCATCGCCTCGGAGAGGATCTCCTGCACACTGCCGAAGTGGTACGTGACCGTGCCGACCGACACCCCTGCCGCGGCCGCCACGTCCCGCACGCCGACCGACGCGTAGCCGCGCTCGGCGATCAGCGGGACAGCCGCCTCCACGATCAGGCGGCGCCTGACCTCGGTGGGCTGCCGGGTGCGGGCGGCGGCGGCAACGGCGCGGCGCGGCTTGCGTTCGGGGGCTGAGGTCATGCGGAGGTCCTCGGCACCGCGCGGTGCCATGCTCGCTTGGCCACTGTCTCTCCGTTCGCCCGTGCCTCGACGTGGCTGTCCATGATGAATTCCGTCGCGGTCGCGCGCAGTTCGGTCCCGGTGGTGATCTCCACGTCCCATTCCTCGCCTCGCCGCAGCCGCGTCTTCCATCGCGAGCTTGCCACGGCGGACAGCGGATCGCCGGAGCGGATCCGGTAGGTCTCGGTCGCGCTCTCCTCGTAGCGCAGTCCGTCCGGGTAGGTGCGGGTGCCGCCGTAGTTGGGGTCGACCTCCAGGGTCCACTCCCCCGTCGCCACGTCGTGCGTGACGTGGCGCTCGGGGCGGGCGGCGGCGCCGGCGGGCGGTTCGGTGGTCACCGCGAGCGGCACGGCCTGTTCGGGCTCCTCGAAACGGATGGGCGCGCGGCCCTCGTCGTACGCCGGGTCGCGTACCGGAAGGAGTACGGCGCTGTCGGCGGGGAGCAGGGTCAGCGCGCCCCGCTCGCCGTGCGGCCAGACCCAGGGCCAGTACGCGTCGGAGACGGCCACGCGGATGCGGTGGCCGGGCGGGAAGGCGTAACCGGTGGCGTTGAGCTCGAACTCGACGTCCTCGAAGGTGCCCGGGGTCCACTCGACCGCCTGGTCGCGGCCGTGGCGGCTGAGCAGATTGAGCACGCCGCGGGTGACGAGGGTGGACGAGCCGTCCGGAGCCACGTCGCAGACGCGGGCGATGACGTTGGCACGCGGAGTGGCGCTGTCGAGGCGGAGGCGGACGCGCGGGCGGCCCAGGATCTCCACGCGGTCGGTGAGCGGAGCCGAGTCGAAACAGACGGAGCGGCCGTCCTCCTCGCGCTGGTCCGGCGGGAGGTCGGTCAGGTTGCCGTAGGGGAAGAAGCGGCCGGCGTCGACTCCGGTGTGCTGCGGCGACCTGACGACCACCGGCTCGGCGGTGCCGAGGGGGCGCTCGTCCCAGGTGACGGACGGCGACGGCCAGGTGTCCTCGCCGACCCAGCGGCCCGGCATCGTCTCGTAGAAGGTCGCCGGCGGCACCGACTCGCTGATCCAGCCGCGCAGCGCCGGGTCGTCCATGACGCCCGTCTCCTCGCCCTTCAGCCAGTGGTCCCACCACCGCAGCGTCTCCTGCAGGAACCCGATCGCCGGGCCCGGCGGCAGGCCCGTGTCCGGATACTGGTGCGACCAGGGGCCGACGAGGCCGCGTACGGGGGTGGTGCCCGCCAGGTTCTCCACCAGACGCAGCACCGTGTCCCGGTACGGGTCGGCCCAGCCGCCCACCGCGAGGACGGCGGCGTCGATCGCCGCGTAGTCCTCGCAGACGCTGCCGTGCCGCCAGTACGCGTCCCGCTCCTGATGGGCGAGCCACGTGTGCAGATACGGCTCCAGCGCGTCGAGGCGCTCCCGCCACATCGGCAGCCACTCGTCCCCGACGGTAGCCGGGTCCGGCGGCCGGGCCGTGAACGCCAGCATGGTGCCGGCCCAGGCGAGCATGTCGATGCCGAGGACCGCGCCGCCGGTGTAGTGGACGTCGTTGTCGTACCGGTCGTCGGTCGAGCAGACGGTGACGATCGCCTTGAGCGGTTCGGGCCGGAGGGCGGCGATCTGAAGGGCGTTGAAGCCGCCCCAGCTGATGCCGAACATGCCGACCTTGCCGCTGCACCAGGGCTGCACGGCGAGCCAGTTGATCACGTCCACACCGTCGTCGAGCTCGGTGGGCGTGTACTCGTCCAGCATCACGCCCTCGGAGTCGCCGCTGCCGCGCATGTCGACACGTACGGAGGCGTAGCCGTGCCCTGCGTAGTACGGGTGCCGTTGCGCGTCGCGGGGGGCGGTCCAGTCGCTCTTGCGGTACGGGAGGTACTCGAGGAGGGCGGGGACGGGGGCCGTCTCGGCGTCCGCCGGTCGCCATATGCGGGCGTGCAGGCGCGTGCCGTCGCGCGTGGGGATCCACACGTCCTGGACCTCGACCTGCCGGTCGAACTGCTCTCGGTACCGCATGCTCTTCTCCTCGGGGTGGTGCGGTGGGGCGCTGCCCCTGGACCCCGGACGCGTGCACTGTTCGGCGCGGGTCCGTGGCCGGGTTGTGCCAGCCCGTTCCGCCTTGCGGAACGTTCTCCCACAACCCGGCTGGGCAAAATCAGCCCGTCCGGCGTTTGAGGAC
>NZ_JBHYXC010000015.1:146129-161874 GCF_042751495.1 Streptomyces sp. NPDC059373 | reverse complement strand
GCGTGAGATGTGTATAAGAGACAGGCGTGGTGGAGGTCAACGGCCGTCCAGGGTGGAGAAGGTGAAGCCGAAGGACGCCGGAGCGGCGTGCAGCCGGTACCGCGGCAGCGGGCCCGGGCCGCAGGACTGGCTGCCGATGCCGTGCTGGCCATGGTCGAGGTTGACCCAGAGGGTGTCGCCCGGGACCAGGTCGGGTGTGTGGCCGGCCGCGTCGAGCTGTTCGCCGCTCCAGCGGCGGGCGGTGAACCAGAAGGGCGGCGCGCCTTCGACCGCGATGCCCGTGCCGTCCTCGCGGCGCAGCCGCACCCAGCGCACATCGGCCCGGGCGCCGTTCTCCTGGGGGCGGACGTACGGGGTCTGGAGGGCGTCCACCGGCGCCTCGTACCGCCCGATGCGCGAGGCCGCCCGGGTGTCCGGGTACGCCTCGCCGGGACCGCCGCCGTACCACTCGGCGGCATCGCCGAGGGTGCCGCACAGGCCGAGCCGCACCCCGAGCCGGGGGAGCGGCAGCTTCCACTCGCCCTCGGGGGTGACCTCGACCGCGAGGTGGAGCCGGTCGCCGTCCGCCGTCCAGCGGTAGACGGTACGCAGTCCCAGGTCGGAGGCGGCGGGTGCGACCCGGGTGGTCACGGTCAGCGCGTCGTCGGTGACGGTGACGTCGGCGACGCGGTGCCGCATGCGGTGCAGGCCCAGCTCGCGCCAGAGCTGCCCGTAGCGCTCGTCCGGCCGCCCGTGCGCGCCCATGTCGTTGTCGGTCGGCGCCCGCCAGACGTCCAGCCGGGGGCCGGCCAGCTGGAAGCCGTCCAGATACCGCAGCTCACCCGTCGCGGCGTCGAAGGTGCCCGCCCCCAACACCAGCACCCCGCCCTCCCCGGCGCGCGGCATGTGCGGCACCGGCTGAGGACCCGCCGGCCCGGGCGTGCTCACGGCCGGCCACTGGCCCCACGCCACCTCGTGCCCCGCCTCCGCCCATGCCGTGTCGTTGCGCAGGACGGCCCGCACCAGCCAATGGGCCTCGCCGTGCAGCCCGGCCGCCTCCGGCACCGGCAGCTTCAGCTCCGTCGACTCACCGGCGGCGAGCGGCGGAACGGTCAGCACGTCCTGGGCGAAGCCGGCGCCGTCGATCTCGTACGACCAGGTGAAGCGCAGATGCGAAAGGTCGGTGAAGTCATGGGTGTTGGTGATCCGGACGCTGCCGCTGCCCGGGTCGCCCTCGATGTGAACGGGCTCGATGACCTTCTTGTACTCGA
Organism: Streptomyces sp. NPDC059373; assembly: GCF_042751495.1. NCBI lineage: Bacteria > Bacillati > Actinomycetota > Actinomycetes > Kitasatosporales > Streptomycetaceae > Streptomyces > Streptomyces sp. NPDC059373. The sequence continues at coordinate 160,624 of NZ_JBHYXC010000015.1, read as the reverse complement.
CCAGCCCGGGCGAGGGCGTTCGGTCCGGGAAGAGCAGCCCGTCGCAGACGAAGTTGCCGTCGTGCAGCTCCTCGCCGAAGTCGCCGCCGTACGCGTAGTACGGGGTGCCGCCCTCGGTCCGCTGCCGGATCCCGTGGTCGATCCACTCCCATACGAAGCCGCCCTGGAGCCGCTCGTAGGTCTCGAACAGCCGCTGGTACTCGCTGAGTCCGCCGGGGCCGTTGCCCATCGCGTGCGCGTACTCGCACAGGATGAAGGGCAGCGAACGGCGTTTGGCGTCCAGCTCCGGGTCGGCCCAGGGCAGCTCCTCGCGCTTGCCGATGAGTTCGGTCTCGGCGTGGTCGGCGTACATCCGCGAGTAGAGGTCGGTGTCGGCGCAGGACAGGTCGCCCTCGTAGTGGATGGGGCGGCTCGGGTCGCGCTCGCGGATCCACTGCGCCATGGCGGTGAGGCCGCGGCCGGTGCCGCACTCGTTGCCGAGCGACCAGATGACGATGGACGGGTGGTTCTTGTCGCGCTCGACCATGCGGGCGGCGCGGTCGAGCAGCGCCGGGATCCAGCGGTCGTCGTCGACCGGATTGCCCTTCCAGCCCTCGAACTCGACGAAGCCGTGGGTCTCCAGGTCGCATTCGTCGACGACCCACAGCCCCAGCTCGTCGCAGAGCGCCAGGAAGGCGGGATGCGGCGGGTAGTGGCTGGTGCGGACGGCGTTGATGTTGTGGCGCTTCATCAGCAGCAGGTCGGTGCGCATCGTCTCCAGGTCGACGGCCCGCCCGTGCTCGGGGTGGAACTCGTGCCGGTTGACGCCCCGGAAGAGGATCCGCCGGCCGTTGACCTTCAGCACGCCGTCCTCGACGACGACCGTACGGAACCCGATGCGCAGGCCGATCCGCTCGCCCGGCGTGACCAGTTCGGCGTCGTACAGACGCGGTGTCTCGGCCGTCCACGGCTCGACGGGCAGGCTCACGGACTCGCCGGTGCCGATGTCGATGCCCAGCTCGGGCACGGTGATCCGGCCGCCCGGTTCGACGTCGACCCGCAAGGTGCCCTCGCCGGTGCGGTGTTCGTATCCGGAGTGCACGAAGAAGTCCGTCACCGACCCCTCGGGACGGTGCAGCAGCGTGACATCCCGGAAGATCCCCGGCAGCCACCACTGGTCCTGGTCCTCCAGATAGCTCCCGGAGGACCACTGGTGCACCCGTACGGCAAGGACGTTGCCCTCCGGGCGCAGCAGCTCCCCGACCGGGTACTCGGCGGGCAGCCGGCTGCCCTTGAAGACGCCCAGCTCCTCGCCGTTGAGCCAGATTCTGGCGCAGGACTCGATGCCCTCGAAGCGCAGCAGGGCCTCGCCTGCGTCCGGCCACCCTTCCGGCAGCGCGAAGGTGATGCGGTGGTCGCCGGTCGGGTTCTCGGTGGGGACGTACGGCGGCTCCACCGGGAAGGGGTAGAGGGTGTTGGTGTACGCGGGGGCGCCATGGCCGTGCAGCGGCCAGTGCGCGGGCACCGGCAGCCGGTCCCAGCGCGAGTCGTCGAACTCCGGGCGGGCGAAGGACTCGTCCTCGGCGGTCGCGGTCGGCGCCAGGCGGAAGTGCCATGAGCCGTTGAGGCTCAGCCGGGCCGCGTCGGACCCGGGATACCAGGCGCGCGGCGGCAGCGCGCCGGTGCCCGGTGCGGGGTCCAGGTAGTACGGCAGGTCGGTGCTCAATACAGCTCCTGTGATGACGTGGTGAAATCAGCCCTTGATACCGGTCTGCGCCACACCCTGCACAAGCCAGCGCTGCAGGAAGACGAACACCAGGACCAGAGGCAGGATCGATACGGCGGCGGCCATGAACAGCTCATGGATGTTGATGGTCTGCGCGGTGATGAACGTCGACAGGGCGACCTGGACCGTCCAGGCCTGCTGGTCCTGGCCGATCACCAGCGGCCACAGGAAGGCGTTCCAGCCGCTGATGAAGGTGATGACGGAGATCGCCGCGAAGAAGTTCAGCGAGTTCGGAACGACGATCCGCCAGTACGAGCCCCAGTAGCTCAGCCCGTCCACCCGCGCGGCCTCCTCCAGTTCCCTGGGGAAGCCCAGGAAGTACTGCCGGAAGAGGAAGGCGGTGAAGCCGCTGAACAGCCCGGGGATGACCAGACCGCGCAGCGACGACACCCAGCCCAGTGACGACACCAGCACGAAGCTGGGGACGAAGGTCACGGCGGACGGCACCATCAGGGTGGCCAGGACCAGGTAGAAGATCTTGTTGGCGTGCTTGTACGGGATCCGGGCCAGGCCGTACCCGGCCAGCGAGCACACCAGCAGGGTGCCCACGGTCATCAGCACGGCGATGAGCATCGAGTTCCACAGCGAGTGCAGGAACGGCACGCTCGGGTCGTCGAACAGCTCCTTGACGTTGCCCCACTGGACGTCCGAGGGCCACCACTGCCACTCGGCGCCCATGATGTCCTTGTCGGTGGACAGGGCGTTGCGCACGATCATGTAGAACGGCAGCAGGAAGAGCACGGTGGCGACGGCGAGTGCGCTGTACAGCCCCGTGCTGCCGAGTAGTTGACGTGGTGTTCGGCTCCGGGCGGCGGCCATCAGTCGTCACTCCTTCCGAAGCCGAGCAGCCTGCCCTGCAGCAGCGTCACGACGCAGATCAGCAGGGCGAGCAGCAGCGCGCCCGCGCTGCCGTGGCCGTAGTCCTGATCGCCCAGGGCGACCTTGTAGAGGTAGATGAGCGGCGTGCGGCCCCAGGAGGTCTTGCCCTGGTCGAGCAGGTTGTAGAACTCGTCGAAGGCCTGGTACGCGGCGATGAGCAGGAGCAGGATCACCGCGACGGACGTGGCGCGAAGCTGCGGCAGGGTGATGTGGCGGAAGGTCTGCCAGCCGCTCCTGGCGCCGTCGATGGAGGCGGCCTCGTAGAGCTCCTTGGGGATGTTCTGGAGCGCGGCCAGGAAGAGGATCATGTAGAAGCCGCACTGCAGCCACAGCCGTACGGTGACGATGACCAGCCAATACCAGGGCGGGTCGGGCGAGGCCAGCCAGGCGATCGGGTCGGCGCCGAACCAGCCGATGACGGTGTTGACGAGGCCGAAGCTCAGCCCCTGGAAGAGGGACATCTTCCAGATCAGCGATGCGGCGACGTAACTGACGGCGGTCGGCAGGAAGAACACCGACCGGAAGAAGGCCCGCATGAAGCGGATGCGGTGCACCAGCAGCGCGAGGCCGAGCGACGCCGCCCAGGTGATCGGCACGGCGAAGGCCGCGAAGACGGTGAAGATCACCAGGGAGTGGACGAAGTCGCCGTCCTTGAGCATGTCGGCGTAGTTCGCGAGGCCCACGAATTGCGTCGGCGTAACGGTGCCACGGGCCTTGTGGAAGCTCAGCCACAGGCTCCAGCCGATCGGCACGTAGACGAAGACGAACAGCCCGATGAGGAAGGGGCCAACGAAGAGCCAGAAGTTGAGCGTGCGCCCCCGGATGCCGCGCCGCCGGTGGGCGGAGGACGCCGTGGTGGCGGCGCGGCCGGGCACGCTGTGCGTGGTGGTTGCCATGTCGTGCCGGCCTATCCGAAGAGCTGCTTGAGCTCACGGTCGACCTTGGTGTCGCACTTGTCGAGCGACGCCTCCGGGTCCTTGCTGCCGCGTACCGAGTCGGCGAAGACGTCTTCGAAGGCGGTGTTCATCGTGGTGGTCCACACCGGGTTGTCGAAGTGGCCGTAGTCGTTGAAGAGCTTGACGCCTTCGGCGGGCAGCCCGGTCTTGAGCTTGGTGGCGCCGGCGGCCAGGCTGATGCGCGGCGGGATGTGGAAGCCGTAGGCCGTGGACCACTCCTCCTGGTACTTCTTCTGGTCGATCCACAGCCACTTCACGAACGCCTTGGCCGCGTCGACGTCCTTGGCCTTGGCGGAGACGAAGGTGGACCAGCCGCCGTTGTAGACGGCCGGCTTGCCGTTGGCGGAGGCCGTGGGGAAGGGGAAGATGCCGATGTCGCCGGGGAAGGCCGCGAGGATCTGCGGCATGGCCCACATGCCGCACCACTGCATGGCACACAGCTCGTTGATGAGCGAGGAGGGGTCCCAGGCCTCGGTCGGTGCGCCGAGCAGCAGATGGCCGCTGGTGTAGAGCTTGCGCAGCGTCTTCAGGCCCGCGACGACCTCGTCGGTGTGGTATGTCGGCTTGTTGTTCGCGTCGAGCAGGTCGCCGCCGGTGGCCCAGACCAGCGGCTTGGCGGCGTTGGTGACGGCGTTGCCGAGGTACAGGCCCTTCATCTTGCCCTTGGTGAGCTTGGCGGCGGCCTCGACCAGCTCGTCGAGCGTGGTGGGCACCTGGACGCCGGCGGCGGCGAACAGCGACTTGCGGTACCAGAGGAACTGCGGGTCGTCGATCATCCGGACGCCGTAGACCTTGCCGTCCACGGTGTGTGAGGCGATGTCCTTCGGATTGAAGTCGCTCTTGACGTCGGCCAGGATGTCGTCGAGGGGGACGATCTGCTTCGACTGCACCATCTGCAGGTTGGGGTGGTACTCGAAGACGTCCGGGCCGCTGGAGGACAGCAGGCCGGAGGTCAGCTTGGCGTCGTAGTCGCCGGCGATCCACTGCACCTTGACGTTGGCCTTGTCGTAGGCCTTGGCGAACTTCAGCGCGGCCTGCTGGGTGCCCTTCTCGCCGTACTGGTGGTACCACTGGCTGATCGCCTTGCCGCCGCCGGAGCCGCCGTCGCTCCGGCCGTTGTTGCTGCCGCAGGCGGCCAGCCCGCCGAGTGCCGCCATGCCCGCTGCCGCCCGCAGCACACTCCGGCGGTCCCAATCCCTGCTCATTGCCGACATGTTGACTTCCTTGTCTCGTCGTCATGGCTCAGTGGTGCAGCGGGACGCTATTCATCGAAAAGTACTTCGTCAAGGTCTTAGACGAAGCCAGAGCGAAGGGGCCGGGGCGTGTCATCGAACTGTTATGCCGCCCGTTCGAGGACGCGAACGGGCGGCGCTGAGGGTGGTGTTCGGGTTACGGCGTGCTGCGGGCCCTCGCCGTGCCGGCGGCGCGGCGCGGCGGCTTCTGGGACTTCTGTCCCACCGAGGCCAGCGAGCCTTCGAGGGCGAACGTCGCCGCACCGAGGCTGACCGGGTTGGACGGGATCGGGCTGAGCACGATCCGGGTGCTCTCCAGCGGGCGGCGCAGCGCGTGCCGCGCGACCGCCTCACGGACCTCGTCGAGCAGGGGCGGGCCGAGCGCCCGGGCCACCCAGCTGCTCAGCACGATCACCTCGGGGTTGAGGAGGTTGACCAGGTCGGCCACGGCGGCGCCCAGATAGCGGCCGGTGTCGCGGACCACCTTGACCGCCACCGGGTCGCCGTCGGTGACGCCCTGGGCCAGGGCGGCGATGGTCGCCGTCTGGTCCTCCGGGTGCAGCAGCGGGCTCTCCGGGGCGAGTTCGCGCAGGTTCTGCATGATGCCGGGGGCGCCGACATAGGTCTCGACGCAGCCGTGGTTGCCGCAGTGGCACAGCCGGCCGTCCAGCACGAGGGTGGTGTGGCCCCACTCCCCGGCGCTGTTGGTCACGCCCCGGTGCAGGGCGCCGCCCAGGGCGATGCCGGCGCCGACGCCCGTACCGAGGTTGACGACCACCGCGTCGTCGCAGCCACGGGCCGCGCCGAACCACAGCTCGGCGATGGTGCAGGCCCGCAGCGGATTGTCCAGGTGGAGCGGATAGGGGATGTGCTCGGCGAGCAGGCTCAGCAGCGGCACGTCGTGCCAGTCCCAGTTCGGGGCGAAGACCGACACCCCGCCCTCCCGGTCGACCATCCCCGGCATGCTCACCCCGACGCCCAGCACACGCTCGGCCGGGATGCCGGCCTCGCCGACCACGGTGGTGACGGCGGAGGCGATGTGGGCCAGCACCTGGGCGGGCTCGTTCTCGCCGGGGCGCAACTCCTCCTCGGCGCGGGCGATCACGGTCAGCGCGAGGTCGTACAGCTCGACATGGATGTACGTCTCGGCGACGTCGACGCCGATGAGCGCGCCGCCCTCGGCGTTGACCGCGACCAGGCCGCGCGGCCGGCCGCCGTCGGAGTCCTCGTAGCCCACCTCGACCAGCAGGCCCAGCTCCAGCAGCTCACCGACCAGATTGGCCACCGTCGCCAGACTCAGCCCGGTCGCGGCGGCCAGTTCCTGGCGGGAGACGGGGGATTCGGCGACGATGTGCCGCAGCACGCCGTAGCGATTGGCCGTACGAATGTCGCGGGACGTCCGTTTCATGGCCGCTGCCCCCTCCGGTCCCTTGTCTCGCCCTGATGAGCGGCAAGGCTATTGTTCCGGAGGGGGTTGAACAACCCCTTAGGAAAAGCACTATCGAAAGTCGGCGGCGAAGACGATACGCGAGGCCAGCGCGGCCGCGTCGACCTCCCGTGTCGTATCCACGTAGTGCACCGTCCCGAGCCCCAGCGGCTCCGCCACGCCGCTCCAGAACCGCCACTGGTCGTCGAAGAACAGCGTCCCCTCCGCATGCACCGTGTGCCGGCTCGCGGCCCGGTCGGCGAAGCGCCGTCGGGCCGTCTCCAACGGCACCTCGCACCACACCTCGTGCACCTCGTCCGCCCCCGCCCGTTCGAGCCCCGCCGACACCACCGACCGCAGATGCGCCAGCCACGGGCTCTCCAGCACCGCGCCGACCGGCGCGTCGGCCAGCAGCGTCCACAGGCTCTCCGCCGCCGCCACGCCGAGCACCCGGCTCCACTCGCGCGCCGTGCAGTCCGGGGGCCGCACCCCGGCCATGGTGTCCGCGAGGGTCTCCTTCACTGCGTCCTTGCTGAACAGCGGCAGTTCCAGCTCCCGTGCCAGAGCCTTCGCCAGGGTGGTCTTCCCCGCGCCCGGCAGACCGTTGACCAACACAGCTAACATGCCCGCGACCCTAGCCCGTACCGGTCGAGCGGGCCGCGCGACCACGCAGGGCAGGGGGACCGGGGCGGGGTTCCACGGGGGCCGTTGTCAGTGGCGGGCGCTAGGCCCTGTCTGACAAATAGCGCCGGCCGCCCGGAGGGCGGGCCCCGCGGCGTCTGGTGCGTGTGATCGCAAGGCGGAGGATTGCCCTCGTAGTGGGCTACTCGGGCGACTCCGACAACGCAGCGAGCGCGCGTGCAAGGCGTCGCGGGGCAGGCGGGATTTGTCAGACAGGGCCTAGCGTCGGAGACATGGCCGATGCAGAGGATGTGCGCAGGCTCGCTCTTGCGCTGCCCGAGACCGAGGAGAAGCTCGCCTGGGGCATGCCGACCTTCCGTGTGCGCGGGAAGATCTTCGCGGCGCTGGCGGACGACGACCGGTCGATGGGCGTGAAGTGCCCGCTCGACGAGCGGGCGGAGCTTATCGAGGCCGAGCCGGAGAAGTTCTTCATACGCCCCGGCCATGACGACGACGTCGCCTGGCTGCGGGTGCGGCCGGCCGCGCTGGAGGACGAGGAAGAGCTACGCGCCATCCTCGCCGACTCGTGGCGGCAGGCCGCCCCCAAGCGGCTCACCCGGTAGTCGGGCCGGTCAGGACACGATGTCCTTCTTCCGGAAGCCCCGGAAGGCCAGCGCGAAGAACACCACCGCGAAGGACACCGACACCGACGTGCCCTTGATCATCCCGGCCCATTCCAGCTGCCCCGGCTGCAGGGCGTCGGCCCAGGCGTACTGCCAGTGCGTCGGCAGGACATCCCGCAGTGAGCCCAGGGCCGTGATGGCATCGAGGATGTTGGAGATGATCGCGACGCCGACCGCGCCGCCGACCGCGCCCAGCGGGGCGTCGGTGACGGTGGAGAGCCAGAAGGCGAAGCCCGCGACGGCGAGTTGGCTGACGAAGACGTAGAGCGCGATGATCACGAGCCGCTGCACCGCCGTGCCCGGAGGCAGCGAACCGGCGGTGGTGAGCTCCAGGTCGCTCCAGCCGTACGCGGCCGTGCCCACCACGAGCGCCACGGTGGGCAGCGCCAGCACAGCGGTGGCGCTGAAGCCGAGCGAGACCAGCAGCTTGCTCGCCAGCAGCCGGGCGCGGGGCACCGGCGCGGCCAGCAGATAGCGCAGCGACGACCAGCTCGCCTCGGAGGCCACCGTGTCACCGAAGAAGAGAGCGACCGGGATGGTGAGGAGGAAACCGGAGGAGACGAAGAGAACGCCGAGGGAGAAGTTGAGCCCCGAGCTCGTCGCGACATCGATGAGCGTCGTGGTGCCGTTCTGCTCGCCCGGCGTCCCGCCGATGGCGAAGGCCGCCCACACCACCACCGGAAGCCCGGCCACCACCGCGAAGGCCACCAGGGTCCGGCGGCGCAGCAGCTGGCGTACCGCCTCCACGCGCAGCGGAAGCGTGCGGCGCGGGCGGTAACCGGGCGCGGCGCCCGTGGTATCCGTACCGGCGGTCATGCCGGGCCTCCGATCAGGGTGAGGAAGACGTCCTCCAGGCGGCGGTGCGGGCCGACGCGCTCCACCGGCACCTCCAGCCGCAGGAGTTCGGCCAGCAGCTCGGGCACGCTCAGGCCGTCCAGGCGGACCAGCAGCCCGTCCTGTCCGGCGTCGGCCGCCACCACGCCGGGCAGGCCGGCCAGCTTGCGGGCGGTCTCCTCCACGGCGATGGCCGGCATCTCACCGGTGCCGACGAACAGGGTGCCGTCGCTGCCGCTGATCTCGTCCACCGGACCGGCGGCGATCAGCCTGCCCTTGTCCATGACCACCAGATGCGTGCAGCTCTGCTCGACCTCGGACAGCAGATGGCTGGAGACGATCACGGTCCGCCCGGTTGCCGCGTACCGCGCGACGACCGCCCGCATCTCACGTATCTGCGGCGGGTCGAGGCCGTTCGTCGGCTCGTCGAGGATCAGCAGGTCGGGCAGCCCGAGCATGGCCTGCGCGATGGCGAGCCGCTGCCGCATGCCCTGTGAGTACGTACGTACGGCCCGGTCCAGCGCCTCGCCCAGGCCGGCGATCGCCAGCGCCTCGTCGACGTGGGCGTCCTGCGCGGGGCGGCCGGTGGCCCGCCAGTACAGGTCCAGGTTGGACCGGCCGGTGAGGTGCGGCAGGAAGCCCGCGCCTTCCACGAAGGCTCCGACGCGCGACAGGACCGGTGCGCCGGGGGTGATCTCGTGCCCGAAGATCCGGATGGTCCCGGCGTCGGGCCGGATCAGCCCCATCAGCATGCGCATCGTCGTCGTCTTGCCCGCGCCGTTGGGCCCGAGCAGGCCGAGGACCTGGCCGCGCTCGACCCGGAAGGACAGGTCCCGTACCGCATAGCGGTCGGCGGCACCGTGGTAGCGCTTCGACAGCCCGGCGATCTCCAACGGCACCTCGGCGGGCGCCTCTTCGCCGGTCCGCTCCGGCCTGCGCCGACCGATCAGCAGCATCGCGGCGGCCAGCGCGACCGCGCCCAGCGGCAGACCCCACGTCCACACCGGCAGCCCGGCCTGCGCCGTGGCCAGCGCGGTGTCCGTCGGCACGGTCAGGGCCGCGCCCGCCGGCAGGGACACGGTGTACGTGGCCGGGGCGGCCGGCGACGCATAGCCGAGGTCGGTGGTGGCCAGGACCAGCCGCAGCCGGTGCCCGGCGGCGAACTCGTGGTCCAGCGCGGGCAGCGTCACGTCGACCGTGCCCGAGGCGGTGACCCGCAGCGGCGCGACCAACTGGTGGGGGAGCGACGCACTGCCGCCCGGCCCGACGTCGTACACCTTGGCGAAGAGCACCGCACCGGCCGGCGCGTCCGTCTTCACGGTGACCCGGGTGCGGGCCGAGCCGGTCATCCGCAGTGCGGAGGTCAGCGGCGCGGAGTCGAAGACCGCCCGCTGCCCGGGGAAGTCCAGCGACACGCCCTGCCCGAGGCTCGACAACTGCGACAGCTGCGACAGCGCGCCGATCCCGGGCAGCGAGGAGATCGCGGGCGGTGACCCGCCGGCCGGGTTCGACACCGTCTGGGCCTTGCCGGTGAGCGTGACCGTACGGCTGCCGGTGCCGCTCAGGCCGGGGTAGGCGGCCGCGCTCGCGCCGCGCAGCACCGCCTGCCCGTCCGTGGTGTCCACGCCCCCGGTGCGGGTGACACGGAACGCCGGACCGGTGTCGGCGCCCTTGTCCTGCTTGAGGTAGCGGTCGAACCACGCCACCGTACGGGCCTCGACCCGCGACGACTCCTGGTCGCCGCCGTCATGGCCCCCGGCCGTCCAGTCCACGGACACCGGCGCGCCGTTGCCGGCCACGGCGCGCGCGATGGCGTCGCCCTGGCCGAGCGGGAAGAGCGAGTCGTTCTGGCCCTGCATGACCAGCGTCGGCACCTTGATCCTGGACGCGACCGACGACGGGCTGGACTGCTCCAGCAGCTTCACGGTGGCGGCGTCCGCGTGGCCCGACACGGCGGCCGCGTCGTACATCGCACACAGTTCGGTGGTGAAACGGCAGGTCGACGACGTTTTCCCGCCCCCGGCGGGGGTTGTGGTGGTGGAGGTCGTGCCGGTGGTGAAGAAGATCCCGGCCCACAGCTTCTTGAAGACCCCGGAGTCGGCCGCCTGCCCGGAGGCGTTCTGCGGGAAGAGGGAGTCGGCCAGATTCCACCAGGTGATCTCCGGCGCTATGGCGTCGACCCGCTTGTCGTACCCGGCGGTCAGCAGCGAGATCGCACCCCCGTACGACGCGCCCGCGATGCCGACCACCGGATCGTCGGGGCCGTCGAGCTGCACGTCGTTGCGCTTGCCGAGCCAGTCGATCAGCCGCCGCACGTCGGCGACCTCGCGGTCGGGGGAGTTGAGCCCGATCTGCCCGGTCGACGCGCCGAAGCCGCGCGCGGACCAGGTCAGCACCGCGTACCCGTCCCGCGCCAGCCGCTCGGCCTCGGGCCGCATGTCGTCCTTGCTGCCGCCGAAGCCGTGCGCGAGCAGCACGGCGGGGCGCCGGCCGGAGCCACCGGAGGTGAAGTACGAGGTGTCGATCCGTACCCGTTTCGCGCTGCCCGCCGTCTCGGGCATGGACATCACGCGGTCCTCGCGGTGGACGGCGGCCGGGCTGTCTGCGGCGGCGACCGTGACGACGCCGGCCCCGGCCAGCACGGCGAGCGCGGCCGTCCCGGCAGCGATCCTGTGCCGCGTGCGCCAGCTCCGCCAATGACGCCAGGGCCTGCCAGGGGCCAGTCGCATGCGGGTGGTCCTCTGGTGTTCAAGAATGGAGTGGAGTCCCTACTGTGCCCTACGGTGATCGCCCGGACGTCAGCCTGGGGGCCCGGATCCATGTACTGCGCCGGGAGTACGGTGCTGACCATGTCCTTCGCACGTATCGCCAACGTCCCGACACTCCGCATCGGGCTGGGCCTCGCCGCCGTCGGCCGCCCCGGCTACATCAACCTCGGCCGCGCGGCGGACCTGCCCGCCGACCGCAGCGTCGACGCGATGCGCGAGCGGGCGTACGAAGTGCTGGACGCGGCCTACGGGAACGGCGTGCGCTACCTGGACGCGGCCCGCTCGTACGGCCGGGCGGAGGAGTTCCTGGCCGGGTGGCTGGAGCGCCGCCCCGACGCCGCCGACCAGGTCGTGATCGGCAGCAAGTGGGGCTACACCTACACCGCCGACTGGCGCGCCGACGCCGAGGTCCACGAGGTCAAGGACCACGGCACGGCCACGTACGACCGCCAGATCGGCGAGACCCGCGCACTGCTCGGCAAGCGGCTCAACCTCTACCAGATCCACTCCCTGACCCCCGAGAGCCCGGCGCTCACCGACCGCGCCCTGCACGACCGGCTGGCCGACCTCGCCGCCGACGGCGTGAAGATCGGCTTCTCGACCAGCGGCCCGGCCCAGGCCGACACGATCCGCGCGGCCCTGGCGATCACCGTCGAGGGCCTGCCGCTGTTCAGCAGCGTCCAGTCCACCTACAACCTGCTCGAGACCTCCGCCGCTCCCGCCCTCGGCGAGGCCCACGAAGCCGGCTGCACGGTCATCGTCAAGGAGGGCATGGCCAACGGCCGCCTCGCCCACGCCGAGCCCGGCTCCGTCCTCGGCCGGGTCGCCGCCGAGACCGGCGCCACCCCCGACGCCGTCGCCCTTGCCGCCGCCCTCCACCAACCCTGGGCGGACATCGTGCTCTCCGGCGCCGCCACCGCCGCCCAGGTCACCGGCAACCTCGCGGCCGCCACCGTACGGCTCGACCCGGACCAGCTCGCCCGCCTCGCCGCCCTCGCCGGGCCCGCCACCGCGTACTGGAGCAACCGGGCCGCGCTGCCCTGGAGTTGAGGAGTACCGTACATCCGGCGTATATCGGCGGGGCATCGCCGAGCGGCACACTTCAGGTCCACAGCGGTACCACCCACGGGGGAGTGGCGGACATGGCGGTCATCGGTACCCGGAATCCGGAGAACCTCCACCGGCCCGGCGGCGCCTTCGGCCCACCCGACGAGACGACGTACGCGGCCGGGCTCGCCCCCATCGCCGCCATCGCCGACGTCGTGGAACGGCTCGGCGGCACCCGGCACACCGCCCTGCCCAGCCGTCCCGACAGCCGCGGCCTTCGCGTCGGCTTCCTGTCCCGCCTGCCGCTGACCGTGCCGGCCGACATCGACGCCGCCGACGTGCCCCCGGCCTCCGTCGGCGACGAACCGGCCGCGGCCCACGCCGCCGTCCGCACCTCCGTCCACGTGCCGGTCCTCGCCCGGCTCAGCCACTGATCGGCGCCGCCGCACATGAACTCCACCAGATCCGTTGTCTACGTCGGCCTGGTCGTCGTGGTCGTCGCGCTCGTCGCCGTCCTGCCGCTGGTGATCGACACCGTCTTCGCGGCGCGCTGGCGCCGGGAGGTCACCAAGGAGCTGATCGGCCGCGAATGGTCCAACACCGAGCTACGGGCCCTCGTCAAGGACCTGCGTGAACCGCGCGGCGTGCGCGGCCTCACCCGCAGCCTGATCGCCCTCCTCATCATCGTCCTGGTCGGCTTCGCCCTGGCCTACGCCACGACCGCTTCCGGCAACGGCGCCGACGACCTGCGCAAGACCATCGTCACCTCACTGCTGACCGTCCTCGCCACCGTCGCGGGTTTCTACTTCGGAGCCCTCGGCGCGCAGAACAGCGCCGAAGCCGCCCGGGGCAACGGCACGCCCCCCGCGGCCGAACCGCCCTCGGAGCAGCCCGCCACACCCCCTGCTGCCTCTCGGTCCCCCACGCCCCCGATGCCCCCCACGTCCTCCGGGCCCTGAGCACGCCCACGCGATCCGGGGTGCGAGCGGGCACCGGGCCTGGTGCGGTATTGTTCTCGTGCGCGGTCAGCCCGGGGGCGTTCCCCCGAATGATCAAGCACCGGGACGTGGCGCAGCTTGGTAGCGCACTTGACTGGGGGTCAAGGGGTCGCAGGTTCAAATCCTGTCGTCCCGACGGTGCACGAAGGGCCCGTTGGTCTGGTCTTTGACCAGGTCGGCGGGCCCTTCGCTGTTGTCGGCAACAGTTTCCATATGCCGGGTCGTCCGGGTCCTGGGGACCACTCGGGGACCACGGCTCAGGAAGGGTCGCAGGTCAGGGCGGCTCCGCCAGGAATCAAGATCGTTTGGATGAGGCTGGGTCTTGTCCGGTTCCAGCAGTCTCCTGAACGTCGACGGCGGTGGCGGGGCGGGTGTGGGCGGCCCGGTCAGGTGGGTGGTGAGGGTGTGGCCACCGAGGAGGGGCGGCGGATCATCGAGGACGGTATCCGCCGGGTCGAAGACCTCGGGCGTGAGCCGGGCGTTTGGGACGGCCGGTGGCTGGTGCCCTTCACCTCGGTCCGCAGTGACATCCGCTCGGTTCGCCAGTGGCTCGAGGCCGCGCTCGCTCTGGCTCGCCAGATCAAGGCCCACGCCCCGCAGTGCCGAGTCATCTTGACCGTGTACGAGATGAAGCGCGCTTGGTAAAGGCCGCGACGCCGCCGAACTCACCGCGCTCGCCGACCACACGACCCGAGCGGGCCGGGCCGCCTGCTGTTCGCGTTCTTCGCGGCGATGGCGGAGACCGAGCGGGAGAACATCCGGGAAGTCGACCCTGGAAGGACTCGGCGCGGCGGCCCGCAAGGGGAGGCACGGCGGCCGGCCGGCGGTCATCACCGACGACATGCTGCACACCGTGCTCCGGCGCGGCTCCAGCGGCGAGTCCGGCGAGCAGATCCAGCCCGACCTGATCATCCCCACCGCCACACGCAAGGGCCAGAGTCCCAGCGTCGCCAGCACCTGCCGGGCCCTCGCCGACCACGAGAAGGCGCGGACCTACCCCGCGGTCATCGAGGTGGGCCACGTTGTCCACGATCAGGACCGCGCCGGGGTCGCCCAGCTGCTCGACGACATCGCAAGGGCCTACGCGAGCGTTACGACCAGGAGAGTTCGCCGGTCCTGGACGAGCAACGACGGGGTATGACCGGACGGCTGCAGCCCGCCTCTTTCATCTGCCGGCCAAACACAAGGCATCCGATGAGTGCGCAGACTACTCCGGCGACGCCGTACGGAGAGGGCGCCGGTGCGCCGCCGCAGGGCCGCGCATGATGCCAGTGCGGTTGGCGGCC
>NZ_JBHYXC010000015.1:0-146119 GCF_042751495.1 Streptomyces sp. NPDC059373 | reverse complement strand
CGGTGAGGTCATCCGGATCGACGCGGCCCAGCGGTTCAACATCAAGTGACAGCGTGCGGCGGGGGGGGGGGGGGGGGGGTGCCCCCGGGGCCCGCCCAGGGGGGGGGGCCGGCCGCCCCCCCCCCCCCCACCCCCGCCCCCCCGCGTCCGGGTTGCTTGCAAGGAGGCGCTGGGGGAGCCCTGGTCAGACCATCTGGAGGACGGGCTTGATGGTCTTGCCCGACTCGGAATCCTCGCAGGCGGTGTTGATGTCCTTGAAGCTGTACGTGGTGATGAGGCGGTCGTAGGGGAAACGCCCCTGTGCGTGTAGTTCGATCAGCTTCGGGATGAACTCGTCGGGACGGGCGTCGCCCTCCGTCACGCCGGTGATGGTGCGGCCCGTCATGAGGAACTCGAGCATGTCGACCCGGACTTCGGTGCCGGCGGTGCCGAAGCCGAGGACGGCGGCGGTGCCTCTCGGCGCCAGGGCGTCGACGGCCTGGCGGACGACGGAGGTGACCGCGGTGGTGTCCACCGAGTAGTTCGCGCCGCCGCCGGTGATCCGGCGGATCTCGCCCACCACGTCCTCGGTGGCCCCGTTGAGCGTGTGGGTCGCGCCGAGTTCCTTCGCCAGGGCAAGGCGCTCGTCGACCAGGTCGACGGCGATGATCTTCGTGGCGCCGGCGACCTTGGCGGCCATCAGCGCGGCCAGGCCGACCGCGCCCGTACCGAACACCACCAGGCTCGAACCGGCCTCCGGCTTGAGGCGGTTGAGGACCGTGCCGGCGCCGGTCTGGATGCCGCAGCCGAGCGGGCCGACGATGGACAGATCGGTGTCGGGAGCGACCTTGACCACGTTGGACTCGACCGCGATGGAGTAGCTGGCGAAGGAGGACTGGCTGAAGAAGAAGCCGTGGACATCGCCCTCGCCGTGCAGGGCGTTGGTGCCGTCGGGGCGCGAGCCCGCGACGTTGCGCACCACGAACTGCTCGCAGTAGGCGGGTTCGCCGCGGTTGCAGGCCCCGCAGTTGTGGCAGGACGCGAAGGTCAGCACGACCTTGTCGCCGGGGGCGACCTTCGTCACGCCCGCGCCGACGGCCTCGACCACACCGGCGCCCTCGTGGCCGAGGACCACCGGCAGGGGGACCGGCAGCCACTGGTTGCGCACGCCGATGTCGGTGTGGCAGACGCCGGAGGAGTGGATCTTGACCAGGACCTCGCCCTGGCCCGGGCCGTCGAGTTCGAGTTCCTCGATGACGAAGGGCTTTTCCGCTTCGCGGACGACAGCTGCTGTAACACGCATGGATACTGCTCCTGGGAGACGATGAGGATGGGTGGCGTGAGGTCCTGACCCCGGACGTCAGCCCGGCAGGTAGATCGACTTGAGCTGCTGATAACCGGCGAGGGCCTCAGGACCGAACTCCCGCCCGATGCCGCTCGCCTTCACCCCGCCGAAGGGGGCGTTGAGGTCGAGTACGTACCCGTTGACGCCGATCGTGCCCGTCTGCACCCGGCTCGCGACCGACACGGCCCGCTCGGAGTCGGCCGACCAGACGCTGCCGCCGAGCCCGTAGTCGGAGTCGTTGGCGATCCGTACCGCGTCGTCGTCGTCCTCGTACTTGATCACCGACAGCACCGGTCCAAAGATCTCCTGCTGGGCGATCGTGGCGGCGTTGTCCACGTCGGCGAAGACCGTCGGCTGTACGAACCAGCCCCGGTCGAGGCCCACAGGCCGCTTGCCGCCGAGCGCGAGTCGGGCCCCCTCGCCGACACCCTTGGCGATGAAGCCCTCGACACGGTCGCGGTGCTCGGCCGACGCGAGCGGACCGACCTGCGTGCCGGCCTCCAGCGGGTCACCGACCTTCAGTGACCCCATCCAGGCCGTGATCGCGTCCACGACCTCCGTGTAGCGGCTGCTCGGCGCCAGGATGCGCGTGCAGGCCATGCAGGTCTGGCCGTTGTTCGCCAGCGAGGCGAAGAACAGGCCCTCGGTCACCTTGCCCAGGTCGGCATCGTCCAGGATGAGCGCCGCCGACTTGCCGCCGAGTTCCAAGGTGACCGGGCGCATCAGGCGCCCGCAGTTCTCGGCGATGATCCGGCCCGCGGCGGTGGAACCGGTGAAGGCGACCTTGTCGATGTCCGCGTGCGAGACGAGGTAGGCGCCCAACTCCCGACCGCCCGGTACCCAGTTGATGACCCCGGCCGGGACCTGCGCCTCCTCGGCGGCCTCCGCGAGGATGAAGCTGTCCAGGACGGTGCCGGGGGAGGGCTTGACGACGACGGTGCAGCCCGCCGCCAGCGCGGGCGCGATCTTGGTGAGGGCGAGGACCACCGGGTAGTTCCACGGCACGACGGCCGCGACCACCCCGATCGGGGTGCGCTGCACGAGGGTGTCGAAGCCCAGCGGCGACGGCCTGCGCTCGACGGTTTGGGTCGAGGTGGCCAGCGCGGCGTAGTACCGCAGGAGCGCGACCGCGTAACCGCCCTCGAACTGCTCGCTCAGGCTGAGCGGCATGCCGTTCTGCAGGCTCACCGTGCGGGTGAGCTGCTCGGCGCGCTTCTCCACGGCATCGGCGAAGCGGTTGAGGACGGCGGCTCGCTCGGCGGGGTCCGTGGTCGCCCATCCCGACTCGTCGAACGCGCGCCGAGCGGCCCGCACCGCACGGTCGACGTCCTCCTGGGCGGCTTCGGGCACGCTGCCCAGGGTTTCCTCGGTCGTCGCGTTGATCAGTTCGATGCGGTGGTCCGTCGACGGTGCGACCCAGCCTCCGTCGATGAACAAGTTGTCATGCACCACTGTCATGCCCGGCTCCTTTGCTGGTGACCGCTCGAACGAGCCCGACAGACCCTGTCCTGTGCGGGCCGCTTGTGGCGATGCGGGGCGGCGCTGCTCACCTGAACATAGGGATCTCCTGCCAGGTAGTCAACATGCAGAGAAACTAATGCTCTGTCTCTGTAGATTGTCTCGGGAGTTCTGCAGGAACCGTGCGACGGTTCGATTGGCAAAATGGTCTACGCTATATGGACCACAGTACTCAGAGTTGTATAGAGTGAGCTGATGAAGTGAGGTGGATCGTGGACGACGCGGTTCTGCTGGAGGCCAGTGGCCCGGTGGCCCGGCTGATACTCAACCGGCCCGCCAAGCACAACGCGCTTCGGTTCGACGACCTGGACCGACTGGTCGAGCTGCTGCACGAGGCCGAGGAGGACGACTCGGTCCGGGTCATCGTTCTCCAGGGCCGGGGCCGGTCGTTCTGCTCCGGGCACGACTACGACGACGCGGTGCGCTCCTACGGCCTGGAGCCGGGCCGGAACGGCGAGAAGCCGCGTCGGCCCAGCCAGCGTTCCAGGCTGGCCCGCGACCGCAGGCTCGGCATGAACTACATGGCGTTCCAGTACTCGCTCAAGCCGGTGATCGCGCAGATCCAGGGCGTGTGCGTCGGTGCGGGCCTGTATCTGGCCGAACTGGTCGACCTGGCGATCTGCGCGGACACCGCGCGCTTCAGCCATGCCGAGCAGCGGCTCGGGCTCGCCGGGAACACCTGGCATCTGAACACGCAGATCATCAAGTACGGCCCCAAGCGCGCGCGGGAGCTGCTGCTGCTGGGGGAGGAGTTCAACGGCCCGCAGGCGGCCGACTGGGGGCTGGTGAACAGGTCGGTGCCCGAGGAGGACTTGGAGGCCACCGTGGACGAGTGGGCGCGCAAGGTGGCCCAGCACCCGAGGGACGCGCTGGTCACCGGCAAGGCGATGTACCAGATGGCGCTGGACAGCCTGGGCGGCACGCAGCAGTTCTGGCGCGGCTATGTCGGGCACACCCTGGGCACCAACCTGCGTTTCGAGCCCGACGAGTTCAACTTCCTGCGTGAGCGCGGCCGGCTCGGCACCCGCGAGGCGTTCGCTGACCGGGACAGCCACTACGGCGGGAACGGGAACGGCGGGAGTGACGGAAGCGACAGCTGAGCGCTTTTCAAGACCGCCCGCGGAAGGGAGCCCGCAGGAGGGGCACCAACATGGTACACTGATGTGCTCGGGGATGGGGCCCGTGTACAATTCCTGGTGCCCCCCCAACCACGCGGCGGTCACCTCTGCTCAGTGCGGCTCGGTCGTACCCGTGAGGTGCACCATGTCCTGGCCGCCGCTGCCCACCCAGGCGTCGCGGATCTCGCGCCGCAGGATCTTGCCGGTGGCGTTGGTGGGCAGGGCGGCGTTGCGCAGCCACCACCGGGTCGGCAGCTCGAACCGCGCCAGCCGCCCCCCGGCGAGCAACCGCAGGCCGTCGACGTCCGGGACCGCGCCCGGCCGCAGCACGACGGCCGCACCGACCTCCTCCCCGAGGTCGGGATGCGGCAGGGCCACCGCCGCGGCCTCCAGGACATCGGGGTGGGCGAGCAGCGCGCTCTCCACGTGGGCGCAGGAGATGTTCTCCCCGCCGCGGATGATGATGTCCTTCGAACGGCCGGTGACGTAGAGCCAGTCGGGCTCCTCGATCCGGCCGAGGTCGCCGGTGCTGATCCAGCCGTCGGCGTCGGCGATGCCGCCCGTCTCGCCCAGGTAGCCGCCGGTGGCGGTGGGGGTACGGGCCTGGATCTCCCCCACACCGTCGGCGTCGGGGTTCTTGATCCGCAGCTCCACCACGGGCAGCGCCCGGCCCACGCAGCCCGGTCGCTCCGCGACGTGGCGGCCGCTCCCCGCGGCCAGCACTCCGCCGGCCTCGGTGAGACCGTAGAGGCTGCCCACCCGCGACTTCACGCCGGAGAACGACGCCGCGACGCGCTGCCGCAGCTCGGGGGAGATGGCCGAGCCTCCCATCGGGACCGAGGCGACGCTCGAGGTGTCCCGCTTGGTGAAATCGGGGTGGTCCAGCACCCGGGAGACCATGGTCGGCACGCTGCCCCACACGCGTACCCGCTCCTTCTCGATCAGCGTCAGGACCTCGGCGGGGTCGAACCTGCCGCTGAGGAAGATCAGTGAGCCGCCCGACAGCAGGCTGGTGCAGCCGATCTGGACACCGGCGAGATGGAACAGGGGCACCGACAGCATGCTCACGGTGCCCGGGTGGTCCGCGGGCAGCTCGTTGGGCAGACGGCCCGTCAGCGTGAGCAGGTTCTGCAGGTTGGCCACCACTGAGCGGTGCGACATGATCACGCCCTTGGCGGTCCCGGTCGTACCGGAGGAGAACATGATCAGCGCGGTGTCGTCCTCGGTGACGGGGGCCAACTCCATCGGCACGGCCGTGTTGTCGTCGACGAGCGGGCGCAGCGTGTCGAAGCCGAGGGTCGCGCTGCCGTCGATCTGCCGGTCGGTGACCAGCAGGGCCGGCTCGGCGAGGGCCACCGCGGCGGCGGCCTCCTCCGGGCTCCACCAGGCGTTGCCCAGCACCGCGACCGCGCCCAGCGTCTGCAGGGCCCAGAACGCCACGACCCACTCGATGCGGTTGAAGCCCAGCAGCATCACCCGGGTGCCGCGGCCGACGCCGAGACCGCGCAGGTGTGCCGCCACCCGGGCCACCGCCTGCTCGTGCGCCCCGGAGGTCATCCGGCGTTCCCCCTGAACCAGGAACTCCCGGTCGCTCCAGCGGCGGGCTTCGAGGAGCAACTCCGCCATCGATCCAGGGCGGCGGGTGTAGACGAGGCACGGGTGCCCGTCGACCGTGGCCGGTGAAACCTCGCGCCCCCAGCGGGAAACATCAGTCATCGAATCCTCCTCACGCGTTTCGGACGATCGAGATCGCCTGTTCCGGGCAGTTGTCGACAGCCAGTTCCGCTTTCTCCCGCTGTCCGTCGAACACGGTCCCGTCGCCGGCCTCGGAGGCGAACCCCTCCTCGTCCGTGGAGAACAGGTCCGGCGCCAGCACGACACACCGGTTGTGCCCCTGGCACAGCTCAGGGTTGACATGAACCTTCATTGGCATCTCCGTTCGTGTGTGGTCAGCGGACGAACCGCGGCGTGCGCTTCTCCAGCATCGCGGCCACGCCCTCCGCGTAGTCGGGGCGGTTCATCAGGGTGCCGATCAGCGCCTTGCTCTCCTCGACGGCCGCAGCGGCGTCGCTGTGCAGCAGGTCGGCCCACATCTGCCGCTTCGCGCTGGTCACCGCGTCGGGGGACGCGGCGGCGAGGAGGTGCGCGTACTCGTCGACGTGCTTGGTGAACTCCGGCTCGGGCAGCACCTTGTTGAAGAAGCCCATGGCTGCCATCTCCTCGGCCCGAAGCACCCGGCCGGTCAGCAGGATGTCGGCGGTGTGCGTCATCCCGACCAGCCGCGGCAGTATCCAGGACAGGCCGTACTCCGCGGGCAGCCCCAGCCGCGGCGCCGCCGTGGTGATCTTCGCGCCCTCGACGGCGAAGCGCAGGTCGCAGAAGGCGGCCAGCGCGACGGCGATGCCGGCGCACGCGCCGTTCACCGCCGCGATCATCGGCTTGCGCAGGCCCAGTTGCCAGGCCATGTCGGCGTCGAACTCCGGGCGGACGCCGTAGCCGGGCCGCTCGGCGGTCTTCGACAGCGCCGGGTCGTAATGGTCTGCCTCGACATAGCCGGTCAGCGCCTTGGGGTCGGCGCCGACGCAGAAGCTGTGCCCGGTGCCGGTCAGCACGATGACCCTGACCGTGGGGTCGTCGTCGAGCTGTTTGCAGATCCACCGGTACTCGTCATGCATCCGTCCGGTCCATGAGTTGCGCCGCTCCGGACGGTGCAGGCGGACCGTCGCGACTCCTGACTCGTCGATGGCGTAGCGGGTGACCTTGAGCTCCATCTCTCCTCCAGATCGGCGTCCGTGGCCGGGCGCACGTGGTTCCGAGCCCCGGGTATGGCGCGAGTGGCTAACACTCGCTTAAGCTATACAACATGAGTGACTCAGTAACCACCTATGTAGACTACTCGACCGGCCGCCACGGGGATACGGCATGACCGCCGCCGCAGTGCTGAAAAGTCCGCAGAAGCCGCTGCTGCTGACCGAGGTCGACCTCCAGGCCCCCTCCCGGGGCGAGGTGGCGGTCGAGATCGGCGCCACCGGCGTATGCCACTCCGACATCTCGGTCTTCAACAAGACCCTTCCGCACCCGCTGCCGGTGGTCCTGGGCCACGAGGGCGCAGGAACGGTCGTAGAGGTCGGCGAGGGCGTGACCGAAGTGGCCCCCGGCGACCGGGTCGTGCTGTCCTGGCTGGCCCAGTGCGGCACGTGCTTCTACTGCGCCCACGGCCAGCCGCAACTGTGCGAGACCGCCGGAGTGGCCTTCGCCAAGGGCGCGCTGCTCGACGGCACCACGCGCTACAGCCTCGACGGGCAGCCGGTCTACCAGATGGCCGGACTCGGCACCTTCTCCCAACGCTGCGTCGTGCCTGCCCGCGCGGCCGTGAAGATCCCCGACAGCATCCCGCTGTCCTCTGCGGCGCTGCTGGGCTGCGGGGTGCTCACCGGCTTCGGCGCCGCGGTCAACACCGCCGGCATCCGCGTCGGCGACACCGTCGTCGTGATCGGCTGCGGAGGCGTCGGCCTCAACGCTGTGCAGGGCGCCCGGATCGCCGGCGCCCGCACGATCGTCGCGATCGACATGCACCAGGAGCGGCTGGACCTGGCGGCCGAACTCGGCGCCACCGACGTGCTCCAGCCCTCCGACAAAGCCGTACGCGAGGTACGGGGCCTGACCGGCGGACGCGGCGCGGACCACGTACTCGAAGTCGTGGGCCGGCAGGAGACCGTGCGCGATGCGGTGCGGATGACCCGCCGGGGCGGACAGGTGATCCTGGTCGGCGCCGCCGGCGACGACGTGAACCTCACGGTGCCCGCGTTCACCGGCGTGGTGATGACCGAGAAGACCATCCGCGGCTCGCTCTACGGGTCCTCCGACATCCGGCGCGACGTGCCCCGGCTGGTCGGCCTGTACGAGGCCGGGCTGCTCAGGCTCGACGAACTGGTCACCGAGACCTTCGAGTTCGGCCAGGTGAACGACGCTGTGGACTACTGCGCCTCCGAAAAGGGCGCCCGAGCTGTGGTGGTGTTCTGATGACGCAAGCCCTTGCAACCGACCCCTACATGACGATCGGTGGCCAGTTCGTGCCCGGCACAACCCGCTTCGGCGTGGTCGACCCGGCTACCGGGCAGGTCTTCGCCGAGGCCCCGGACTGCTCTCGCGAGCAACTCGACGGCGCCATGGCTGCGGCGCAGGCCGCGCTGCCCGGCTGGGCCGCTGACGAGGACGCCCGGCGTGCGGCGATCAAGCTGGCGGCCGAGGCGCTGCTCGCCCGGCAGGCGGACCTCGCGGCCGTGCTGTCGGCGGAGCAGGGCAAACCGCTCAAGGCGGCGGGCTATGAGGTCGGCGAGACCGCCCGCTGGCTGACCGCCTCGGCCGACCTGGAGCTGCCCCGCACCGTCCTGCAGGACGACGCCGACGCGCATGCGGAGCTGGTGCACCGCCCGCTCGGTGTGGTCGCCGCGATCACGCCGTGGAACTTCCCGCTGCTGCTGGCCGGCTGGAAGCTCGGACCGGCGCTGCTGGCGGGCAACACGGTGGTGCTCAAGCCCTCGCCGTTCACCCCGCTGTCCTCCCTGCTGCTGGGCGAGGTCATCGCCCCGCTGTTCCCGCCCGGCGTGGTCAACGTGGTCAGCGGTGGGGACGAACTCGGTGCCTGGATGACCGGTCACCCGACGGTGCGCAAGATCAGCTTCACCGGCTCGGTGCCGACCGGCAAGGCGGTGGCCGCCGCTGCCGCGCCCGACCTCAAGCGCTTCACCCTCGAACTGGGCGGAAACGACGCGGCGATCGTGCTGGACGACGCGGACCCCGCCACCGTCGAACGCGGACTGTTCTGGGGGGCGTTCATCAACAATGGCCAGATCTGCGCCGGCATCAAGCGGATCTACGTCCCTGAGCGGCTGTATGACGACATCGTGGAGGCGCTGGCGGCGCGGGCCCGCTCGGTACGGGTCGGGGCGGGCACCGAGAAGGGCGTACAGCTCGGACCGATCCAGAACCTGCCGCAGTTCGAGCGGGTCAAGGGCCTGGTGAAGGACGCCCTCGACGGTGGTGCGCGGGCGGCGGCCGGCGGGCGGCCGGTCGACCGCGACGGCTACTTCTTCGAGCCGACCATCCTGACCGGGGCGGCCGAGGGCACCAGGATCGTCGACGAGGAGCAGTTCGGCCCCGCAGTCCCGGTGATTCCCTACCGCGACCTGGACGACGCCGTCGCGCGGGCGAACGACACGACCTACGGGCTGTCCGGATCGGTCTGGAGCCCGGACGTGGAGCGGGCCGCGCAGGTCGCTTCCAGGCTCGACGCGGGCACCGTCTTCGTCAACGATCACCTGGCCCTCGGCCCGCACCTGCCGTTCGGCGGGAGCAAGTGGAGCGGAGTGGGCGTGGAGAACGGGCCCTGGGGCCTGGCGGAGTTCACCGAGCTGCAGGTGGTCTACCGCAACCGCAAGTGATGTCCCCGACTGCATTGCCCCCTTGCCCGGGCCCGGAGAGAAGAGGCCGCCTTGCCCTACCTGATCACCGACGCGTGCATCGACGTCATGGACCGCGCGTGCATCGAGGAATGCCCGGTCGACTGCATCTATCGTGGCAGTCGCAAGCTCTACATCAACCCGGCCGAGTGCATCGACTGCGGTGCCTGCGAACCGGTCTGCCCGGTCAGTGCCATCAGCCACGACCGCAAGGTGCCCGAGGCCAAGAAGGTGTTCATCGCCGACAACGCCCGGTTCTTCGCCGAGCCGCTGCCCGGCCGGGCCGAAGCGCTCGGCGCGCCCGGGGGAGCCGGCGCCCTCGGGCCGCTGGGTGTCGACACCGAACTGGTCGCCGCGCACGAAGGCGGCGGGGGCGACGAAGGGAGCGCGCCGACATGACCGCGCAGCGCCTGGTGGTGGTCGGCGCGTCGCTTGCCGGACTGCACGCGGTGGAGGAAGCCCGCAGAGCCGGATTCACCGGTACCGTCACGCTGGTCGGCGCCGAGGGCCACCATCCGTACAACCGGCCGCCGCTGTCCAAGGCGTTCCTCAAGCCCGGCCCGCTTCCTGAGCCGCCGTTCCTGCGCGGCCGGGACAAGCTCACGGCGCTGGACGTCGACCTGCGGCTGGGACGGGCCGCGACCGCACTGGACATCGAGGGCCAACGTGTCGCCGTGACTGACGAATGGATCGGCTACGACGCGCTGGTGATCGCCACGGGTGCCACGCCCCGGGCGTTGCCCGGCACCGAAGGGCTGGCCGGCGTGCACACCTTGCGGACCCTGGAGGACGCGACCGCGGTACGCGCCGCGCTGGACGCCGGGGCCCGTACGGTGGTGGTCGGCGCCGGCTTCATCGGCTCGGAGGTGGCGTCGGCCGCGCACCTGCGCGGTCTGCCCGTCACCGTCGTCGAGGCGCTGCCGACACCGCTGGCGCGTGCCGTGGGCGAGCGGATGGGCCTGGCCTGCGGGCGGTTCCACGGCGCGAACGGGGTCGAACTGCGCTGCGGGACAGCCGTGACGGAGCTGAGCGGGTCGGGCCGGGTCGAGCATGTCCACCTTTCCGACGGCACCGTCCTGGACGCCGACCTGGTGGTGGTCGGCATCGGCGCGGAGCCGGAGACCGGCTGGCTGGACGGCTCCACGCTGACGCTCGACAACGGCGTGGTGTGCGACGCGACGCTGAACGCGGGCTTCCCCGGTGTCTACGCCGCAGGCGACGTGGCCAGCTGGCACAACCCGCTGTTCGACCGGACGATGCGCCTGGAGCACTGGAGCACTGCCGCGGAGCAGGGCGCGCACGCGGCCCGCAATGCCGTCGACCCCGGCCGCGCACGGACCTGCGAGGTCGTGCCGTACTTCTGGTCCGACTGGTACGACCGGAAGATCCAGTTCGCCGGCGTCCCCGACGCCGAGCATGTCGAGGTCGTCTCCGGCGACATCACCGAGCGCAGGTTCACCGCGCTGTACCGCAGCGGGGACCGGCTGACCGGTGCCCTGACTGTCAACCAACCGGCTCAGAACGCCAAGTACCAGGGGCTGATCGGCCGCCGGGCCGGCTGGGAGGAGGCGCTCGACGCGGCCAGGGCGTCCGCCGCCCGCGCTTCCGTACCGCGCTGACCCCGCCCTTGATGGCCCGACCCGGTCGGCTCGCCGGATCGGGCCGTCAGGGCGGCGCCGTTGGCTCACCCGGAGCCGCTGGTCCGCCCGGCCGCGGCAGCGAGCAGCGACCGGCCGGCTTCGGTGATGACGCGGTACTGCATGTCGGTGGTGAGCAGCGGCGGTTGCGCGCTGTATAGCCGCGCCACCGCGCCCCGGTCCAGACCCACTTCGCGTGCCGCCTGGTGGGCCTCCAGCTTGTGCAGTCGGCCGCCCGGCGCCTTGGCGACCCGCTTGAGGAAGGCAGCCCAGGGGCCGTCCCCGACCGGCGGAGCCGGTGTGCCAACGGGGAGTTCGACCAGCGCCTCAAGCCGACGGACCACGCCCCGAAGAGTCTCGGCCCACGCCTCGGCGGTGGCCCGTACATCGGCCGGCACCCCGCCGGAACTCTGCCAGGTCCGCTTGGGGAACCTGCGGAGGTACTCCCACTCCAGTTCGAGCATGCGCGTGGTGTGCAGGGCGTACTGCTCGGCGCTGCCGTGCAGGAAGACCCAGTTGCGCGTTGCGTGCGTACGGCTGCCCTGCTGCTCCAAGTCCTCGTCGCTCAGCTCGCGGGCCGGCCGTCCGCGGACGTCATGTGTCTGCACGGGGGTCCCCTTCCAGGGTTGGTCCGATGACACCCCGCGCGCCCGGCGTCGGAGGCCGATATTAGATTCGACGTATGCGATGCGTAGCGTCAAGAGTCCGTAGCACATTGTTCTGGGAGGGCTGCCGTGGCAGGGCTCGACTCCTCGAGGGAAACGTGGCTCGTAGTGGGTGACTTGAGTCCATCATGTGTAGAACATAAGGAAGTCAGACGGGATCGGCGATCCCGGGCCACTCGCTTGCCCGCGCTGATCGGGTGTTCGAGCGGGTCGCCACGGCTGGCCAACGGCCGCCCCAAGTCCTCGCCAGTGCAGTCCACCTGCCCGGTCAAGCCGTCCGCCGACGCCGAGTACTGATGGGGTCTGTTGAACGAACGAGCAGGTCGGATGCGTCTCTTGGGCTCCGCAAGGCATTGCGATCGGTGCATACGATCAAGGCCCACGATCGGCTCGACCGGGGTGTCTTCGCCCGTCGCCATCGTGCGGCCACCGGTCTGTTGCACACGTATTGACGCGGGGTGTCAGCGAGATGACGCTATGCCTTGACGTTCTACAGAGCCGAAGCTACGCTCCCTACTCACGTCAAATGTGACACAGGTCTCGACCCGCGAAGACCTTCGACGATCACACCCCCGGTCGCGCCTGGGACACCCCATCCGTACGCCGGCCCGGGTGGAAGAGCCCCGATCCCCGCACTCGTGTCCCGCAGGACGGGACCGCTCCTGCTCGCACTCACACCACGCCGATCACCACCGAGAGGGACGGATAGCGTTGAGCACCGACCAGAGCCCGACGGGCTACGCACAAGCGGAAGAACCGCAAGCACCCCCTGAGGTGGACAGCGCGACGCTGCGCGCGCTGATCGAGAAGTTCAGCGTGCACAGCAGGGTGAGCCTGGAGAACCATGAGGCGATCTACCGGGAGATGCGTGAATCCTGCCCGGTGGCCCGCAGCTCCTCGCACGGCGGCTTCTACGCCCTGTCCCGGTACCGGGACGTCTACGACGCCGCTCACAAACCGGACATGTTCTCCTCGTTCCCGGTGACCATCCCGCCGTTCGGCAACCCGGTCCCGATGATCCCGATCGAGATGGACCCGCCGGTGCATCGGAAGTACCGCACCCTGGTGGGCGCCCAGTTCAGCCCCAACTCGGTCGACGCGAACGAGCCGAAGCTGCGCGGCATCGTCTCCACGATCCTGGACGGGATCGAAGGCAGGTCCCAGGCGGACCTGGCCGAGGAGGTCGCGATCGCAGTACCACTGCGCGCCATCTTCGAGGTGTACCTCGGAGTTCCGCAGAAGGACTGGGCGATGCTCAAGAGGGAGTTCCTCTACCTGCTGGAGCCCGACCCGGACAAGACGGACGAGGAGAACACCGAGCGGGCGATGGAGGCCGGCCTCAACTGCACCATGTACTTCGCCGAGCTGCTGGAGGAGCGCCGTACCAATGGCTTCGGCGACGACCTGATCAGCCATCTCGCCCAGGCCGAACTCGACGGCCAGCGGCTGACCGACGACGAGATCTTCGGCTTCTGCCTGGTGCTGGTGCCGGCCGGCTTCGACACCACCGCGAGCCTGCTGAGCCGGCTGTTGCTGATATTCGCCGAGCAGCCCGACGTGCGCGAGCGGTTGGAGCAGGTCATCGACGACCCCGACAAGCTCGACCTCGCTGTCGAGGAGTTGGTCCGGTTCATCCCGCCGCAGCCGGGCGTCGCCCGCAATGTGACCGCGGCGACCACCTTCGCCGACACCGAACTCACCGAGGGCGACCGGCTGCTGCTGCTGTGGCCGTCCGCCAACCGCGACCCGGAGGAGTTTCCCAATCCCGACGAGCTGGTCTTCGACCGGCAGCCGAACCGGCACCTCGGCTTCGGCTCGGGCATTCACCGCTGCCTCGGATCGCACCTGGCCCGCCTCGAGATCAAGATCCTGCTGCAGGAGTTCCTGCGCCGCGTCCCCCGCTACCGGGTCGCGCCGGGCGAGCAGCCGCTGTGGCACACCGGCAACACCTGGGGGGTCACCCGCCTGCCGGTGGCGTTCGAGAACTGGGGCACGGCAGCGGCCGGGGCCGGTGAATGAGCGTGCTGCGCGTTGCCATCGACGCCGAGAAGTGCGAGGGCCACGCCAGGTGCGTCGCCCGGGCCGCCGGGCTGTTCGACGTCGACGACGAAGGGCTCTCCTTCGTCCTGGCGGACCCGGTGCCCGCGGGACAGGAGGACGCGGTGCGCAACGCCGTCGACGCCTGCCCGGAACGCGCGATCACGGTTACCGAACTCTGAATCCCGAAGCGACAAGGAGCGTCGAGATGGGCGTGTTCAAGGACGAGGACGAGGTCTACCGGTACCTCGGACGGATATTCCAGGTCGGCCTGGACGACCCCGAACTCGGGGCTCAACTCCGAGGCGTCGGTTCCGTGCTCAAGCTGAACCAGAGCGATCCGGAGTCGACCATTGTCATCGACTTCGGCGAGGGGATCGTTCAACTGGGCGAGCACGGCACCCCCCAGGTGACGCGGCCGATCGACGCGGAGCTGACGATGAAGGCCGATGTCGCGCACCAGTTCTGGCTGGGCCGGGTCAATGTCGCGCTGGCGATGGCGAAAGGCAAGATCCGCAACAAGGGCAAGGTGTCGGCGGTGATGAAGGTCGTGCCCATCACCAAGCCGCTGTTCGCCACCTACGAGAAGATCCTTCGCGACTCCGGACGAGGCGACCTCATCGACGCGGTCAACTAGCGGGAGCAGCCATGACTACCGTCGATGACGCCGAAGTCGAACTGCGCAGAACCCCCGGGCCCGGCGGCCGAGCACTCGGTTTCGTGCCCGCCTCGGCCCGAAACGCGGTGCTCGAAGCCGGGCACATGTGCCAACTGCTCGGGAAGGTGCTCTACAGCGCGATCCGCAATCCGCGCGGCTACTGGGGCGACACTCTCGACGAGATGTACAGCCTGCTTCGGCTGTGCTTCTGGCCGGCGACCCTGTCGATGGCCGGGTTCGGGTTCCTCATCTGCGTGATGGGGGTCGGGCTGCTGACGCTGCTCGGCGCGGCCAACCGGATGGGCGCCTTCTGGGTGATGGCCGACATCCGCGAGATCGCCGCGTTCATGGTGGGCATGGTGGTGGCCGGCGTGATCGGCACGTCGATCACCTCCGACCTCGGGGCCCGGCGGGTCCGCGAAGAACTCGACGCGCTGAAGGTGCTGGGCATGGACCCGGTGCGGATGCTGGTCATTCCCAAGGTCATCGCCACGGCGGTGATGTGCGCCCTGCTGAACTGCCTCACCTCCTTCGTCGGAGTACTGCTGGGGCTTGTCGCGGTCAGAACGCTCGCGGGCACCACGAATGCCGCCTACATCGACAGCATGTCCCACAACCTGTACGCGGCCGACGTGTGGGGTGCAGAACTGAAGACCTTCCTGGCCGGGCTGCTGATCGGAGTGATCTGCAGTTACAAGGGGCTCAACGCGGGTGGCGGCCCCGAAGGCGTGGGACGAGCGGTCAACCAGGCGGTCGTGACCTGCTTCGCCATGGTCTGGGTGCTGAACTTCTTCTTCAACGCCATTGCGCAGGGCCTCAATCCGAACCTGTTGACGTCGAGGTAGAGGGGCACCGAAAAATGACCACCGCTACCGAAAGCGTCCCGTCGCCCGCGGCACGGGGCGAACACCGCAAAACCGGAACAGCCGCGCCACGGTGGCCGAAGGCGCTGGTCACAGCATGCGAGACGGTCGGCAGGATCGCCATGTTCTCCGTCCGGGTGATCGGCGACGTGCCGCTGACCACCGGTCTGTACTTCTCCGAGGTGCTGCGCCAGGCGGCGATCCTGATCCGCTCCAGCGGACTGATCATCTGGATGATGATGTTCGCGATCGGTGCGGAGACCGGACTTCAGGGTCACTACATCCTCGACCAGGTCGGCGCCTCCGGATATGTCGGTGTCTTCACCTCCATCGGCGACCTCAAAGCGGACAGCACATCGATGTGGGGCTGGATACTCGCAGCCAAGGTCGGCTGCGGATACGTCGCCGAGATCGGCTCCATGCGGATCAGCGACGAGATCGACGCCCTGGAGGTGATGGGCGTGCACTCGCGCGCCTATCTCGCCGGCTCCCGCCTGGTCGCCATCTGGATCACCGGCCCGTTCCTGTTCCTGTTCGGCGAGGGCTGCCAGTACGTCGGCTCCTGGGCCGTGGTGCAGCCGATGCTGCACACGACCTCGCCGGGCGGCTACTCGAACATCTTCTGGTCGTTCCAGACCCCGCTCGACCTGCTGTACGCACTGATCTGGGCGCAGCTCCTGGGCACCCTCGTGGTCCTCATCGGCTGCTTCTACGGCTACACGGCCTCCGGCGGACCGGTCGACGTGGGCCGCAGCACGGCGAAGTCGATGATGGTCAACATGATCGTCGTCAGCGCCGTGGCCGCCATCCTCTACCAGCTCTTCTTCGGTACCACCATCCAAACACCGATCGGAAACTAGCAGCGGCGCAATGGCGTCGGCGCCGGCATTGGAGTTCCCCATGGATTCGCGAGATCGTGGTAACGCTGACACGGAAGTACTTCCGGCGGTGCGAGAGCCAGTATTGGGCACATCTGGGGACTCGGGTTCCGGGGCCGGCTCCGACGCGGTGGCCAGTGTCCGCAACCTGTACAAGTCGTTCGGCTCGTTCCAGGTCATGCGAGGCCTGAGCCTGGACTTCCAGCCCCACGCGATCACCACGATCCTCGGTCCCTCGGGAACCGGGAAGAGTGTGCTGCTCAAGCACATGGTCGGCCTGCTGGAACCGGACTCCGGCTCGGTGCGGATCTTCGGCAAGGACATCTGGGCGCTGCGCGAAAGGGAGCGCGCCGAACTGCGCAAGCGGTTCGGCGTGCTGTTCCAGGACGGCGCGCTCTTCGGTTCGATGAGTGTCTACGACAACGTCGCCTTCCCCTTGCGGAAGCACACCGACAAGTCGGAGGCCGAGATCCGGCGGATCGTCAAGGAGCGGCTCAAGGAGGTCGGTCTCGAGGCCGCCGAGAACAAGGCGCCCAACGAGATATCCGGCGGCATGAAGAAGCGCGCGGGATTCGCCCGCGCACTCGTGCTGAACCCGGAGATCGTGCTCTTCGACGAGCCGGACTCCGGCCTCGACCCGGTCCGTACCAGCCTGCTCAACGACGTGATCCTCAAGGTGCACGCCGAGGACCGCGGCACCTACGTGGTGGTCACGCACGACATCCGCACCGCCCGGAAGGTCAGCGACTACGTAGGGCTGATCTGGCAGGGCAAGGTCGTCTACTACGGCGCGGCCGAGAAGGCGTTCGCGTCGGACGACCCGTTCGTACGGCAGTTCCTCGCCGGTGACTCGGTCGGCCCCCTGGGGATGGACTGAGATGGCGCGACGGGCGAAGTGGCTGGTCGGCGTCTCCCTCGTGGCGATCGTCGCACTGGCCGGCGGGTATCTGCTGGCCTCGGGCAGGGACTCCGGCTACGAGGTCCGGCTTGTCATGCCCAATGCAGCCAACCTGCTGGCGGGCTCGCGGGTCGAGATCGACGGCGTGCAGGTGGGCACGGTCCGCAAGCTGGAGACACGGGACGACAGCGCGCTGGTGACGGTCTCGGTCAGCAGCAGCCACGCCCCGTTGCACACCGGCAGCAAGGCGCAGGTGCAGTGGCAGGGCGTGCTCGGCGAGCGGGTGGTGGAGCTGACGCCGGGCCCGGCCAAGAACCCGGCCATCCCCAAGGGCAGCCTGCTGGCCGCGGGCACCGAGCAGGTCGAGCTGGACCAGGTGCTGTCGGCGCTCGACCCGGCCACCCGCGCGCACCTGGACTCGACCGTGCAGCAGTTGGACACGACGCTGAAGGCGAAGCCGGACAACCTCAAGGACACCATCCAGTCGGCCGGCCCCGCGGTGCAGGAACTGGGCGCGGTGCTCCAGGCCGTCGGCCAGGACGGCCCGGCCATCAAGAACCTTATCGCCGACCTGCAGAAGATGACCGACCCGCTCGCCAAGCGGCGCACCGAGCTGCAGCAGGTGGTCAGCAAGCTCACCTCGACGATGTCGTCGATGGCCACCGAGCAGGGGCAGTTCCAGAAGGCGCTGGCCCAACTCCCCTCCACACTGGACGCCGCCCAGACCACCATGAACAGCGTCCCCGCCGCAGTCGACGCGAGCGTGCCGCTGCTGACCGACCTGCAGCCGGCGACCCGGCAGCTGCCCGCGGTGGCGAAGAACCTCGGCCCGCTGCTGACCGACCTGCGGCCGACCGTCGCCGAGCTGTCACCGGTCCTGCGGTCGGCGAACACCCTGCTGAAGTCGACCCCCGGCCTGCTCGACAGCACCCACGGGGTACTACCCGGAGTCACCCAGGCCGCCAAGCAGCTCAACCCCGCGGTGGACTTCCTGCGGCCGTACACGCCGGACATCGTCGGCTGGCTGAGCAACTGGGGCGCCGCGTTCAGCAACTTCGACGCACAGGGCCACTACTTCCACGGGCTGGTGCAGGTCTCCACCAGCGTCCTCGACGACAACCCGGGCATCAACACCGGTCTGACCGGCGGACCGAACTCGACACCCGCGCCCGGCCTGGCAACGGGCCAGGGCTGGGTCGACGCCAACGGGAGCACACCGCGATGAGCAGACTTCGAGCGAACATCCTCAAGACCACGGCCACCGTCGTGGCACTCGCCGTGGTCGCCGTGATCGGGCTGCGGGTGGCGCGCGGCGGGGGTGACGACAAGGTCGCGGTGACAGCCATGTTCACCGACGCCAGCCCGCTGATCCCGGGCAACCTCGTGCACATGGACGGCATCGACGTCGGCCGGATCATCTCGGTCAAACTCCGCAACGGGCAGGCCGCCGTGACGATGGACCTCGACCGCTCGGTGCTCCCGCTGCACCAGGACGCCAGTGCCACCATCCGCCCGGTGACGCTGCTCGGCGAGCGCTTCATCGACCTCGACCGGGGCTCGGACAGCTCGCCGGTCATGGCGGCGTCCCAGGTGATCTCGGTCAAGCGCACCAGCAGTTCGGTGGACCTGGACCAGGTGCTCAACTCGCTGGACGACCCGACATCCACCGCGCTCGCCGCCTTGGTGACCACACTGGGCGAAGGCGTCAACGGGCAGGGCACGAACATCGACCAGGCGATCAAGGCCCTGGCGCCGGCCATGCAGAACACCAAGCGGCTCGCGACCATCCTGGACCAGCAGAACTCGGTGCTGAACCAACTCGTTGACCGGACCAGCCCGGTGGCGAAGTCGCTGGCGGGCAAGAACGGCCAGAACCTCGACCAGGCCGTGGAGTACGCCAAGGAACTGCTGTCGGCGGTCTCCGCCCAGCACGACGCGATGTCACAGGCCCTGCAGCAGCTACCCGGCACACTGCAGAAGGCGCAGCACACGCTCTCGCAGGTCGCAGGAGTCGCCGACAACGCGACGCCGGTCCTGCAGTCCGTACGACCGGTGACCGACAACCTGCCGCAGATCATCGCGGAACTCGACTCTTTCGCCGACAGCGCGGACCCGGCGCTGACCTCGCTTCCCGCGGTGCTGGACCGTGCGAAGTCCCTGCTGGACCAGGCCGCACCGGTGGTCAGGCAACTGCGGACGGCCGGCCCGTCGCTCACCTCGGCCAGCGCCTCGGCCGACCGGCTGGTGACCGCCCTGACACCCAGGATCGCCACGGTGATGGACTTCATGAAGAACTGGGCGCTGAGCACCAACGGCCGCGACGGCCTGAGCAACTACTTCCGCGCCTTCGTGGTCACCACCCCGAAAGGGCTGCTGCAGATCCCCGGCGTCGGCCTGGGCGCTGCGTCCTCGACCACGTCGCAGGGCGGCACGTCGACGACCACGGCCGACCCGACCCCATCACCGACCCTGACGCCCTCGCCGGGAAAGTCCAAGTCCGCCCAGCCGGTCCTGCCGCTCCCGCCGATCCTGTCGTCCGGCGGCGGCACCGACAGCGCCACCGGTCTGACCCCGACACAGGAGAACTCCTTGCTGAGCCAGATCCTCGGAGGTCTGTGATGGCCGCCCTGTCACGGACCGACTCCCGCTCGTTCGTCATCGGGGTCGGCGGGTTGCTCGTGGTGGTGGCGGTCGTCGCCTTCGGCATCATGGCCGGCTCCGGGTTGCCCGGTGCGCCGAAGACCAAGGTCGAGGCGGCCTTCACCGACGTCGGAGCGTCGCTCCAGGTGGGCGACGACGTCCGGGAGAACGGCTCCCGTGTCGGCCGGGTCTCGGCGCTGCGCTTCGACAGCGCCAAAGGACAGGGTGTCGTCACCCTCGAACTGAACGGCCACGTGCACGTCTACAAGGACGCGCGGGCCGCGAT
The DNA here is from genome assembly GCF_042751495.1 of Streptomyces sp. NPDC059373. Classification (NCBI taxonomy): domain Bacteria; kingdom Bacillati; phylum Actinomycetota; class Actinomycetes; order Kitasatosporales; family Streptomycetaceae; genus Streptomyces; species Streptomyces sp. NPDC059373. The sequence goes on along the minus strand of NZ_JBHYXC010000015.1, from coordinate 126,135 downwards.
CTGGGACCAGTCTGCGTTGGCGAAGAAGTTCGTGGAGCTGGACGTCGGCAGCTCGCACGCGGGCCCGCTCGGCGACGAGGTCATCGCGGCGAAGAAGGACGTCAACTCCGCCGACCTCGACCAGTTGCTCGACGTGCTCGACCCGCCGACCCGCAACGCGCTGAGCAGCACCGTCCGGCAGCTGGGCGACGGCACCGCGGGGCACAGCCAGGACCTGCACGACGTGTTGCAGCACCTGCCGGCGACGCTGGACGACCTCGGGAGGACCAGCGACGCGCTGGCCGCACCCGACGCCGACCTGCCCGCACTGCTGCAGACGGCCGACCGGCTCTCGGGCTCGCTGGACGGCCACGAGAAGCAGCTGGCCGACCTGGTGCAGCAACTCGGCACTACCGCGAAGGCGTTGAGCGTCGACAGGGGCGCCCCGCTGCAGACCACTATCCAGGACCTGCCGGCCACCCTCACCGACGCGCGCACCAGCTTCGACTCTCTCGACCACCCGCTCGACAACGTCAACTCCACGCTCGTGTCGGTCTCGTCGGGCGCGAAGTCGCTCGGCAAGGCCACACCCGACCTGCGCTACGTACTCAGGTCGGGCCGCACACCGCTCAACAAGGTGCCAGGCGTGTCCAAGGTGGCCCAGCCCGCGGTCGGCGACCTCACCACGACCGTGTCGAACGCCCGGCCGCTCGCACCTGAGCTGGCCACCGCGCTGCGGGACGCCGCCACCCCGCTGGGCGTGCTGGCCCCGTACTCCACGCAGGTCGTCACCTTCTTCGAGCGCATCGAGAGCATGGTCTCCACCGAGGTCGCCCCCGGCGTGCACGGCGCACGGGTGGGCCTGGCGGTGGAGGGCCTGTCGGCGGGCACCGGCGGCGTGATCAAGGACCCGCTCCAGGGACAGGACGCCTATCCGGCGCCCGGAGCGGCCGACGGCGAGAAGACCGTCTCGCCGCTGGACGACATTCCGGGACTTCTGCTGGGAGGTAACTGATGAGTGTGCTACGCCCCTTGCCCCGGCGACTGCGGTCGCCAGCCGTCACCGGTGCGGTGCTCCTGGTGCTGACCTTGGTCCTGCTGCTCGCCGTCTACCAGAAGGAGCGGATCGGCACCGCGCTGTCTTCCGGCCACACGGTGAAGGCCGACTTCGCCCGGGACTACCGCCTCAAGCCGTACAAGACCGAGGTGAAGGTGGCCGGCGTCATAGCAGGCACGGTGATCGGCGTGAAGAAGGACGTCCAGGGGCACGTGGTGGTGTCGATGAAGGTGCACAACGACGCCGTGGACAAGCTGGGCAGCCGGCCCTCCGCGATCATCCGTCCGACGACTCTGCTCGGTGGCAACTACTACGTCCAGCTCACACCTGGCGGCAGCAGCAGCGACGGCTACGACGGCAGCACCATCCCGCTGACCCGCACCGCCATCCCGGTCGAGCTGGACCAAGTGCTCGGCGCGGTGCCCAAGTCCGCCCGCGACGGCATCCAGGGCAGCCTGCGGGACACCGACAAGACGCTGTCCAACGGCGCGCGCAAGGCGCTCGACAATGTCCTCCAGGACGCGCCGGGCACGCTGACGCCGGCGGCGCAAGTGCTCGACAGTCTGCGCGGCACGCGCCCGTCGCAGGACCTGAACCAACTCGTGCCGTCGCTGGACACGGTGGCCTCGGTGCTGAGCGCGAAGGACGGTCAGCTCGGCGACATCGTGGACTCGCTGCGGGACGTCAGCACGACGCTGTCGAACGAGCGCGGGCCGCTGACCGACACCCTGACCACGCTGCCGCAGACGCTGTCCTCCACCCGCACAGGCCTGAACTCGCTGAACGGCTCGCTGCAACAGCTCACCACCACCGCGAAGGCGGCGCGTCCCGCAGCCAGGAAGCTCGGCCCGCTGCTGACCGCGGCGAACCCGGTGCTCGCACAGGCCCGCCCGCTGGTGGCCAACCTGCGACCGCTGCTGGCCAAGGCCCTTCCCATCGTCCAGCGGTTGGTGCCGACCTCCACGCGGGCCACCTCGACCCTCAACGACCTGCAGGGCCCGGTGCTCGACCGGGTCGACGGCCCCATCTCGAAGACCGTGCTGTCGCCCTGGACGGGCACCGGCTACTACAAGGGCGACGGCGGCAACGGCCACCTCTTCTACCAGGAGGTCGGCTACCTCGCCGCGCACACCGCGAACCTGTCCCAGTACGGCGACAAGAACGGGCGGATGCTCGGGCTGGCACTGGGTGTCGGGACCTCCACCGCCGGCGGCAACGACCTCGGCACCACATCGCTGCTCCAGCAGCTCGGCCTGCTCCCCGAGGGCGGCCTGCAGGTGCTGCCCTCGCCCGACGCCGGCGGCAATGGCTGGACGGACGAGAAGGACACCACGCCCGGCCAGGGCGACGTCATCACCGGCCCGATCGACGATCTGCTGGGCCTGCTGACCAACGGTTCGACCGGGTCCACCGGGTCCACCTCCAAGGGAAAGTAGGGCCGACGATGAGAAGGAAGTTCTCGCTTCGCCGGACATGGGAGCGGATGCGTACGATCCCCGGTCTGGGGCGCAACGTGATCACTATCACCGTGCTGTTCTGCCTGGGGCTGGCCAGCGCCTCCGTGATCCTTGCCAACCAGCGGTTCATCACGCCGTGGGCGCACCGCTACACCTTCGCCGCGGACTTCACCGAGGCGCCCGCGGTCAACCCCGGGCAGGCGCCCAAGGTGCGGATCGCGGGCGTCACGGTCGGCCAGATCACCAAGAGCAAGATCGCCGGCAAGGGCCAGGCCCGGCTGACCTTCTCGCTGGAGACCGGCCACACGATCTACGACAACGCGCGTATCGTGCTGCGGCCGACGAACCCGCTCAACGAGATGTACGCGGAGGTGGACCCCGGAGGCCCGCCGGGCAAGCCGCTCACCTCCAACTCAGTGATCCCCGCCAGCCAGACGCAGCGGCCCATCCAGCCCGACGAGGTGCTCGACCACCTCGACACCCGCAGCCGAGCTGCGCTGACCGACCTGCTCTCGACCTCCGACGTGGCGCTGGCCAGCGCGCCGCGGAACCTGCCGGCCGGGCTGGACTCCACCGACGCCACGCTGGTGCAGGTCCAGCCGGTGCTGGACGCCCTGCGGAAGCGGCGGACGAACATCAGCACGCTGGTGACGTCACTGTCCAAGATCAGCACCGCGGTCGGCCACGACGACGCCCGGCTCACCGGTCTGATGAACGCGACCCAGAGCACGCTGACAGTCCTGTCGAAGAACAACGGCGACCTGGAGTCCACCCTCAAGCAACTGCCCGGGACCACAAACCGGTTGCACAGCGCGATGACCGGTGTCAGTGGCCTCACCAAGCAGCTCGACCCGGCGCTGACCAACGTGAGCGCGGCGGCGAAGCAACTGCCCTCGACCCTGCAGAAGGTGCAGAGGACCCTCAACGACCTCGGGACGACCGTGACGTCGGCCGATCCGGTGGTGACGGCGGCCGACCCCGTGCTGGACGACCTCAGGCCGCTGGTCGACGACGTGCACACCTCGCTCGGTGACCTCGAACCGGTGGCGGAGGACCTCGGCCCCGTCACCAAGACCGTCGTGGCCTACCTGGGCGACCTGCAGGCGTTCATCTACAACACCAATGGCGCGTTCAGCCTGTCCGACTCCAACGGCGGCTTCATCCGCGGCCACGTGGCCGCACCGTTGCCCGACGCGGGACTGATTCCCGGTTCGCACGGTGGCAACACCGGAACCGGCGACACCTCGGGAGACAAGTGATGAGCTTCGTCAGAGGAACGGTCGGCAAGATCGCAGTGCTCGGGCTCTTCTTCGTCGTGTCCATGGTCTACCTCGGCTACCTGTTCCAGAAGGCCGGCGTGACGGATCCGCTCAGCGGCGCGAACAACTACACGGTCTCCTTCAGCACCGACGACGTCGACAACCTGATCCCTATCGGCGACGTCGAGACGGCCGGCGTGGACGTCGGCCGGGTCGACTCGGTCACCCACGAGGGCGGCAAGGCCCACGTCGTGGTGCGGCTGGACTCCGACGTCGCCCCGCTGCACCAGGGCGCGGGCGTCAGGATCGGAGCGAAGTCACTGGCGGGGGAGTCCTATGTGGACATCAGCGACGGCGGGGGACGCCCGCTGGCCTCCGGTACGGAACTCCCGGACTCCGCGGTCAAGCCGTCCGTCCAACTGCGCGACGTGCTGGCCGGCCTCGACCCCAAGACGCGGAACTCGCTTGGCAGCCTGGTGCGCAGCCTGGGCACCGGCACGGCGGGCACCAAGGACAGCCTGAACCAGACCATGACCGGCCTGGGCAACATCGGCAACGAGGGCTTCACCGCGATCGACGCTATCGCGGCCCAGTCCAAGGACCTGACGACTCTGGCCAAGCAGACCACGACGGTGCTGTCCGCGCTGGACGAGCGCGAGGGGCAGATCGGCACCCTGGTCAAGAGCGCGCAGCAGTTGACCGCGGCGACGAGCGGGCAGCAACAAGACCTCAGCGCGACCGTCAGAGCGCTGCCGGGCGTACTGGACAGCACGCAGACCGCGACCAGGAAGCTGACCACGCTCGCGGCGTCTCTGGCGCCGGTGGCCAAGGACCTCAAAGCGGCGGCGCCGTCGCTGAACACCGCGCTGCAGCAACTGCCCTCGACCACAGCGGACCTCAAGGGCCTGCTGCCGGACCTGACCAGCACCCTGACCGAGGTGCCGGCCACCTTGAGCCGGGTACCGACGCTCTCCCAGGACGCTGACGGCGCCATCCCGCAGCTGCGGACGACGATGAGCAACCTCACTCCGATGCTGGGTTACCTGGAGCCGTACGGCCCGGAACTCGGGGCGTTCTTCTCCAACTTCGGCGCGATGCTGAAGTACACCGACGAGGCCGGAATCCACTACTTCCGGCTCGAACCCGATCTGGGCAACCAGCAGATCGTCAAGGGTGTCCCGCTGAAACTCCCGGACGTGCTGACCAACAGCAACCCCTATCCCGCGCCGGGGAAGAGCAACGACGTGAAGGGCAGGGACTTCACCAAAATCTATCCGGCCAAGAGGTAGCCAGGCGGGGCCCTGTGCCGCCTTTCCAACCGCCATATCACCACCACTCGCACCGCGGACGAGCCGCCGCGGGGAGCCGTACTGCCGAAAAGCGCCGATCGCACAGTCCGCCTTACGGACGACATCGAGGACCGTCAACTCGGAGGTATGCCAAGTGACTCGCAGGAACGTGCACAGGAAGAGGCCGGCCAGTTCCGGCGGCGGCACTTCCGGCGCCCACGCGGAAGCCCTTCCGCGCACGCGCAAGCTCAACGCCAAGTACGCGGCCATCGCGGGCCTGCTGGTCGTCACGACCGCCGGCGCTCCGCCCCGGCTGGCGCACTCCATCGGGCTGACCACGCAGGCGGAGGGCGCGCACCCCGCGCCCGGCACCCCGAAGGGCTCCGCCAACCAGGCGGACGGCGGCTCGCCGCTCTTCCCCACCCAGGTGCCGCCGACGCCGGCCCCGCAGCAGCCCATGGCGGAGCCGAAGAACGGCTCCGGGCCCGACGACGCGACTCCCGTGCTGTTCACCACGGCGTCCGGCATCGGGTCAGGCATCCCGCAGGCCGTGCTGGCCGCCTACCAGCGGGCGGTCGCCGCGCTGGCGAAGAGCGAGCCAGGCTGCCACCTGCCGGTCACGCTGCTCGGCGGGATCGGCAAGGTCGAGTCGAACCACGCCGAGGGAGGAGCGGTCGACAGCACCGGCACGACGCTGCGGCCCATCCTGGGGCCCCGGCTCGACGGGAAGAACGGCTTCGCCGCCATCCCCAACACCTACGGCACCAAGTGGGGGCAGAGCGGTGCGTGGGCCAGGGCGGTCGGCCCGATGCAGTTCATCCCGTCGAGCTGGGCCCGCTGGGGTGGCGGCGGCGACCCGAGCAACGTCAATGACGCGGCCCTGGCCGCGGGGCGTTACCTGTGCGCGGATGGTCGGGACCTGTCCAGGCCGGCCGGGCTGAAGAGCGCCATTGAGAGCTACAACCACTCCGACCAGTACCTCCTGACGGTGCTGGAGTGGATGGAGGTGTACTCCGGCGGGATCGCCGCGGTACCCGACGGCGATCTGCCCGGGCCGCAGACCGCGGCCGACGACACCTCGAACGGACCTGGTGCGGGGCAGCCGGGCGCCTCGTCCGGTAAGAAGTCCGGATCGCCGAAACCCACCACCACGCCGACCCCGAAGCCGACCGGCGGCACGGGCAAGTCCGGCTCGCCGAAGCCGAGCCCGTCGCCCGGGTCGCCGACGCCCAGCCCGTCGCCGACGTCGCCCGATTCGTCCGACGGCGGCACCGTGCCGGCGCTGACGAACACCGTCGGCTCCGTGACACAGGTGGTCGGCGGACTCCTGTCGGGCGTCGGCGGGCTCCTGCCGTCGTCCTGATGCGGCGAAGGCCCGGGGCGGAACACGCCCCGGGCTTGCGGCCCACCGAAATTACCTACATCTCAAGCCATCTGTTTGTCATAGGCGTTGACTGTCATTAGGGCCCTGAGTAGCGTGACGCACCTCGTACGGACGGTCCTGATATGCGCATTCAATGACTCGCTACAGGGAAATCCTCGAAAGCCATTCGGACTCCATGACCGAATTCCAACATATGTACGACGTGCACGACGAACGCGACCTGAAATATCCGCTGAGCGGCCTGGATCGCTGAACATGCGAAGGAGCGCGACACATCATGAGGCGCATTGCGCAGAGCGCTCGCCGCCGGGCCCGGCTCGGGCGGCTCACCACGCGCCGGTTCGTGGTCCTGCTGGTCGTGCTCGGCGTCGCCGCGGTCACCGTTGGTGGACTGCTGCGGCTGCGGGTGGAGACCACGCTGAACTCCTTCCTGCCGCAGGGCGACCCGAGCGTGTCGGCCATCGAGCAGAACGCCCGGTCGTTCGGCGGCGACCCCGTCGTGGTGCTGCTGGAGTCCAGCAGCCCGCGGCAACTGCTGCTGGACCAGAAGCAGTTCCCCAAGCTGCTCAAGCTGGAGGGCACGCTGTCCCAACTGCCGGACGTGGCGACGGTCTACGGTCCGGCCACCGTGATGAACCAGATCGCGATCTCCTCGCAGGACATGCTCGCCAGGATCAGCGGCGCCAGGGACTCCCTGCGGGCCCAGGCCGAGCAGCAGGCGCGCGACAAGCACCTGCCGGCGAAGAAGGTGACCGCCGCCGGTGGCGCAGCGGTGGCGCGGTTCGATAAACGCTACGGCGCACTGCTGGTCCAGGGCCTGCCCGCCGGCCTGCCGACCACCGGCAACCCGAACTTCATCAGCAGCGTCATCTACGACCGGACCGGCCAGCCGCGGGTGCGGTGGAAGTTCGTCGTCCCCAACGCGAACAGCGTCACCGAACTCGTCCGGCCGCGCGAGGACCTCGACGAGGCGCAGACCGAGAGGCTGGTGGCCGCGGTCCACGCCGCAGTGAAGGGCTCCGGCCTGCGGACCAGCCGGGTGACCGTCACCGGCGTGCCGGCCATCACCTCCTCGCTGACCCGCGAAGTCGTCTCGGAGATGCCCGTGCTGGGCGGCCTGGCAGTGCTGGCGGTCCTGCTGCGTTTCCTGATCGCGCCGGCCATGACCACCCGTCTGCGCCGGCTGTGGCCGTTGCTGGCCGCAGTGGTCGGCAGCGCGCTGACGCTGTCCGCCTTCGGCTGGCTCGACATCCCGATGTCGTTCGGGGCGATCGCGCTCTTCCCGCTGCTGCTGGGCATCGGCAGTTCGTTCCCGCTGTACCTCGCGTCGTTCGCCGACCGCCGCCGGGTGCTCGTGGTGTCGCTGGCGAGCGCGGCGGCCTTCGGTTCGCTGGCGGTCTCCCCCCTGCCGTTCGTCCGCGAGCTGGGCATCGCGCTGGGGACGGGCGTCCTGCTCACCGTGGTCGCGACGCTCGGGCTTGGCGGCCTGGCCACCGCGGGCGCCGCCGCGCCGCCCGGTCCACGTCGGCCCGCGGGCCGGCGGCCGGACCGTACGCTGTCGGCCGGGCGGCGCCGGGTCGTCATGGCGGCTCTCGTCGCCGTCGCGGGCCTGGGCTGGGGCGTGCTGCCCAGGCTCGACATCCAGGCCAACCCCGAGAACCTGGCCAGGGGCCTGCCGGAGCTGAGCCGGGCCCAGTACGCCGAGCACGTGCTCGGGTCGTCCGGCGACGTAAGTATCGTGCTGCACGGCACGGACACCCAGAGCGCCCCGGCGCTGCGCTGGCTGCAACAGGCCGAGAACGTGGTGGTCGGCAAGTACGGCGACCGGGTCCAGCCGATCCTCACCGCGCCCGACCTGCTCTCCTTCCTCGGCAACTCGCCCACGTCCGAGCAGGTCACCGCAGGGATCGAGCTGCTCCCGCCGTATCTGACCGGCGCGGTCTTCACCCCGGACGGCAAGCAGGCGGCCATGGACTTCGGGGTGAGGTTCCAGGACCTGGGTGCGCAGACGAAGCTGCTGGATGCCGTCAAGGCGGCGCTTCCCTCGCCGCCGACCGGCTACCGGGTCGACATCGTGGGCCTGCCGGTCGCCGCCGACCGCGCCTACGCGCTGGTCTCGGGCGACCGTTATCTGTCCAACACGATCGGGATCGTCGCCGCCGGGCTGATCCTGGTGCTCGGGCTGCGGCGGCGCCGGGACGGGTTGCGTGCGATGCTGGCGGCGGCGCTCGCCACCGGCTGGACGCTCGCCTCGCTGTGGCTGCTGGGTCAGTCGCTGAACCCGCTCACCGCGGCCCTTGGGTCGTTGATCACCGTGACCGGCTGCGAGTTCACCGTGCTGCTCGTCGATGCCCGTCAGGAGAAGGACTCCCGGCTGCGGCTCGTCGTCGCCTTGGCCTGCGTCACCTCGGCGATCGGATACCTCGCGCTCGTCCCCTCGCGGATCGCGCTGCTGCGTGAGTTCGGTGTGGCGCTCACCGCGACGGTCCTGTTCTCCTACCTGGCCGCGACCGCGGTAGTACGGCTGATTCCGGTCCGAGGGTTCCCGGAGCCAGCGAAGAGTCCTGTTCCGAAGTTCGAGCCCGCACACGCGGTTGGCGCGGAGGTAATGCAGTGAAACTCATGGTTCCCGGTGTTATGCGGCCGGGTGGCGGGCGGCGCGAGCAGGGCGGCCCACGGGTCAGGAAGGCACACCTCAGGACTGCGGTACTGCCCAGTCGGCAGTTCGCCCAGGTGATCGTCGCGGTGCTGCTGGTGGCCATCGTCGGAGGCGCCGGCACGAACCTGTTCCTGAACGGAAGGAACGACCTTCCCGCCGATGTCGTGTTCCGCGCCGAAGGCGTCTCCATGACCAAGGATCAGCTCCAGCACCGGATCTCCCTGATGGAGTTCCTCTACGGCCTCCAGGAACCGACCACCGCCTCCGCGAAGGACAAGTTCACCCGGGATGTGGCGAAGTCGCTGGCGGTCAGTCAGGTCATCGACTCGGCCGCGCGAGCACGGGGCATCGTGATCGCGCGCAAGGAGGCGAGCGACCAGTTGCAGAAGATGATCAAGAACAACTCGTGGGGCGACACGGCCACTCTCACCCAGGAGCTCGGCGGCCACGGCCTGTCGGAGAACGACGTGCTCGGCGAGATCAAGCGCCAGCAGTCCAGCGCCGCGCTGTTCTCCAAGGCGACGGGCTCGGTCAAGGCGACGACGGACGCGGCCGCACAGGCGTATTACGATCAGCACAAGAGCCAGATGGTGTCGCCCGAGCAGCGGACCCTGGACAACATCGTGGTCTCGTCCCAGGCGCAGGCCGAGCAGGTGCTGAAGAAGGCCCGCACGGGCAGCGGCTTCGCCTCGCTGGCGAAGAAGTACTCCATCGACGCGAGCACCAAGGACAGCGGCGGCTCCCTGGGCGCGGTGAGCGCCGCCCAACTCGACGCGACCTATGCGAAGGCCGCGTTCAAGGCATCCGACACATCGGTGTTCGGCCCGGTCAAGACGTCCGAGGGATGGAACGTCGGCAAAGTCGTCGCCATCCACAAGTCCGTTCCGCTGTCGTTCGGCCAACTGAAGACCGTGATCAAGACCAAGCTTGAGAACGACGCGCAGCTCAAGGTCTGGGACGCGTTCTTGAAGAAGCAGATCATCGCCGCGCATGTCGTCTACGCGGCCGACTACCGGCCGGCGGACCCCGACTCTCCGCCGGCTCCCACCACCGCTGGCTGACCAGCGACCGGCATCGGACGTACAGGACGGGAGAGTTGTGCTCACGCTCATATTGGTAGTGGTCGCCGGAGCGAGCCTGATATCGGGCTGGCTGCTCGGGGTGACGGTTCTGGTCTATGTCGCGCTCGCCGCGTCGGCGGTGGGCCTGCTGGTGATGGCAGGCGATCTGTGGCTGCGCCGCAGGCGGGCCCAGGAGGAGGGCTTCGAGCCGGACGACGCGGTAGGCGACGACGCGGAGGACGACGACAAGGACAAGGTCGCCGCGATCGCCGCCGAGGGGAGCGACACCGAAGCGCAGGAGGGCGAGGAGAGCGACGTCGAGGCCGCGGACGAGGATGTCCTCGACGGCCCGGACCCGGACCCGGACCCGGCGCTGAGCGACGACTCCCTGGTGCTCATCGTGGCCGGGCGCAAGCGCTTCCACACACCGGGCTGCCCGTCGCTCGACGGAAAGGACTACGAGGAACTCACGCTCGCCGAGGCACGCGAGGAGTCCTTCACGCCCTGTACCCTCTGCGCCGGCGCAGCGGTCAAGGAACTGGCCGTACGTCAGCGCTGATGGGCCGGATGCGATGGGCCGGTGCCTTGTTCCCGCCCGGCGCGGCAGCCCGGTCCACCCGGTGTCAGTTGGGCGAGGTCTGCTTCACGACCTCGTGCCACCTGCGTCGGGCGTCCTCGTACCAGCGGGAGCGCAGTTGGGTGAACACCACGGCGGCGCGCCTGCCGATCCAGTTCGGCAGCAGCTCCTCGGGGAGCTGGGGGTCCAGAAACGGGAACCGCTGCCACTCGCTGACCAACTGGACGTGGTTGAACAGCAGAGGGTCGCCCGCTTCCGGCTGCAGTCCGCTGAAGCGGATCAGCAACTGCTCGTACTTGGCGGTCGCTTCTTGGAGGTCCCATGCCCGGTGAACGATCTCGTCCTCGCGCAGCCCGATCGCCAGCGAGGTGCCCACGAAGGCCAGCGTCGAGTCCCGCAGGCCGAAGTCGTCGATCACCTGCTGGACGCCCTGCCGGCGTTCGGGATGCGGCGCCAGCCACACGCCGGGGGTGGGGTTGCCGAAGCCCTCCCAGCTCAGCGCGCCGTACAATTTCTTGCGTACCGAGCGCTGGCTCTGCGGGATGCTGACCAGCAGGATCAGCCAGTTCCCGTCCCACCGCTCGGGCGGTGCGCTCATCGAGTACACCCGCTTGGCGCCGTCCTCGATCAGGCGCCGGCCCGCGGGTGTCAGGGTCCACTGGACCTCGCGGCCGACGCGCTGCCCGGTGATCCAGCCGGCGGCGGCACCGCGGGCGATCGCCTGCCGCGCGGTCTGCTCCTCGATGCCCAGGCCGGTGAGGACGTACAGCAGCGACGACGTCCACGCGGAGTCCCCGTTCGGCATCACCAACTCGCCGAGCACGGTCAGCAGCATCGAGCGCGCGCTCCCCACGCTGACCAGGGATCTGCCGGTGCCGGTTCCGCCCCGCGCGGGGTTCGCCGCCGCCTGCCGTTCAGCCATGAAAACGCTCTCCCCACTCGTCGATGTGTTCCGGATTCTACTGTGCCGGTCAGCGAGTGGCAGTGGTCCGTCGGCAAGCTCGGCGATGTGTGAAGCGGGCATCCGCGCACACCCCGCCACATCTGACGTGCGCGAACGGACGTGGGAAGGGCTCCGAGGAGAAATATCATTCTACACTCTTTCGAAGTATCTTCCAAAAGATGTATAACGATGGTGCTGTGGATGGAGGCTCCCTGCCGGCGCGGCCTGGCGGGGCCGACTGCCCGGAACGCGGGCTACTTCTTGCAGGAGGCGAGATGCCCATGGAGCGCAACCCCCTCACCCGGTCGTACTGGCCGGCTGAAGAATCCGGCGAGGACGTCAGGAACCTGACGCTGGGAGACCTGCTGCGCGAAGCGGTGAAGGCTGCGCCGGACCGGCCGGCCCTCGTCGACGGCGTCAAGGACCCGGCAGAGCGCCGGGTCTGGACCTATGCGCAATTCCTTGAGGTGTCAGAACGCGCGGCCCGCGCGCTGCTTGCGCGGTTCTCGCCCGGCGACCGGATCGCGATCTGGGCGCCCAACAGCGCGGACTGGATCATCCTCCAGGAGGGCATCAGCCTCGCGGGAATGGTGATGGTCGCCGTCAACCCCGCCTATCGGGTGAACGAGCTGGGGTACATCCTCCGGCAGTCCCGTGCCACGGGCCTGTTTCACGTCGACTCCTACCGCGACTCCGACATGGCGTCGGTGGTGGACGCGGTGCTGCCGGGGCTGCCCGATCTGAAGGAGGCTGTTTCGTTCTCCGAGTGGGACGTCTTTCTCGACTCCGGCGACCCGGCGCGGGAGCTGCCGCCGGTCGCGGCCACCGACCCGATCCAGATCCAGTACACCTCGGGCACGACCGGCTTCCCCAAGGGTGCCCTCCTGCACCACACCGGGCTGGTGAACGAAGCCCATTTCGTCGCGCTGCGGGCGGGCATGTCGGAGGGCGGTGTCTACATCAACGCGATGCCGATGTACCACATCGGCGGCGGCGCGGTGACGTCCTTCGGCGCGCTCGCGATGCACGGCACGTTCGTCATCATGGCGGGCTTCGACGCCGGGCTGATGCTGGAGCTGTTCGAGGTGTACCGGGGCACCCACTCGCTCGTCGTGCCCACCATGCTCATGGCCCTGCTGGACCACCCCGACCTGGCCTCCCGTGACCTGTCGAGCCTGCGGACCATCATGTCGGGTGCCTCGACGGTGCCGGCCGCCCTGGTGCGGCGGACCATCGACACTCTCGACTGCCAGTTCAGCATCCTCTTCGGCCAGACCGAGATGCACGGCGTGATCAGCCAGACGCGGGTGACCGACTCGCCCGAGGACCAGTCGGAGACCGTCGGCCAGCCGCTGGCGCATCTGGAGATCAAGATCGCCGACCTGGGCACCGGGGCGCCTGTCCCGCTCGGTGAGAAGGGCGAGATCTGCTGCCGCGGCTACCAGAACATGCTCGGCTTCTACGAACTGCCCGCGGAGACCGCGGAGACCATCGACGCCGAGGGATGGGTGCACATGGGTGACGTCGGCACCATGGACGAGCGCGGCTTCCTGCGGATCACCGGTCGGTTGAAGGAGATGATCATACGGGGCGGAGTCAACATCTATCCCCGGGAGATCGAGGAACTGCTCATCGCGCACCCCGCGATCGCGTACGTCGCTGTGATCGGCGTCCCCGACGACAAGTGGGGCGAGCAGATCGCCGCAGTCATCCGCCTCAAGGACGGTGCGCCGACGCCGACCGCGGACGAGCTGAAGAAGTACTGCCGGGAGCGGATCGCGGCACACAAGTCGCCCGTATACTGGATCTTCGTCGACGAGCTCCCGGTCACCGCTTCCGGCAAGATTCAGAAGTTCCAGCTCAAGGAGCAGTTCGCGGCCGGCGTCCTGGAGGCCCAGGTGGCCCGGTCGTCCGAACGGACGCCGGGCCAGGACCTCACACGCTGAGCGCCCACCTGATCCGCTCGGCCACGGCGTCCACCTCGCCGACCGCATCGATCGTGTGCAGTAGGCCCTGGCCCGCGTAGTGGTTCACCAGCGGCGCGGTCTGCCGGGCGTAGACCCGCTGGCGGTGGCGCACGGTCTGCTCGGTGTCGTCCGCGCGCCCCGACTGCGCGCCGCGCACGGCCAGTCGGCGCAGCACCTCTTCGGTGCCGACGCGCAGTTCGAGCACCGCGGTCAGGGGGATGCCCAGATCCGCGAGCAGGCCGTCGAGGGCGTGCGCCTGTGGCCGGCTGCGCGGGAAGCCGTCGAGCAGGAAGCCGCCGGCCGCGTCGGGCTCGGCCAGCCGGTCCCGCACCATCGCGACGACCAGTTCGTCCGGGACCAGGTCGCCGGCGGCCATGGCGGCGCGGGCGGCGTTCCCCAACTCCGTGCCCTGGTCCAGATTGGCCCGGAAGATGTCCCCGGTGGAGATGTGCGGGACGTCCAGCCGTGCCGACGCGATCCCGGCCTGTGTGCCCTTGCCCGCTCCCGGCGGTCCGATCAGCACGATACGCATCAGTGGGAGACCCTCTCGTCATTGACGACATAAAGTGGAACTGGATCATAGATGTTGTCACATATCCGGGATGCGCAGGGTTCCGACGGGGCTTGTTCGCCCAAAAAGTTCGACAAACACTTGGCAGTGACGCAAAGAAGGCGTAGAACGTCAGGTAGGGAGTGAAGACCGACCAGAGGAGAGCGCTGATGTCCGCAGACGCCCGCACCGGACCGGCACCCGGCCCCACCGGCCCGATGAGCACCATCGACTACAACGAGCGCATCCCGAACAACGTCGACCTCGCCGACAACCGGCGCCTGCAGCGGGCGCTGGAGGGCTGGCAGCCGAAGTTCCTCGACTGGTGGCGGCAGCTCGGCCCGTCGCTGCCGACCAAGGACGTCTACCTGCGCACCGCCATCGCGGTCGGCCGCGACGGCTGGGCCCACTTCGCGCACGTGCCGATGGAGGAGTACCGCTGGGGAATTTTCCTGGCGGAGCGCAACCCCGACCGCACGATCGCCTTCGGCAAGCACAAGGGCGAGCCGGCCTGGCAGGAGGTCCCCGGCGAGTACCGCGCGGAACTCCAGCGGCTGATCGTCGTGCAGGGCGACACCGAGCCCGCCTCGGTGGAGCAGCAGCGCGTCCTCGGCAACACCGCCCCGAGCCTGTACGACCTGCGCAACCTCTTCCAGGTCAACGTGGAGGAGGGCCGCCATCTGTGGGCGATGGTCTACCTGCTGCACGCGTACTTCGGTCGTGAGGGCCGCGAAGAGGCCGAGCAGCTCCTCAAGCGCAACTCCGGCGACCCCGACAGTCCGCGCATCCTCGGTGCGTTCAACGAGGAGACCACCGACTGGCTGCAGTTCTTCATGTTCACGTACTTCACCGACCGCGACGGCAAGTACCAGCTCGGCACGCTCAAGGAGTCCGGCTTCGACCCGCTCGCGCGCACCTGCGAGTTCATGCTCAAGGAAGAGGCGCACCACATGTTCGTCGGCACCTCCGGCGTACAGCGGGTGGTGGAGCGCACCGCGGAGCTGATGAAGCAGCACGGCACGGACGACATCCTGCAGTACGGCGGCATCCCGTTGCAGGTCGTGCAGAAGTACCTCAACTTCCAGTTCTCCGTCTCCATGGACCTGTTCGGCTCCGAGCAGTCCACCAACGCGGGCAACTACTACAGCTCGGGCCTCAAGGGCCGCTGGCAGGAGGCGCGCCGCAAGGACGACCACGTGCTGCTGGACGCCAAGCGCGTCATGAACGTGGTCGAGGACGGTCGGATCGTCCAGCGTGCGGTGCCGCAGCTCGGCGCCCTCAACCTCGATCTGCGCGACGAGTACACGGCAGACTGCGCCAACGGCGTCCGCCGCTGGAACCAGGCACTCGAGGACGCGGGCCTGGAACAGCGGCTGCTGCTGCCGCACGAGGGCTTCCACCGCGCGGTCGGCGTCTACGCGGGGCACCACATCAGCCCCGAGGGCGAGGTCGTCGACGAGGCGACCTGGCAGGCCCGCAGGCGCGAGTGGCTGCCGACCGAGGAGGACCGCGCGGCTGTCTCCTCGCTGATGGTCCCGGAGTACGAGCCCGGCCGGTTCGCGGGCTGGATCGCCGCGCCGCAGACAGGCATCAACGACCAGCCCGTCGAATTCGACTACGTCCACCTCGCCGAGGAAGCCCTCGTCTGAGCCGGTCCGCCGAACTGCGCCGCCACCGTCCCCGTTCGTCCCGTCCCGTCCTGCCGTCCGTTTCCCGTACCGCCCGTCCAGTCCGCTGAAAGGTGTGGCATGTCCGTTCCCGTTTCCGTGAGTGACAGTCCCTTGAAGGAAGGTGCCGCGCCGGGCCGGCCGGACTCCGGGTCCGCGATCACCTTCCGGGTGACTCCCGACCGCTACCGCCACTGGAAGGTGGAGGTGGACGGGGAGGTCGCCACGGTGATCCTCCTCGTCGACCAGGACGGCGGCCTGGTCCCTGGATACGAGCTGAAGATGAACTCGTACGACCTCGGGGTCGACATCGAGCTGTACGACGTCGTGCAGCGGCTCCGCTTCGAGCACCCCGAGGTGAGGTCGGTGGTCATGACCAGCGGCCTGGACCGGATGTTCTGCGCGGGCGCCAACATCCGCATGCTCGCCCAATCCACCCACGCGTGGAAAGTGAACTTCTGCAAGTTCACCAACGAGACGCGCAACGGCATCGAGGACGCCACAGCCCACTCGGGCCAGACCTGGATCGCCGCGCTCAACGGCACGGCCGCCGGCGGCGGCTACGAACTGGCGCTGGCCTGCGAGCAGATCGTCCTCATCGACGACGGCTCCTCGGCGGTCTCACTGCCTGAGATCCCGCTGCTCGGCGTGCTGCCCGGAACCGGCGGTCTGACCCGCGTGGTCGACAAGCGGCATGTCCGCAAGGACCGCGCCGACGTCTTCGCCACCAAGTCCGAGGGCTTCCGCGGCGCCACCGCCGTGGAGTGGGGACTGGCCGACGCCACCGTGCCGCGCGCCCGCTTCGCCGAGGAGATCGCCCGCCGCGCGCACCAGGCGGCGGCCGACTCACCGCGCCCGCAGGACGCGCAGGGTGTCGTGCTGGCCCCGCTGGACCGCAAGGAGTCCGCCGACACGCTTGCCTACCCGCACGTCACCGCCGTCCTCGACCGCTCCGCGCGGCTGGTCGACATCACCGTCCACGCCCCCGCCGCCGCCCCGCCGCAGGACGCCGCGGCGATCCACGCCCAGGGCGCCGACTACTGGCCGCTGGCCCTGACCCGCGCCCTGGACGACCTCGTCCTGCACCTTCGCACCAACGAGCCCGACATCGGCACCTGGCTGATCCGCACCCAGGGGGACACCGACACGGTGCTCGCCTACGACACACAGCTCGCCGAACTCGCCGCCGACTGGCTCGTCAACGAGATCCGGCACTACTACAAGCGCACCCTCAAGCGATTCGACGTGACCAGCCGCAGCATCGTCGCCGTCATCGATCCGGGAAGCTGCTTCGCCGGCCTGCTGCTCGAACTCGCCCTCGCCGCCGACCGGCAGTACATGCTCGACGGCGTCTACCAGGACACCGACCCCGACGCGACGCCCGCCGCGGTCGTCCTGACCGGCTCCAACCTCGGCGCCTGGCCGATGAGCAACGACCTCAGCCGGCTGCAGTCCCGCTTCTGGGGTCACGACGATGACCTCGCCGCCGCCCGGGCCCGAACCGGCGAGCGGCTGGACGCCCGCGAAGCCGCCCGGCTCGGCCTGGTCACGCTCGCCTTGGACGACATCGACTTCGCCGACGAACTGCGCATAGCGCTCGAAGAAAGGGCCGCGTTGTCCCCCGACGCGCTCACCGGCATGGAGGCCAACCACCGCTTCGTGGGGCCCGAGACGCTGGAGACCAAGATTTTCGGCCGGCTCACCGCATGGCAGAACTGGATCTTCATCCGCCCCAATGCCTCCGGTCCCGACGGCGCCCTGCGGCGTTTCGGCACTGGGCGCAAGGGCGACTACAACACCGAGCGGGTCTGAGCCCGTGCGCGCCCTCCAGAGCAGTGGCCACAACGCGCAGACCTGGCTGGTCGACCGGCATGTCGACAACGGCCGCGGTGCGCACACCGCCGTCCGGGCGGGCAGCGGCTCGCTGACCTACCGCGAGTTGGCCGACCTGTCGGCCGACGCCGCGGCCGGACTGCGCTCGCTGGGACTGCGTCCGGACGACCGGGTGCTGTTCGTGACGAACGACGACGTGCCCATGCTCGCCGGCATCCTCGGCGCGTTCCGGGCCGGCTTCGTCGCCGTGCCGCTGTCCACCATGCTCACAGGGAGCGAACTCGCAAGCCAGGTAACCGACTCCGGCGCCTCGGTGCTCGTGGCGAGCCAGGAGTACGCCGGGGTGGTGCTGGCCGCCGCCGCGTCGGCGCCGCTGCTGCGGCATGTGATCGTCGACGCCGCCAAGCCGATTCCGACACCCGCCGGAATCCACTCCCTGACCTGGTCGGAGCTGACCAGAACGGGGGCCGCGGCCGGCCCGGACGAGCGTGCCGCGGCCCCCGTCAGCGACGACACCTGGGCGCTGTGGCTCTACACCTCGGGAACCACCGGGTCCCCGAAGGCCGCGATCCACCGGCACGCCAACATCCGGCATGTCAGCGAGACCTACGGCGCCCAGGTGCTGGGGATCAGCCCTTCGGACTCCTGCCTGTCGGTCGCCAAGCTGTTCTTCGCCTACGGCCTCGGCAACGCGGCGTTCTTCCCGCTGTCGGTCGGGGCCACCACCGTGCTGGAATCCCGGCGGCCCACGCCCCAGGTGTTCGGCGAACGAGTGCGGCAGGACCGGCCGACGCTGTTCTTCGGCGTCCCGACCTTCTACGCGGCACTGCTGGCCTCGGACCTGCCCGACGACACGTTCAGTTCGGTGCGGCTGGCCACCTCGGCCGGTGAGCCGCTGCCGGCCGCCCTGCAGGTGCGGTTCGGCGAGCGGTTCGGGGTCGAGATCATCGACGGCATCGGGTCGACCGAGGCCCTGCACATCTTCCTGTCCAACCGACCCGGCCAGATCCGTCCCGGCACCACCGGCCGCCCCGTGCCGGGCTACGACATCGAACTGCGCGACGCCGCGGGCCGGCCGGTGCCGGACCTCACGCCGGCGGCCCTGTACGTGCGCGGCCAGTCGATCGCGGAGGGCTACTGGCGCCGCACCGACGCCACCAGGACAGTCTTCCAGGGCGAGTGGCTCAACACCGGCGATGTCTACGTCCGCGACGACGACGGCTACTACACCTGCCTCGGCCGCGGAGACGACCTGCTCAAGGCGGGCGGTATCTGGGTCTCGCCCGCGGAGATCGAGGGCCGGCTGCTGGAGCACCCGGCCGTCACGGAGACCGCCGTGGTCGCCTTGACCGACGCCTCGGGGCTGGACAAGCCGGTCGCCTGCGTCGTCACCGGCGCCCCGGTCACCGCCGACGAACTGATCGACTGGTGTCGCAATGGCCTGGCCGCCTTCAAGCGCCCACGAGCGGTGATCTTCATGGAAGAGCTGCCCAGGACTTCCACCGGCAAGCTGCAGCGGCTCAAGATCCGCGAGCTGGTCGCCAACCTGCACGTCCCCCTGTCAGCGGCGTTCACCGCCCTGCCTACCCCGAACACTGGAGGCCAGCCATGACCGCCGCCCACGTCGACCTGCTGATTGTCGGTGCGGGGCCGGTGGGCCTGTTCGGCGCATACTACGCCGGGGTTCGCGGGCTCTCAGTGGCCGTGGTCGACTCACTCAGCGAGGTCGGCGGGCAGGTCACCGCGATGTACCCGGAGAAGCAGATCTTCGACATCGCCGGATTCCCCGCCATCTCCGGCCGCCGACTGGTCGGCAACCTCGTCGAGCAGGCCGCGCCGTACGACCCCGTCTATCTGCTCGGGCAGGAGGCGCAGCAGTTGGAGCGGGTCGTCCGCGGCCCCGAGCAGGATCTGCTGGTCGTCACGACCAGTTCCGGCCGGCAGATCGCGGCCGGGGCCATGGTGGTCACCGGCGGGATCGGCACCTTCACACCGCGCCCGCTGCCCGGGGGCGATGACTTCCTCGGCCGGGGCCTGGAGTACTTCGTGCCCTCGTCGTCGGAGTACGCGGGCAAGGATGTGGTCATCGTCGGCGGCGGCGACAGCGCCGTGGACTGGGCGCTGATGCTCCAGCCGATCGCCGCGAGTACCACGCTCGTGCACCGCCGCGAGGCGTTCCGGGCCCACCACGCGTCGGTCGAGCAGCTCAAGGCGTCACCGGTGCGGATCATCACCAACGCCCAGGTGAAGCGGACGACGGGCGCCGAGCAGCTTGAAGCGATCGAGATCGCGGTGACCGGCGAGAGCGCGCCGCGGACGCTTGCCTGCCACAAGCTGGTGGCCGCACTCGGCTTCACCGCCAACCTCGGTCCGCTGCGCGGGTGGGGGCTCGCCCTGCACGACAACCGGCACCTGGTGGTCGACTCGGCGATGCGCACCAACCTCCCGGGCGTCTTCGCAGCCGGGGACATCACCCACTACGACGGCAAGATCCGGCTGATCGCCGTCGGGTTCGGCGAAGTGGCTACCGCGGTCAACAACGCCGCGGTGCACATCAACCCCGACGCGCAGCTCTTCCCCGGTCACTCCACGGACAGCCAGGCTCCGCTTCCCGTCTCCGCCTGATCCACGCAACCCCCGTGATCCGCGGCTCTCTTACCGACACCCCGACACCCGTATCCAGTTGAGAGGCAGCAGGCCGCCATGCCGTACGTCATCGCCGCACCATGCATCGACGTCATGGACAAGTCGTGCATCGAGGAATGCCCAGTCGACTGCATCTACGAAGGAGAGCGCAAGCTCTACATCAATCCGAAGGAGTGCATCGACTGTGGTGCCTGTGAGCCGGTGTGCCCGGTCGAGGCGATCACCCAGGACCGGCGCACCGACGAGGAGCACGTCGAGTTCGTCGAGGACAACCGCCGGTTCTTCACCGAGCCGCTGCCGGGCCGTGACGCCCCGGTGGGCACGCCTGGCGGTGCCAACAAGATCGGCCCGGTGGGGGTGGACACCCCGATGGTGGCTGCGCGCTGATGTCGGAGAACCCCGAAAACCGCCGTACTTTGACCGATCCTCATAACCTACAGTTCTCGACACCGAATCACTCAAAGCGTAGAGTGTCATTATGAGCGAACAACCACGCGAGCACGATTTCGATGGCTATGACATCTTCTCGTCGGACTTCAAGGAAGACCCGCACGCCGTCTGGGCGGCGATGCGGGCGGCCGGGTGCCCCGTGGCCCACTCCGACGAGTGGGGCGGCTCGTGGATGCCGGTGTCCTACGACGACATCCGGAACATTGCCCGCGACGGCGCCCGGTTCTCCTCCCGCGCGGTCGAGGTCGCCGGGCCGCTGGAGTCGGCGGGCGGCCTGTACCTGCCCCCACTCACCTCGGACCCGCCTGCGCACAAGCCGCACCGCGACATCCTGATGCCGTACTTCCTGCCCGCGCGGATCGCGGAGTTCGAGCCGTTCATCCGCGACCAGGCCAGGGGCCTGGTGGAGGGGCTCGCAGCGCGTGGCGGCGGCGACGTGGTCGACGACTTCGCCCAACACCTGACGATCGCCGTGCTCACCAAGATGCTCGGAGTCCCGCCCGGCGAGCAGTTCACCGACTGGGTGATCCGGATGATCCGGGTCGGCCCCAAGGACCAGGCGGTGCGCGCGCAGGCCGTCGACGAGATCCTCGCCTACCTCGGAGGGCTGCTCGACGAGCGCGAGGCCGAGCCCAGGAACGACCTGATCAGCTATCTGGCCGCGGTCGACCTCGACGGGGAACCGCTCTCGCGCAAGCACAAGATCGGCGCTGCCTTCCTGGTCCTGCTCGCGGGCGCCGACACCACCTGGAGCGCGATCAGCGCCTCCCTGTGGCACCTGGCCTCCCATGACGACGACCGCAGGCGTCTGGTGGCCGACCCGGGGCTGCTGGACACCGCCACGGAGGAGTTCCTGCGGGTCTACGCCCCGGTCAGCGTCGGACGGATTGCCACGGAGGATGTGAAGCTGCACGACCGCAGCATTGCCGCAGGCGAGCGCGTACTGCTGGCCTTCGGCGCTGCCAACCGAGACCCCGAGGTCTTCGAGGACCCCGACGAGATCAGGATCGACCGGGCCCGCAACCGTCATCTGACCTTCGGGTCCGGCGGCCACCGCTGCCTCGGCTCCAACCTCGCCCGGCTGGAGCTGCGGGTGACCCTGCAGGAGTGGCTGCGGGCGATGCCGGACTTTCATCTGACCGACCCCGACAGCGTCGTGTGGAGCGGCGGCCAGACCCGCGGCCCCGAGCGGGTGGACTTCGAGGTGACCCGGTGAGCGGCCGCATCACCGCACCCGACGACGACCAGCCACCCGCCCCGCTGCGCGGGGTCCGGGTGGTCGAACTCGCCCACTGGATGGCCGGCCCGGCGGCCGGCGGCCTGCTCGCCGACTGGGGCGCCGACGTCGTCAAGATCGAGCCGCACGGCGGCGAGCCGATGCGCAACATCTGGGGCTCCATGGGCGCCAATCCGGACGCGCCGAACGGCGCCTTCACCTCGGCCAACCGCGGCAAGCGCTCCATCGAGGTCGACATCCGCACTCCGGACGGCCACGAGGTGCTGCGCCGGCTGCTGGACCGGGCCGACGTGCTGTTGACCAACCTTCGCCCTGCCGCCCTGCGCCGCCTGGGCCTGTCCCCCCAGGAGGTGGCCGGCAACTACCCGTGCCTGGTGTTCTGTTCACTGACCGCCTACGGCTGGGGCGGCGACGACGAGGAGCGGGCCGGCTACGACCTTGCCTCGTTCTTCGGCCGCACCGGCATCGCCCACGAGCTGACCACGCAAGGGGAGCCGCCCGCGCCCCTGATGCAGGGCCTCGGTGACACCTTCACCGCGATGGCGGGAGCCGCGGGCATCCTGGCCGCACTCCACGAGCGGCAGCGCACCGGGCGCGGCCGGATGGTGGGCGTCTCCCTGCTGCGCACCGGAATGTGGGCGCTGGCCGGGGAGTTGGGAGTGCAGGCCATGGGCGGCAGGCCCCGGCCGCCCTACCCCAGGGACAACTGCCCGACGCCGATGTACAACTCCTACCGCACTGCCGACGACCGGTGGTTCTTCCTGGTCGGAGTCCAGGCCGGCCGCCAGTTGCCCAAGGTGCTCGCCGCCATCGGGCGCAACGACCTGCTCCAGGACGAGCGGTTCCGCACCCCGCGCGACCTCACCAAGAACCGCAGGGACTTCATCCCCATCCTGGACGCGGCCTTCGCGGCCCACCCGCTGGAGTACTGGGCCGAAGTCCTCGACAAGCACGACGTGTTCTGGGCCCCGGTGCAGACCCCGGCTGAGGTCGTCACTGATCTGCAGGCCCGCGCCACCGGAGCGTGGGTCGAGATCGAGAACGCCGGGGTGGAGTCGGTGGACTCCCCGGTCAGCTACGACCAGGTGCGGCGCCATGTGGTCGCCGGTCCGCCGCGGGCGGGCCAGCACACCGCCGAGGTACTGGCCGAACTGGGCTACGAAGGGCGGGAGATCACGCGCCTGACGGCCGACCCGCCAACCGCGGGCCAATCCACGGCATGACATGAGCGGCGTGGCTGACCCGATCCCTTCTGGAGGATGACCGATGACCGGTGACGACATCGTGGTCGACGCCCATGTGCACGCCCCTCGTCTGTCCACGCTCAGACCCGCCTGGCTGGAGTGGGCCGACAAGTACTCCGGCCGCCACCGCTGGCGCGACGCCTACGACGAGCAGGGCGATCCGGTGCCCGAACAACTGGACGCGCTGTTCGCCGCCGAGGGTGTCGACCGCGCGCTGCTGTTCTGCGAGTACAGTCCTCGGGCCACCGGCATCCAGTCCTTCGACGACCTGCTGCCGATCGTCGCGTACAACCCGGTGCGCTTTCGCCCGGTGGCGAGCGCCAACCCGCATCTGCACTACCCGATGACCGCCGAGATCGAGCGGCAGCTCGACCTCGGAGCGGTGGCGGTCAAACTGCACCCGGTGCACGGCGGGTTCTCCCCGGCCTCCAGGGAACTGCACTCCACCTACGCCCTGTGCGCCGAGCGCGGCGTCCCCGTCATCCTGCACTCGGGCACCTCCACTTTCCCTGGCTCCCGCACCGGCTACGGCGATCCCGCGCTCCTCCTTGACGTCATCGAGGACTTCCCCGACGTGCAGTTCGTCTTCGCCCACGGCGGGCGCGGGTGGTGGTACGACACCGCCGCGTTCCTGGCCCTGTCCAAGCCCAATGTGTGGCTCGACCTGGCCGGGCTGCCACCGAAGAAGCTGCCGGAGTACTTTGCCCGCTTCGACCTGCCCAGACTCGCCGAAAAGTGGATCTTCGGCACTGACTGGCCCGGCGTGCCCGGCGCCTCCCGCAACGTGGCCGCGCTGCGCGACCTGGGCCTGCCCGCCGACACCGTGCGCGCCGTACTGTCCGGCAACGCCGCCAAGATCTTCCCCGGACTCGGGGTGTGAGGGACTGATGACCGCTGTATACATAGTCGACGCCTGCCGCACCCCGATGGGTCGGGCCAAGGGACAACTCGCCGGCGTACGGCCGGACGACCTTGCCGCCGAGGTGCTGCGGGCCCTGCTGAACCGTGCCCCCGCACTGGACCCGTCGCGTATCGACGACATCTACTGGGGCGCCGCCAACCAGGCCGGCGAGGACAACCGTAACGTCGCACGGATGGGCCTGCTGCTGGCCGGACTGCCGGTGGAGGTGACCGGGGTGACGGTGAACCGGCTGTGCGCCTCCGGGCTTGAGGCGGTGGCCTGCGCCGCGCGGACGATCGCCAGCGGTGAGGCGGACCTCTGCCTCGCGGGCGGGTCGGAGTCGATGACCAGGGCGCCGTTCGTGCTGCCGCGCCCGGAGGCCGGGTATCCGCGGGAGATGGAGCTTGCCGACACCCGGCTGGGCTGGCGGCTGGTCAACCCCCGGATGCGCCAGGACTACCCGCCGATCTCGCTCGGCGAGACTGCGGAGAACGTCGCCGAGCGGTACGGCGTCGGCCGGGAGCGCCAGGACGCGTTCGCCGTCACCAGCCACCGGCGCGCTGTGGTCGCCGCCGACTCGGGCCGGTTCGCCGAGGAAATCGTGCCCGTCAAGACCGGGGACAGCGAGGTCAGCGCGGACGAGGGCCCGGACCGGTCGGCCACTGTCGAGGCGCTGGCCCGGCGCAGACCGGCCTTCCGCCGGGGCGGCACCGTCACCGGGGGGAACTCCTCGCCGCTGTCGGACGGCGCGGCCGGGCTGCTGCTGGCCTCCGAGCGCGGCCTGGTGGCGCTCGGGGCCGAGCCGCTGGCCCGCTATGTCGGAACCGCCGCAGCCGGAGTGCACCCGGACTACATGGGCATCGGCCCGGTGCCGGCGACCCGCAAGCTGCTCTGGCGGATCGGCTGGTCCACCGACGACCTGGATGTGGTCGAGCTGAACGAGGCGTTCGCCGCCCAGTCGCTCGCGGTGCTCGACCTGCTGAAACTGGACCCGCTGCGGACCAATGTCAACGGCGGCGCCATCGCCCTTGGGCACCCGCTGGGCTGCTCGGGGGCACGGCTGGCCGGAACGCTGGCGCACGAATTGCACCGGGGAGACGGGAGACGCGGACTGGTGAGCCTGTGCGTAGGGGTCGGTCAGGGAGTCTCGATGGCGCTGGAGGCGGTATGAGCAAGCAGATCGGTGTCGTCGGCGCCGGCACCATGGGCCTGGGTATCGCCTACGTGTTCGCGGCCGCCGGATACGCCACGACCTTGGTGGAGCCGAACGCGGGCCGGGCGCGGCTGGCCCTGGAGACCATCCGCAAGCAGGCGGAACGGGCCGAGCAGCGCGGCAAGCTGGACGCCGTCGCCGCGAAGGCGCTGCCCGACCGGGTCGAGCTGGCGGGCGAGGTGGTGCAGTTGCGCGAGGGCCTGGACCTCGTGGTGGAGGCGGTGCCGGAGCGGATCGAACTCAAGCGCGAGGTGCTCGCCGCCGCCGAGGACCGCAAGCCGGTGCTGCTGGCGACCAACACCAGCGGGTTGAGCGTCGACACGCTCGCGGCGTCATTGAACCGGCCCGACGCCTTTCTCGGCCTGCACTTCTTCAACCCCGTCTGGTCGATGCCGCTGCTGGAGATCGTGCGCGGTGCGCAGACCGGTGAGGCGGCACTCGACCTGGCCCGCGAGGCGGCCGCGGCGATCGGCAAGGAGACCATCGTGGTCCGGGACGCGCCCGGGTTCGCCACGAGCCGGCTCGGCGTGGCGATCGGCCTTGAGGCCATGCGGATGCTGGAGGACGGTGTGGCCGGGGCCGAGGACATCGACCGCGCGATGGAGCTGGGCTACCGCCACCCGATGGGGCCGCTGCGACTGACCGACCTGGTCGGACTGGACGTACGGCTCGACATCGCCCGCCATCTGGCCGGCACCTACGGGCCGCGGTTCGACCCCCCGCAGGTGCTGGTCGACAAAGTCGCTGCCGGGGAACTGGGGCGCAAGAGTGGCAAGGGCTTCTACGACTGGAGCCAGGGGTGACCAGGCCGGAGCCCGCCGCTGAGACCGCCGCGGAGCAGACGCTCGACACGCTGCGAGTCGAGCGCAGGCCGGACCGCACCGTGGTGACACTGGACCGGCCGGCCGAGCGCAATGCCATCAATGCCGCCATGGTCGAGGAACTGCACGGGATCTGTGCGGAGTTGGAGCACACGCCGAGAGTCCTGGTGCTCACCGGCGGCACGGACGGCGTCTTCGCCGGGGGCGCGGACATCGCCCAACTCCGCGAACAGCGGCGGCAGGACGCTCTCGCTGGGATCAACCTGCGGCTGTTCGAGCGCATCCGGCAGCTCCCGATGCCCACGGTGGCCGCGGTGGACGGCCACGCGCTGGGCGGGGGAGCGGAGTTGTCCTACGCGTGCGACCTGCGGCTGTCCACCCCCCGTACCCGCTTCGGCCAGCCCGAGCCGCAGTTGGGGATAATGGCCGGCGCGGGCGCGGCCTACCGCCTCGTCCGGCTGCTGGGCGAGAGCGTCGCCAAGCAGGTGCTGCTCGCCGGGTCGGTGCTGGACGCGCAACGCGCCCTCGAACTCGGCCTGGTATTGGAGGTCGCCCCGCCCGAGGAGTTGCTGGCCCGCACGCACGCGACCGTCGACCGCATGCTGCGCGGATCGGCCGTCGCACTGCGCCTGACCAAGCTGGTGGCGGACGCGCCGCAGGAGGCGCACCCGCAACTGGACCTCGTCGCACAGGCCGTGCTCTTCGAGGACGAGGAGAAGTTCGCCCGGATGGACGCCTTCCTCAGCCGCAGATCGCGCACCGGCCGGTGACCGGGAGTCGGGGCGCGCAGATCATTGTCACGGCGTCGGGAATCAGGCCGTGTCGTGCGCGCCCATCAGCTCGTCCCAGCGCTGCTGCGCGCGGTCGTGCCACTCGTCGTGCATCCGGTGGAACAGGTCGGCTGCCTGCTCACCGCTCCAGCGCTCCGGCAGCAGCGTGCGTGGCAACTGCGGGTCGAGGAAGGGGAACCGGCGCCATTCGTGCACCAGCCGGGTCTGCGCCAGCAGGACCCCGTCCCCGTCGAGCGGCTGCGCCCCGGTGAACTGATCAATGAACGCTTCGTAGTGCGCCTCCACCCCGCGCAAGTCCCAGGCCCGGGCCACCATCGCCTCCTCGCTGCCCACGGCGCCGTAGTTCGCGGTGAACGACGTGGCGTCCGTGGCGAGTTCCAGCTCCTTCAGCACGCTCAGCGCCTCCGTCTCGTGACGGACGTCGGGCGAGATCCAGACGCCGGTCTCGGGGGTGCCGAACCCCGTCCAGGCCAGCTGGGTGCGCAGCCGGTGGCGCAGCTCGCGCTTCGTCTCCGGCACCGACAGGAGGATGACCAGCCAGGTGCCGTCCCACGGCCGTTCGTCGCGGCCGAAGCCGTAGATGCGCTCGGCGCCCTCGGTCAGCAGCCTGCGCCCCGGCGGGGTGAGCGCCCAGCGCACCCGGCGGCCCACCCGGTCGGACGCGAGCCAGCCCTCGCCCGCGGTGCGCAGGAGCGCCTGGCGGCTCGCCCTCTCCTCGACGTCGAACTTCGCCAGCACATCGACCAGAGCCGACGTCCACACCGGGCGGTCGCGGGGCAGGACGTACTCACCGAGGATGGTGGCCAGGAGCGAGCGCGCGCTGGTGTGGCCGACCTCGCGCCGCCTGCTGACCGTTGGCCGGGTGTCCGCCGCCTGGGCGCGGCCGCCCCGGGACTTTCGCCGGCCGGCCTCCGGACCTCCCGCATCCACCATCGTCCGTCACTTCCTTCACTGTGGTCCACACGGGCGTATCAGGCCGCTGCGTGATTTCAGGGTACGGGCTGCCCGCGTGGGTGGGTCGAGCGTCAATTCACTATACTTGTTTTCGATTCTGCGACAGGATATTGTCGAAAATGAGCCATGGGCCCGTTGTTGACCGACGAGGGGCAGGTAACGGACGCATCATGCATCCGAGTTCTGCGAGCTGTCGACCTCCACCGTGTGGCTCGGTCTTCGAGGTGCATGGCCCCTGTCGGCTGTTTGTCGTCAACAATAGACGCTTCTGGGGTTCTGGTTGCAGCAGACGTAGAGTGGTGTTGTGTGAGTGGCGCTCCCGCGCAGGCGCGCGATGAGGATGGAGAGTGACGCATGGAGATCGAAGTCGATGACCCGACCGGCGACTGGACTCGTCCGGGGGTCTTCGAGGTCTCCCAGGACGTGTTCCGCATCCCCTTGCCACTGCCCTCGGACGGCCTGCGGGCCGTGAACGTCTACGCG
The DNA here is from genome assembly GCF_042751495.1 of Streptomyces sp. NPDC059373. Classification (NCBI taxonomy): domain Bacteria; kingdom Bacillati; phylum Actinomycetota; class Actinomycetes; order Kitasatosporales; family Streptomycetaceae; genus Streptomyces; species Streptomyces sp. NPDC059373. Next base: position 97,713 of record NZ_JBHYXC010000015.1, on the reverse strand, counting down.
TTGCGCACCGGCGGGGGCCTGGTCGTCATCGACTCCGGCTGGGCGCTGGCCCAGGCGCGGGAGTCGTTCCAGACCGCACTGCGCGCTCTGGAGTGCGGCTTCGGTGACGTCGACCGCTTCCTCATCACCCACGTGCACCGGGACCACTACACGATGGCGGTGATGCTGCGGCGTGAGTTCGGGTCCCGGATCCTGCTTGGGCGCGGAGAGGAGGAGAACATTCGGCGTGCCCGCGACGAGGACGCGGACCCCTGGCGCGGTATGCGCAGCCAACTGCGGCGCGCGGGGGCCACGGACCTCGTCCACCGGCTCGACGACCTCCGCTCCGAGCACAGGTCCACCGAATGGGAGCCCCCCGACGAGTGGATGGACACCCCGGTCACCGTCAAGGTCGGCGACCGGGCGCTGCAGGCGCTCGCCACTCCCGGACACACACAGGGCCATGTCGTCTACCTCGACGGTGAGCGCGGCGAGTTGTACGCAGGCGACCACGTGCTGCCGCACATCACTCCTTCGATCGGCTTCGAGCAGGCGCCCGCGGCCTCCCCGCTGCGCGACTACCTCCACTCGTTGCGGATGGTCCGCGCGCTGCCCGATCAGCGCTACCTCCCAGCCCACGGTCCCGTCTCGGCCAGCACCCACCAGCGGATCGACGAACTCCTGGCGCACCACGGCCGGCGGCTCGACGAGATCGCCGCCGCGGTCGCCGCGGGACACGCCACGGCGTCGGCGGTCGCGGCGACGCTGGGCTGGACCAGCAGGAACCGTCGGATGGCCGACCTCGATCTGTTCAACCAGTGCCTCGCTGTGACCGAGACCTTGGCCCACCTGGACGTACTGGCCGAGCAAGGACGTGTGACCACCGCCGCCGCGGACGGCGTCCGGCACTACGCGTCAGTGTGAGGTCCAGGGTCCAGGGTCCAGGGTCCTGGGGCCACGGCGGCCGGAGGTCTGCCCGCACGTCCCCGGCGGGGCGACGGGGTCACTCAGGCAGGGAGAAGCCGAGTTCGGCGGCGGCCCTCTCGGGTGTGGGCTGCGACCAGCGGTCGAGGAAGGCCTGGTTGCCGGTCAGGGAACGGGTCTCGGCGAGGTCGAGGTAGAGGGTGCCCGCGAGGTGGTCGGTCTCGTGCTGGACGATCCGGGCGGGCCAGCCGGTGAACTCCTCGTCGATCTCCTTGCCGCTGCCGTCCTGCCCGCGCAGCCGCACGGTGTCGTGGCGGGCGACGACAGCCTGCCAGCCGGGGACGCTGAGGCAGCCCTCGTAGAAGGCGGCCCTCCGCGGGCCCACGGGTTCGTACACGGGGTTGACCAGGACGCGGAAGGGCTGGGGCGTGCGGGCGCGCGCCTGCCGTACCTCGTCCGCCACCTCGGCCGGGTCCTCGATGACGGCGAGCCGCAGCGGGACACCGACCTGCGGGGCGGCGAGCCCGACGCCGGGTGCCGCGTGCATGGCTTCGCGGAGGGCGGCCACGAGCCTGCCGAGGCGTTCGTCGCCGAGCTGCCCCTCGTAAGGGTCGGCGGGACGCCGGAGGACGGGATCGCCGGCGACGACGATCGGGAGCGGCCGCGGGCCCTCGAGCAGGCCGTCGACGAGCGCGATGAGTTCGGTGGTGGGGAGTCCGGACATGGCTCCACCTTCCCAGACGGCACCGCCCGGGAAGGTGGAGGGTTCGATCAGCGGTCACACTGCAGAGCGGACAGATCGACGGCGTCCGCCATCGCCGCCATGCCCTTGTCGTTCGGGTGGAGATGGTCGCCGCCGTCGAAGAACGGCAGGATCTCGGTCTGGTCGTACGGATTACGCGTGATCTTGTCGAAATCCGTCACGGCGTCGAGCGCGCCGCTGTTCCTGATCCAGTCGTTGACGCCCTGGCGCACGGCCTCGGAGGCGTCGTCGTACTCGTACCAGCCCTTGAACGGCATGACGGTCGCGCCGACGACACACTTGCCCGCCGCGTGCGCCCGGTCGATGATCTGCTGATAGCCGGCGATCATGTCGTCCACCGTGACGCCGGTGTGCGCCTTGATGTCGTTGATGCCCTCGAACAGGAACACCGTGCTGACCCCGGGCTGGGAGAGGACATCGCGCTGCATTCTGTTCAGCGCGGACTGCCCGGCGCCGTCCGCGAGGACCTTGTTGCCGGAGATGCCCTCGTTCGCCACTCCCTTCACGGTGATGCCGGACGCGGCCTGGAGCCGCCGGGAGAGATAGTCGGGCCAGCGGCGGTTCTGGTCCGTGGTGGAGGCCCATCCGTCGGTGATGGAGTCACCGAAGGTCACCACCGAGCCGACCGAGGCGGACGTCTTCACACTGACGGCGTCCAGCCAGTACCAGGAGCCCATCGGATCGGTCCAGTTGGCCGCGCCCTCCTCGGCGGCGTGGTTGCCGGCGGTCGCGTAGTTGGTCTGCATGGCCATGCCGTGACCGGTCGTCGGTCCCTGGGCGCCCGTGACATACAGGCTGACGACCAGATTGCTCTGGGCGGCCAGCTTCCCGGACAGCGGATCGCTGAGCACGGTCTCCCCGGCCGGGACGGTGACGGACGCGGCCCCGCCGAAGGACAGCTGCCGGTTGGACCCGTGGACCAGCTCCGCACCCTGCTGCTGCAGCCCCGCGTACGCGCTCGTGAAGGTGACGGGGTGGTCGCCGAAGGCGTTGGACAGCCGGATACGCAGGTCCGTGCCGCCGACGCTGGTGCGCACGATCAGCCGGTAGCTGCGGTCGGCGGGCCCGGCGCCCTGCTTGTCGGCGCTGGCGCCCCAGGTGACCACGGAGTGCTTGGTCTGCGCGGCGGCAGGGGTCGCCGTCGTGCCCGCCGTGCCCGTCGCGGCCTGCGGCTGCGCCTGAGCCGCCGAGGTGGCGGTCAGGGGTCCGCAGACCGCCATGATCAGCGCGGAGAAGACACCCACCGCGCGGCGCCGGTACACGTCGGCCCTCATCCGAGGTTCCGCAGCGTGACGGACTCACCGGGCTTGAGGCTGACCTTTCGTGAGGCGGCACCCGCGAAGACGGTCGTGTCGCGGCCGCCGACGCTCTTCAGGGTCAGCTGGGTGACCTTGCCGTTCTTCCAGCTGAGGTCGGCGACGAAGCCGCCGCGGACACCCACACCGGATACCGAGCCGGCGGCCGCCCAGGCCGCGGGCAGCGCGGGCAGCAGCTCGACGTGTCCCGGCCGCGAGTACAGCAGCATCTCGATGATCGCGGCGGCCGTACCGAAGTTCGACTCGATCTGGAAGATGCCGTTGCCCTCCGAGACCTCGTAGATGTCGAAGAGGTTCTGCGAGCTGCCGTTGCTGCCGTTCACCGACGGCTTGAGGTTGTTGACGACCTCCTGGTACGCCTTCTCCGCGTCCTTCAGCCGCGACCAGCACAGGCTGCGCCATGCCTGGGCCCAGCCGAAGCTGGTCATGCCGCGCGCGGTGAGCAGGGCGGTCGCGCCGGCCAGGATGTCCTTCGGCGTGGAGTCGTCCGGACGGATCCGGTCGCCGGGGAAGAGGCCGATGAGCGGGGAGAGGTGCCGGTGCGTGGTCTCGCCGAGGTTGTCGGGCGACATCCACTCCTCCAGCCAGCCGCTCGTGGGGCTGACCACGGGCAGGTACAGGCGCGCTCGCAGACCGTCGATGGTCGTGCGGTATGCGGCGTCCTTGCCGAGCGCGGCGGTCGCGGTGTGGTAGTTGCCGAAGAGGTTCCACACCAGTTCCTGGGCGTACGTGATGCCCTTGGCGTCGAGCGGGCCCTGCTCGGGCGACCAGTCGCTGTCGTTGATCAGCACCTCGCGAGAGGCGCCGGAGGCGTCGGTGACGGTCGTGGTGATGAGGCGGGCCTCCCAGAACTCCACCGCGCCCTTGAGGAGCGGGTAGATCTTCTCCAGGTACGCGCGGTCCTGGGTGAACTCGTAGTGCTCGAACAGGCTCAGGCAGAGCCAGGCGTTGCCGGCCGGGTGCCACCACCAGCCGCCGCCGCCATAGGGGTTGGTGGAGATGGCCACGGTCCAGCCGGCGATCTTGCCGCTGGAGTTGCGGTACCGGTTGGTCGAGGTGTTGAACAGCCGCTGGGTGACGTCCGTCCAGTCGGGCAGCTGCGCGAGGCAGTAGTCCGTGAGGGCGTCGAACTGGTCGGACAGGCCGACCCGGTCGGTCGCCCAGTAGTTCATCTGGATGTTGATGTCGGTGTGGTAGTCGGCCATCCAGTCCGGGTCGTTGCCGTCCAGCCACCCGCCCTGGAGGCCCATCGGCAGGCTGCCGGCCCGCGATCCGGAGATCATCAGATAACGGCTGAACTGCAAGTAGGCGGCCTCGAGCTCCGGGTCGGGGACGTTGTCCCGCCAGCGCGCCTGCAACCGGTCCCAGGTGTCCAGTTCGCGCTGCACGGCCGACGAGGCGCCGAGGTTGATGTCCAGTTGCCCGGACAGGGGGAGGAAGTCGGCGACGTGGGTGTGCAGCAGGGTGCTCGCCGAGTGCCGGGCCGCGGCGAGCACCTTGGTCTTGGCGAGGGCCTGCGGGTCCACGGACGGGTTGCGGTACTTAGCGGCCGAGTTGGGCGCGTAGTTGGTGCCGCCGCTGACGACGACGGTCAGGTCCTTGACGCCGGTGAACGAGATCGACGTACCGCTGACGCTCACCTTGCCCGTGCTGCTGTAGGCGGTGACCGCGGCGCCGTACTTCAGGCCGTTGCCGAGGGTGGCGCCGAACGACGTGTAGCGCCCGGCGCTGTTGGCGGTGGAGGTCTCGCCGTGGGTGCCGGCGAGGGTGACGGTGCCGGTGTAGGTGCCGCCGCCCTGCTGGGAGAAGTACGCGACGATGGCGTCGTCGGGGCGGCTGGCGAACACCTGCCGCCGGTAGGTCACGCCCGAGATGTCGTACGAGGTGCCGATCAGGCCCTGGGCCAGGTCGAGGGTACGACGGTAGTTGTTGACGTTGCCCAGGTCGTGGTCGGGGATGTCGACGGTGAGCTTGGCCAGCAGGGTCAGGGAGCCGAAGTCGTCGCGGCCGTAGGGGAACTGGCCGTCGCTCTGCAGCTTGTCGTTGAGACCGCCGGTCCACAGGGAGGCGTCGGTGATCATCAGAAGCTCGCTGGACGGGTCGTTGCTCGCGAGCGCCGACAGGCGCCCGTTCCCGATCGGCAGGCCCTGCTTGATCATCGAGTTGGCGGAGCCAGGGGCCTGCCACCACAGCTGGTTCTTCGCGGCGTCGGCCGCGGACAGCATGGGCGAGTCGGTGGGGCGCAGGGGGGCGGCCGAGGCGGTGAAGGCGGGTAGACCGCCGAGTGCGGTGGCCGCGCCGGCTGCGGCGGCGATGGCGAGGAAGCCTCTTCGGCTGGGCGTGTTGTCGCGTGATGCGGTGTGCTGGATGTCCACGGTTGTGCACTCCATATCCGGGGAGCGGCTCGTGCGGGAACAAGGTTCCCCGCGGGGCCCGGGTCGGTCAGGTCACCGGGCCCCGCGGGAAGTGGGTCAGACGGACTGCGGCACGTCGATCTTGTCGATGTCCGGTGCGTATCCGTTGCCGCTGTCGAAGGTGATGGTGTTGGTGCCCGCCTTCAGGGCCAGTTGGACGCTGACGGTCTCTGGCGTGCTCCAGTCGCCGGTGGACGGGAACTTCAGGCTGGTGCCGTTACCGCTGTTGGAGGAGACGGTCACCGAACGGGGGTCACCGCTGACGTAGGCGACCTTGACGGTGTAGATCCCGTCCTTCTTCACCGTGACGTCGTTGAACCGCAGCGCGCCACCGGTGTAGAGGTTGCCGACCTTCTTGCCGCCGGAGCAGGCGTCGCATCCGGCGACGGAGGCGTTGCCCGTCAGGGTGTTGGCCGCGGCCTCGGCCTCGTAGCTCGTGGTCGCCAGCGTGGTGCCGCCGGGCTTGATGGTGAACAGCCGCGAGCCGTGCGCGGGCAGCGCCTCTGTGATCTTGTTCTTGTAGGTCCCGAGGTTCGCCTTGTTCCACAGGTCGCGTACCGAGGCGTTGCCGGTGAATCCGAAGGATGCCCAGTCGGCGGTGACGGAGGCCGGCGAGTCGCCGAGGTTGAACAGGGCGACGGTGTAGCTGCCGTCGGCGTTCTTGGTGCCCCAGACCTGCTGGTTGCCCACCGGGGTGACCGGACGCGCGACGGGCGAGGTGTTCTGGTCGACGGCGATGACTTCCTTGTTGGTCAGCAGGGAGACGCCGTAGCTGTCCAGCTTGGTGAGGTCGTCACCGGTGAACAGCGGCGACTTGTTGATGGCCCACAGGGTCATGTAGCTCTGCCGCTCGGCCTTGGTGAGGCCGTCCATCGTTCCGTTGCCGACATCGATCGCGTCGAGGTCGTTCCAGCCGCCCGGGCCGGCCTTGTTGCTCCACGCCGGGGCGTCGTCCCACCGGTCGTTGACCGAGTTCTCCCAGGTGACAAGGGTGTTGCAGTAGCACTCGACGTCGGTCTCGATGCGCCAGCCGTTGGAGTACTGCTTCCAGTCGGCGGCGTGACCGATGTCGAGCGACCAGGAGAGCTCGAGGTGGATCGGGCGCCCGGTGGCGGCGATGGCCTGGTGCCAGGCGGCGACGTCGGCGACGTTGTTGTAGTTGTCACCGGACTTGAACGAGCCCGGGCCCACGCCGTCCAGCTTGAGGAAGTCGTAGCCCCAGTCGGCGAACATCTGCGCCTGCGAGTCGATGTACTTCTGTGCGCAGGGGTTGTCGAAGTTCAGCTTGTAGGCGCTGTCCCAGCCGTTGGTGGTGCGCAGGTCCGAGTAGACGACGTCGGCGGTGGTGCAGCCGGGGGCGTTCCAGATCGGCGTCTTGCCGTCGTTGTACGCCCCCTTCTCCAGGCCGACGGGCAGGTAGATGCCGGCCTTGAGGCCCTTGGAGTGGATGTGGTCGGCGACCGACTTCATGCCGTCGGGGAACCGGACCGGGTCGGGCGTCTGCCGGCCGTACTGGTCGTAGCCGGGCTTCCAGTTGTTGTCCATCCACCAGCCGGCGTCGATGTTGACGTAGTCGTAGCCGTACTGCTTCAGCTTGGAGGCGAGGGCGTCCGTCTGCTTCAGGACGTTCGCCTCGGTGAGGTAGCTGTAGCTGCCGTCCGGGTTCAGACCGGGGTAGCTGGAGGACTGCATGCTCCAGCTGGACCAGCCCATGTACGGCGTGGCGGCCATGCCGGCGGTGGCGTCCTGCGTGGTCGCCGTCGTGGTCGCGGCCTTGGCGGGGGCGGTGGCCCCGGCGGCGGGGACGACCGCCGCGAGACCGGCGGTGACGGCCAGGACCAGCATGGCTCTTATGGTGCGGCGCACGGAGCCGGCGCGGGCTCCGGGCAGGGCTGGGTACGAGGATGACCGCATGGGTCGGACCTCCATTTGTCGGGTCGCGGGTGCGCGGTGGAACCGGGCAGGGGACGTGCGTTCCCGACGCCGGGGGGCCGTACGGTCGTGGTGACCGCCGGGACGTCGGGTCGGCGGCTCAGCCCTTGCCCGAGCCGATGGTGAGGCCGCTGATGAACTGGCGCTGGAGCGCGAAGTACACCAGAAGCGTCGGGATCGCGGTCATGAGAGCACCTGCCGCGATGAGGTTCGGATTGGTGAAGTACTGGCCCTGCAGGTTGGCCAGCGCCGAGGTGATCGGTCGCTTGTCGCCCGTCTGGATCAGCGCGAGGGACCAGAAGAAGTCGTTGTAGATCCAGATGGATTCCAGGGTCGCGAGCGCCGCGAACGCCGGGCGGCACAGCGGCAACACGATCTGGAAGAACTGGCGCCACACCTGGGCCCCGTCGACGAGAGCGGCTTCGGAGATCTCTTTCGGGATCGTCTTCATGTAGTTGCTGAGCACGAAGGTGCAGAAGCCGCACTGGTAGGCGATGTGAATGAAGATGATGCCCCAGAGCGAGTTGTACAGAAGCAGGGAGTCGCTCATCCACGGCGGCAGCGGTATCAGAAGGTACAGCCGGTACAGCGGGGTGATCAACACCTGTGCGGGGAGCAGATTTCCCGCGGTGAAGAGAATCAGCAGCACCACGTTCCAGCGGAAGTCGAACTGCGAGACGAAGAAGGCCACCGCCGCGGCGAACAGCAGGGTGCCGAGAACCGCCGGAATGGTGATGAGCACCGAATTCCAGAAGAAGTGCGGCATCCCGGACTGACTCCAGGCGTCCGAGAAGTTCTGCAGACCGATGCTGTGCGGCCAGGACAGATAGCCGTGCTTCGTGGTGTCGGAGTAGGGCCGCAGGGAGGTGTAGACGGCCCACAGCAGCGGGACGAGCCACAGCAGCGCGATGCTGCCGAGCATGATGTGCCGTCCGGTCTGCCGCTTCGGCCCCCTGGGGGCGTCGGGGGTACGCGTGAGCGGGGTGCGTGACCGGGAGGCCGGCGGGGTGGCGGTCGCGGTCACTGGTCCTCCTTGCGGAAGGTCTGGAAGAGGAAGGCGGCGATCGCGGCGAGGGAGACGATGAGCAGGATGACCGCGAGGGCGGACCCGTATCCGATGTGGCTGGACTCGCCGATGATGTTGTCGCTGATGAGCAGGGACAGCAGTTCCATGCCGGGCTTGCTGCCGGTGCCGCCGCCGAGTACGTAGACGAGGTCGAAGGCGCGCAGCGACTCCATGACGGTGACGACCAGGATGATGATGTTGACCGGCTTCAGGGCCGGCAGCACCACCCTCAGGAAGGTCTGGCGTCCGTTGGCGCCGTCGAGCGAGGCCGCCTCCTTCAGGGCGGGGTCGAAGCCCTTCAGTCCCGCCAGGTAGAGGATCATGATGTAGCCGGCGTGCCGCCAGCCGGAAGCGATCAGTACGGCCCACAGGTTGAGGTTGGGATCGCCCAGCCAGTCGATGTGGTGGCCGGACGACACGGCACCGATCACGCCGTTCAGCAGCCCGTTGTCGGGGTTGTAGATGATCTCCCAGATGAAGCCGACGACCGCCAGGGACAGCACCATCGGCATGAAGATCGCGGTCTGGTAGATCTTGGTGAAGCGGATCTTGTGGTCCAGCTGGTAGGCCAGGAAGACACCGAACGGCGTGGGCAGCAGCGCCGTGAAGACCAGCCAGATCACGTTGTGCCTGACGGCCGGCCAGAAGGGCGGGTAGTTGGTGAAGATCTGCTGGTAGTTGTCGAGTCCGACCCAGTGGATGTCGGACAGGGTGAGGCCGTCCCAGCTGGTGAAGGACAGACCGATGGAGGCCAGCGCCGGCAGCCACACGAAGATCAGCAGGGCGAGCAGCGGGATGCCGACGACAACCGTCAGGAAGAGGCGGTCACCAGGACCGAGCCGGCGAGGACGAGTGTGTGCGCGCGACGACGACCGAAGCGCGGTACGCACGGAGGACATGGTGAACCTCTCCGGTGGGATCAGGCCGTGAAGAAGCGCGAGCGCTGCGACTCGATCTTCTTGAGCAGGGCCGAGCCGTCGTCCGGGTGGTTCAGCCACTCGGTGAAGCCGGGCTCGACCACGGTGGAGATGAATCCCGGGTCGCTGTCGCGGTCCCCGAACTGGGTGATGTGCTTGGCACCGGCGATGAGTTCGGCGGACTTCTTCTGCAGGGCGTTGTAGGAGCTGGTGTCGGCGCCGGAGTTGACGGAGACATTGCTCGGGTCGACGCCCATGTAGAGCTTCTCGGCTTGTGCGCTGCCGAGGAACTCGAGGAACTTCTTGGCGCCGTCGGCGTTCTTCGGCTTGCGGCTGAGCATGAAACCGTCGGTGGGCGCCTCGACCGTGTCCTGTCCGTACGCCGCATCGATCTCCGGGAAGGGGAAGAAGTCGATGTCGGAGCGCAGGGACTCGTCGGTGACCTGCTGGCCGAGGAAGAGGCCGATGACCGCCATGCCGGACTTCCCGTCGAGCAGCGACTGCGCGGCGTCCTGCCACGAGCGGCCGCCCGCGCTGGTCTGGTAGTACGGGGTGATCTCACGCCACAGGTCGATGGTCCGCACGGCGCGCTTGTCGGTCCAGGCGACCTGGCCCCGCATCAGGGACATGTGGAAGTCGTAGCCGTTGGCGCGGAGGTTGAGGTAGTCGAAGGTGCCGAGGATGCTCCAGCTGTCGCCGCCGCCGTAGCCGGAGGCGATGGGGGAGAGCCCGTCCTTCTTCATCTGCTTGGCCAGCGCCGTGAACTGGCTCCAGGTCGTGGGGACCTGGTAGCCGTACTTCTTGAAGACGCTCTTACGGTAGAAGACGGCCCACGGGTAGTTGTAGAGCGGGACGAAGTAGTACTTCCCGTCCTCGCCCTTGGACAGCTGCTTGGCCGCGTCGCTGTACCCGCTGCCTATCTTGTCCCACACGTCGTCGATGGGGCTGGCGAGGCCCTTCTTGGCGAAGTACTGCATGCGGTAGCCGGCGAACCAGGTGAAGACGTCGTCCGGGGTGCCCTGCAGGTAGGTGGAGATGCTCTTCTGGAAGGTGTCGTGGTCGACGGTGTTCGTCTTGACTGTGAGCTTGCTGTCCTTCTCGAAGGCGCTCGTCACCGCGGCGTAGGCCTTCTTCGGGGTGGCGTCCGCGCCGTTCGACCCGAAGGTCACCGTCTTGGGGTCGGCCGCGGCTCCTCCGCCGCAGGCGGCGAGGGCGGGCATGGCCAGGGCTGCGGCACCGGCGCCGAACAGCCCCTGGACCACCCTTCTGCGGCTGGGACCTGTGGGGGTCCAAAGGGTGGGGCTCTGCAGCGTCATCGCTACTCCTCGTACGTGTCTGACCCGATGAAGGACTGGATCGCGGCGCCCGCGGACCCGCGCGCCCACTCCTCGGCCACCGCCTCCGGCCGCGTCCCTTCGCCCCCGCCGGTCCGCCTGAGCGGGCCGTGGGAGAGCACGGTCGTGAAGACCGGGGAAGCGGCCGGCGTCGTCGCCGGGATCGCCTCAGGAGAGGTCGAGCGCATGGCCGGAAACTTAAGGTGGTTCTTTTCCTCTGTCAATGAAAGAAGCAGACTCCTCTTGAAGAACCTTGCAAGCGGGTCCATTACCTGCAAAAGCCAGATCAAGGACAGGTGTTGACAGTCGATCGAAGGCGCTGTTGGCTGCTCACTGCTCCTGTGGCGCTATCTGAACGTGAGGATCAATGGCTGCGATCTCCTTCGCCCCGGCCTCCGGGGTCTGGCTGCTCTCCACCCCGCGCACGTCCTACGCGCTGCGGATCGACGAGACGGGAGCGCCCTGCCACCTCGCCTGGGGACCGCGGCTGACCCTCGCGGCGGCCTCGGAGCTCGTGCCTCCTCCGGCCGTGGAGATCAGCAGCTTCGAGGGCCGCCCCCCGGCCGGCGAGGAACTGCCCGTCGACGGAGGGGCCCGGTACGGGGCGCCGTCGCTGCGGGTGCAGTTCGCCGACGGCACACGCGCCTTCGAGTGGGAGCCCGTCGGTCACCGGATCGTCGAACCGGCGCCCGGAGCAGCCGAACTGGCCCTGGAGTTCCGCGACCGCCACTACCCGCTGGCGGTCACCCTGCACTACCGCGTCCATGACGACACCGACGTCATCGAGCGCTGGACCGTGGTGCACAACACCGGAAAGGAACCGCTTTCTGTGCTGCGCGCCGACTCGGCCGCCTGGACGCTGCCGCCGCGCGACGACTACCGGATCAGCCATGTGACGGGCCAGTGGTCGGCGGAGAGCCTGCTGCACCGGGAGCCGGTCCCGCACGGCGAGACCGTCCTCACCAGCCGGCGCGGCATCACCAGCCACCACGCGAGCCCGTGGGTGATGCTGGACGTCGGCGACGCCACCGAGGACCGGGGTGAAGTGTGGAGCGCGGCCCTGGCCTGGAGCGGAAGCTGGCACGTCACCGTGCAGCGCACCCCCGACGGACGTACCGCCTTCACCGGTGGAGCGGGGCATGACGGGGCGTCAGTGCCGCTCGGCCCGGGGGAGGAGTACGCGACCCCGCGCTACGCCGCCGTGTACACCGACGGCGGCTTCGGCGCCGCGAGCCGCAGCTGGCACGCGTACGTCCTGGCCCATGTGCTGCCGCACCCGGACGAGGTGCGCCCCGTGCTGTTCAACTCCTGGGAGGCCACCGGCTTCGCCGTCGACGAGGCCGGACAGAAAGCGCTTGCCGCGCGGGCGGCGGAGCTCGGGGTGGAGCTCTACGTCGTCGACGACGGCTGGTACGGCGGACGCCGCGACGACACCGCCGGACTCGGCGACTGGTCACCGGCCACCAAGGGCTTCCCCGACGGGCTCACCCCGCTGATCGAGGAGGTCCACCGGCTCGGCATGCGCTTCGGCCTGTGGGTGGAGCCCGAAATGGTCAACCCGGACAGCGACCTGTACCGCGCGCACCCGGACTGGGTGCTGCACTTCCCGCACCGCACCCGCACCGAACTGCGCAACCAACTGGTGCTCAACTTCGCCCGCGACGACGTCGCCGAATGGGCCTACGGCTGGCTGACCCGGCTGGTCGCGGACAACGGCATCGACTTCCTCAAATGGGACATGAACCGCGCCTTCAGCGAGGCCGGCTGGCCGGGCCGCGAAGGCGGCCAGGACGTGCTGTGGACGAGGTACGTGCACAACCTCTACGGCGTCATCGACCGGCTTCGCGCGGACCATCCGGGGCTGCGGATCGAGACCTGCAGCGGTGGCGGCGGCCGCGTCGACCTGGCCATCCTCTCCCGCACGGACCAGGCGTGGCCGTCCGACAACACCGACGCGGCCGACCGGGTCTCCATCCAGCACGGCTACAGCCAGATCTACCCGGCACGCACGATGTCCGCCTGGGTGACGGATGTCCCCAACCAGCTCACCGGCCGCTCCGTGCCGCTGCGTTACCGCTTCCACGTCGCGATGGCCGGGGTACTGGCAGTGGGCGGCGACCTCGCACACTGGACGGCGGAGGAACTCGCCGAGGGCGCCGAGCTGGTGGCGGAGTACAAGACGGTCCGCCACATCGTGCAGCACGGCACCCAGCACCGGCTGCGCGGTCCCGTCGACGACGCGCCGTCCGCCGTGCAGTACACCACTACCGACCGCCGGGAGGCCTTCGTGCTGGTGTGGCAGCGGGCGCCGCGCCACGGCACGCCGCGCCCCGCCCTCAGGCTCGCCGGCCTGGATCCCGCCGCGCGCTACCGGGACACCCGGACCGGCGCGGTCTGTCACGCGTCCGTACTGACCGGCTACGGGATCACGCCCGAACTGCCGCCCGGGGACTGGTCCAGCACGACCCTGCGCCTGGTCAGGGTGGACGACGGGACGGCGGCGGACGGCACCGGCCCCGCGTCCTAGGCCCTGTCTGACACATCCCGCCTGCCCCGCGACGCCTTGCACGCGCGCTCGCTGCGTTGTCGGAGTCGCCCGAGTAGCCCACTACGAGGGCGATCCTCCGCCTTGCGATCACACGCACCAGACGCCGCGGGGCCCGCCCTCCGGGCGGCCGGCGCTATGTGTCAGACAGGGCCTAGGAGGCCGCTGACCGGCCCCCGGCGAGGGCGTCGAGGCGGTCCTGGATGTGCCGGGCTTCGGCGGTGCGGCGCTGGGCGCGGTAGAGGTCCAGGGCTTGGCGCCAGGCGTGCCGGGCCTCGTCGGGCCGGCCCATGGCGAGGTGGGTGCCGGCGAGGCGCGCTTGGGTGTTGGCCTCTTCGTAGGTGTTGCCCATGGCGTGGAACAGCGCGAGGGCTTGGCGGAAGTAGTCGAGGGCCTGGACGTGCTGGGCGGTGTGGTGGGCTATGTAGCCCAGGCTGTCCAGGGTGTCGGCCTCGCCGTCGCGGTCGCGGTCGGCGTCCTGGCGGATGAGGGCGAGGGCCTGCTCGCAGTGGGGCCTGGCCTGCTCGTAGTTGCCCAGCTGGGCGTGGTGCCAGCCCACCGCGTTGAGCGCGTTCGCCTCCCCTGCGGAGTTGTCGAGGGTCCGATGGAGGCGCAGGCAGTGTTCCGCGTGTGTCAGCGCCTGCCGGTGATCGCCCTGCTGTCCCCAGGTCCACGCGAGTGCGCGGTGGGTGCGGGCCTGGCCGTTGGTGTCACCGGTCTGTTCGAGCAGCGCCAGGGCCTGGCGCAGGTGATCGAGGGCCACGGCGTACTCGGACGTCAGGGAGCGCACTCGGCCGAGGCCGCGATGGGCCAGTGCCTGGGAGGCCGGGTCCGCCAGCTGTTCGGTGGCGGTGAATGCGGTGAGCCAGGTGGTGAGCTGGTCACGGACGTGGCCCCGGCGCGAGTGGAAGGTGTCCATCGTCCACGCCAGTTGCCACGCCTGGCGGTGCAGCCCCTGCTCCGCGGCGAGCGTCTGGACGGCCAGGAGGCAGGCGTGTTCGGCCTCGAACCAGTCCAGCGCGGCCGCGGCGTCCTTCGGCGCGGAGGGGGAGGACCCGGCGGCGGGCCGGCCGGGGTCGATCGGTGGCCGGTGCGGGGACAGCAGGCAGTCGCCGGCGTGGGCGGTGTGGAGGTAGAAGTCGACCAGCCGCTGCAGGGCGGCCGTGCGGGCCTCGGCGCTGTGGTCGTACTGCCCGCGTTCGGCGGCGTAGAGGCGGACCAGGTCGTGCATCCGGAAGCGGTCGGGCAGGTGCTGCTGGACCAGATGGGCGGCTTCCAGGGCGCGCAGGAGAGCACGGACCCGGGGGACCGGCAGTGCGGTGAGGGCCGCGGCGGCCGGCGTGCCGATGTCCGGGCCGGCCACCAGGCCGAGCAGCCCGAAGACCTGTGCCGCCGGGCCGTCGAGGGCATGGAAGGAGGTGGCGAACACGGTCCGTAGATCGGCGGTGATGTCGCCGGAGTCCAGGGCGTCGAGCCGGCCCGCGGCTTCTCGCAGCTCCTCGGCGAGCGCGGCGAGGGGGAAGTGGGGGTGGGTGGTGGCGCGGGCGGCGATGATCCCCAGTGCCAGCGGCAGCCCCGCGCATCTGTCCAGAAGGGCGGTTACGGCCTCCGGCTCGGCGGCCACCCGGTCGGCCCCGAGGTGGCGGACGATCAGCCGGTGGGCCTCGGCGTCGGTCAGTACGTCCAGCGCCAGGGGCTGGGCGCCATGGGTGGTGGTCAGGCCGGTGAGCCGGCTGCGACTGGTGACCAGCACGGTGCAGCTCGGACTGCCGGGCAGCAGCGGGGCGACCTGCTCGGTGTCGCGGGCGTTGTCCAGCAGGATGAGCATGCGCTTGCCCGCGACGACGGACCGGTAGAGCCCGGCCCGGGCATCCGGGTCGGCGGGTATCGCCGAGGGCTCCACGCCGAGGGCGTCCAGGAAGCCGCGCAGGGCTGCCTGCGGCGCCATCGGCTCGCCGGTGGGATCGAAGCCGCAGAGGTTGACGTAGAGCTGCCCGTCGGGAAACCGCTCCATGTGGGTGTGAGCCCATTGCTGGGCCAGCCAGGTCTTGCCGACGCCGCCGGTGCCGCCGATCGCCGAGATCACCACCGTGCCGCCCGGCTCGTCGGCTGGGGCGTCCAACGCACGGTCCAGCGCGGCCAGTTCGTCGACCCGCCCGGTGAACAGCCATGGTGGCGCGGGCAATTGGCGTGGCACGGGCGTCGGGAACGGGGCCGGGGTCGCCGGCGGTTCCGGTGCGGAGCGGGCCGCGGGTACCGCCAGTGCCGAGTCCGCGGCCAGGATCTGCTGGTACAGCCCCTGGAGTTCCGTCCCGGGGTCGATGCCGAGGCTCTGGGCAAGCTGCTTGCGCGTGCGGTCGTACGTCTCCAGGGCCTCGGCGGGCCGCCCGGACCGGTACAGGGCGGTCATCAGCTGCCGGACCAGCCGCTCGTCCAGCGGATCGTCCGCCGTCAGCTCGCGCAGCCCCGCCACTATCTCGTCGTGGCGGCCCAGGCGGAGCTGCGCGTCGTGGTAGAGCTGCAGGGCCGTGGCCCGCTGGCCGTCCAGCCGCGTGCGCATCCCCTCAGCCCAGTGGCCGGGCACACCCGACAGTGCGTCCGCCTGCCACAGCGCGAGCGCTTCCCGCAGCAGGTCGGCAGCGTGCTCGTCGTCGCCCTCCGCCGCGCGCGCCTCGGCGACCAGGCCCAGGAAGCGGTGCAGATCAACCCGCTCCGGGGGCAGCTCCAGCAGATAGCCGCCCGACCGGCGGACCAGCCGGACACCTGCCGCTTCCGCGCCGGACGTGCGCAGGGTGTTACGCATCCTCGTCACGTAGCTGTACAGCACACTGCGCGCCGTGGCAGGCGGGTGGTCGTTCCATACGCGGTCGATCAGCTGTTCCGTCGGGACCGTGCGCGGCGCCTCGGCCAGCAGTACGGCCCACACGCACCGCTGCTGGGGCGGGCCGAGATCCAGCTGCCGGCCGTCGACCGACGCCTCGACCGGACCCAGTAGTCGGAATTCCATGTACAGCCTCCGAGATCGCAGCGCCTCCTGCAGCGCACCGCGCGTAGGCACCTCCCTTACCCCTGTGTCGTTCATGCTTACGGTCCGGACGGCTCACGTCCAGTTTTCGTCAAGGTTTTGTCCTATCCCCGCCCCTCACCCTGGTGTTGCCGGCCCACAGGCAGCTCGCGGAACGGGGGGATCGGGCGAAAGAGCAGAAGTGCTCTCGCGCCAGGCACGACGCGAAGGCCACCGGGGGGAGTGGGCCGGCCAACGGGGCAACCGGGCAGCGCCGCAAGCGCGGCGCGCCCGGCCGCTCAGGCGGTGGTGACGACCAACTTCCCCTTGGCGCTGCCGTCCTCCATGGCCGTGTGCGCCTCGACGATCCGGTCGAAACCGTAGACGTGGTCGATGGGGACCGTGGTGTCGCCGGCCGCGACGGCATCGAGGAAGTCCTGGAGCACTCGCGCCGGCAGGTCCTTGGCATCACCGCCGTAGGTGCTGAGCCGGACGCCGCTCGGGATGTAGTCCAACGGATAGAAGTCCTTGATCGTCCACTCGTTGGACAGCATGCCGGCGAAGCACACGACGCCGTGCACGCGCGTCGCGTGGAGCGTGTCGCGCAGGGTGGGTGTGCCGACGAGTTCCAGCGCGGTGTCCACTCCTTCGGGCAGGATCGCGCGGACCTGGGCGGCGACCTCGCCGTCGTCGATCAGGACGTGGTCGACGCCGATGACGGCCAGCGCCGCGGCCTTCTCGGGGCTGCGCGTGGTCGAGAGCACGGTCATGTTCCGCTGCTTGGCGAGGACGGCGGTGGCCATGCCGATGGATGAGGTGCCGCCGCGGATGAGGATCGACTGTCCGGGCTGTGCGTCGAGGCCGACGGTCAGGACGCCGTAGGAGGTCTGGAGCATCTCCGGGACCGCGCCGAGCGTGCTCCAGTCGAGATCGCTGTGGAAGGCGATCACCTGGCCGGCCGGGACGCAGGTGTATTCGGCGTATCCGCCGTCGAAGGTCCGGCCCATGCCGCCCATCATCGCGACCACCTGCTGTCCGGCGGTGAACTCCCCGCCCGGGCACTCGGCCACGACTCCGGTCGCCTCGATGCCCGGCACGCGGGGGAAGGTGACCCCGTCGGCCAGGCCGAGCCGGGTGTGGAGCTCGGAGCGGTTCAGGCCGAAGGCCTTGACGCGGATGAGGACCCACCCGGGCTGCGGGGTGGGGATCGGAAGTTCACGGATGGCGAGGGCATCGGCGGGGCCGGGTGCGTCCAGGACGATCGCTCGCATGGTGCCGGTCATGTGGCCGCCCTTTCGGCGTCGGTAGTGGCGTTGGCGTTGGCGCGGGCTCCGGCGGACCGGAGCGTCGCGATGGTGGCGCTCAGCTGCTGGAGTGAGCGGGCGGAGAGTGCGGAGCCGAGCCGGATCTCGAGTTCGCCGTCGACCACGGGGGTCGCCCGGGCGAGGAGGGATTCGCCTGCCGGTGTGAGCTCGATGATCGAGGAGCGCCGGTCGTCGGGGTTGGACCGGCGCACGCAGTGCCCCGCCGCCTCCATCCGGTCGACGGCTTTGCTGGCGCCCCCGACCGTGATCGAGAGCCGGCTCACGATGTCGTACACCCGGCACCCCGCGGTACGTGCGATGACCTGCATCAGCTCGAAGCTGCCGAGCGGGAGGCCGAAGTCGTCGCGCAGCCGTCGGTCGAGCGCGTCGTACAGCTCGATCTCCAGCCGGACCAGGTCGCTGAAGAGTTGTTTGAGGTCCGTCATGCTCCCCACTTGGATGACGAAGAACTAAATTCCTTGGAATCTTCTTGCGAGCCTACCACCGCGTCGCGCGGCGTCGCGTGGCGCGTGGCCCGCCCGGCCGTGCGGTCGGGCACCATGGGCGCATGAACTCCCACTCCGCCGACGGTCACCCCGTCCCCGATCGCCCCGTCGTCCGACTCCCACGTGAGCAGGAGGTCTTCATACGGCTGCGCTCGTCGCAGGACCGGGTCGCGGACGCGATCACCGCTTTCGCGGGGACGATGCAGTTCGTCTACATCCACGCCGTGTGGTTCTTGGTCTGGATCGCGCTGAACGAGGGGCTGCTCGGCAAGGGGGCGATCTTCGACCCTTATCCCTTCGGGCTGCTCACCATGATCGTGAGCCTCGAGGCGATCTTCCTCTCGACCTTCGTCATGGTGAGCCAGAACCGGCAGGCCCAGCGCGAAAACGTACGTGCGGACCTGGACTTCGAGAACAACGTCCGCTCCGAGGTGTGGTCGGTCCACATGGGCAAGGCGCTCGGACTGGATCCCGAAGGGGTCGAGAAGCGCGTCCAGGAGATCATCGCGCAGAGCCGCGCGAACATGAACGGGGCGTCGCCCGGGTCGCCGGTGGACCCGAAGACCCTCTGAGGCGGCGGGTGGTCGGCCACGCCATCGGGGCCGGGACAACTGGCCTCCCTTATTAGTTTAGATTTAAACTATACCGGATTCACCCTTTCGGGGGATTGAGCTGTCAGAATCCTGAAGGTGCCCGACTTCGACATGCTCGTCATCGGATCCGGTCCGGGCGGCCAGAAGGCCGCCATCGCCGCGGCCAAACTCGGCCGCCGGGTCGCCGTCGTTGACCGCCCCGACATGGTCGGTGGGGTCTCCATCCACACTGGCACCATCCCTTCGAAGACCCTGCGCGAGGCGGTGCTCTACCTCACCGGCCTCACCCAGCGCGATCTGTACGGTCAGAGCTACCGCCTGAAGGAGGACATCACCGTCGCCGACCTGACCGCCCGCACCCAGCACGTGGTCAGCCGCGAGGTCGATGTCATCCGCAGCCAGTTGTCCCGCAACCATGTCTCGCTCTTCGCCGGCACCGGCCGCTTCGTGGACGACCACACCGTCGCCCTGCGCGATGTGACCGGCCAGGACCGGCTGCTGAGCGCCGAGCACATCGTGATCGCCACCGGCACCCGGCCCGCCCGGCCGGCGACCGTCGAGTTCGACGAGCGGACGATCATGGACTCCGACAACGTCCTCAACCTGGAGCGGGTGCCGCGCTCCATGGTCATCGTCGGGGCCGGCGTGATCGGCATGGAGTACGCCTCCATGTTCGCCGCCCTGGGCAGCAAGATCACCGTGGTCGAGCAGCGCGCCGGCATGCTCGACTTCTGCGACGTCGAGGTGATCGAGGCGCTCAAGTACCACCTCCGGGACCTGGCCGTCACCTTCCGCTTCGGCGAGACCGTCGCGGCGGTCGAACGGCACCCCCGGGGCACCCTCACCATCCTGGAGAGCGGCAAGAAGATCCCCGCCGACGCCGTGATGTACTCGGCCGGCCGGCAGGGGCTCACCGACGAACTCGACCTGGACAAGGCCGGACTGTCCGCCGACAAGCGCGGCCGGATATCGGTGGACGAGCACTACCGCACCGCCGTGCCGCACATCTACGCGGTGGGCGATGTCATCGGGTTCCCGGCCCTGGCCGCGACCTCGATGGAGCAGGGGCGTACGGCGGCGTACCACGCCTACGGCGAGCCGGTGAACCGTGTGCACGACCTGCAGCCGATCGGCATCTACACCATCCCGGAGATCAGCTTCATCGGCCGGACCGAGGACCAACTCACCGAAGAGTGCGTGCCCTTCGAGGTCGGCATCTCCCGCTACCGCGAACTGGCCCGCGGCCAGATCATCGGCGACTCGCACGGCATGCTCAAGCTGCTGGTCTCCCCGGACGACCGGCGGCTGCTCGGCGTGCACTGCTTCGGTACGGGCGCCACCGAACTCATCCACATCGGGCATGCCGTGATGGGCTGCGGCGGCACCGTCGACTACCTGGTCGACGCGGTGTTCAACTACCCGACCCTCGCCGAGTCGTACAAGGTCGCGGCCCTGGACGCGACCAACAAGATCCGCCAGATCGACCGCCTGAGGGACTGATCCCGTCGGCGCCCGCCGTATACCAGGGCGGGCGCCGAGCCAGGGGCCGGATGGCGAATATCCATCAGAAATGGATCAGGAGGGTTAATCTCGCCGCTCACAGCGGTCAGCTGGGAATGCGTGAGAGGGGCCGGCCTTGACAGCCGATGAGCGGGGCGCCGATGAGGACGATCTGGACGTCTTCCGGCCGGAGCGGCCCCTGCCGCTGAGCGCGGAGGCCGCGCAGCGGCTGTTCGCAGAGGCCGGGCCCGACCACCCGGACCCGGCCACCGACCCCGACCCCGCCCCCGGCGACGCCCAGGTCTTACCGGACCCGGAGTTCGAGAGACGGGCCCCGTCCGCGTCGCCGGACGGCTCCACGCCGTGGGCGCAGAGCTCCCCGCACGACCGGACGGTGCCCGCCCGGCCGCTGGGGCTTCTCGTGGGCACGGCGATCCTCGCGGCCTGCGGTCTGCTGCTGTTCGCCGTCGTACGTGAAGTGCCGGACTCGGTCAGCAGCGAGTCCACCGCGACCGCTCCCGCCCCCGGCTCCGAACTCCCGGCCCTCCCCAGGATTCCGGCCGACACGGCGTCCCCGTCGTCGGCCGGCGCGCGTGCCGAAGCGAAGGCGCCCCTGGAGACCGGTGCCACGCGCATCTCCGCGACCACGCCCGACCACCCGGCGACGGGCTCGAAGCAGGGTGAGGCCGGCACCGCGACCTCCAGCGGGACGAGCAGCAAACAGCCGACCTCGCAGCCGCAGCCGGATACGACGCGCTGGTCGGTGCGCTCGGTGAACTACCCGGACCGCTACTGGACCTACCGGGACGGTGCGGGCCGCCTCGACCCGGTCAGCGGCTCCTCCTCGGCGAGCACCCGCAAGCAGGCCACCTTCACCGTCGTGGCCGGGCTCGCCGACTCCAGCTGTTTCTCCTTCAAGGTGAGCGGCGGCGACTATCTGCGCCACTACGACTTCCGGATCCGCGCCGACGCGTACGACGGCACCAGGCAGTTCCGCGAGGACGCCACCTTCTGCCGGCACCGGGGCGGGTCCTGGGACTCGGTGTCCTTCGAGTCGTACAACTACCCCGGCCGGTATCTGCGGCACCGGGACTTCAAGCTGTGGATCGACCCCTACGAGAACTCGTCCCTCTACCGGGACGACATCAGCTTCCAGGTCACCGCGCCCCTGTACTGAAGGCCTCTCAGGTCTCCCAGACGACGGGCAGCGTGCGCGGCGACCGGTGGATCATCGTCGGCAGCATCTCGACCGGCTCACCGCCCGCCGCCTCCCGCAGCCCCGGCAGCCGCCGGGTCAGGGTCTCCAGGGTGATACGCAGCTGCTCCCGGGCCAGTTGGGACCCGGGGCAGCCGTGCACGCCGTGGCCGAAGGCGAGATGGCGGACCGGCGGGCGCGTGATGTCGAAGGCCGCGGGCCGGTCGACCGCCGCCTCGTCCCGGTTGGCGGAGCCGTACGCCACGAACACCGGCTCCCCGGCGGCGAGTTCGACACCGGCGAGGGTGACCGGGCGCGTGGTGACCCGGCGGAAGCCCTGCACGGCGCAGTCGTAGCGGGCCGCCTCCTCGATCGCCGCCGGGATCAGTGAGGGGTCCGCGCACAGCAGCTCCCACTGGGCCGGGTGGCGCAGCAGATGGAGCACGGTCGTGCCGATCAGGGCGGTGGTCGTCAGATGCCCGGCGATCAGCAGGTTCTGCAGATTGGACATCACCTCGCCGCGCTGCTCGTCGGTCAGCGCGGCGGTGCCGGGGGCGATCGCCCGTACGATCTCCGAGCACAGATCGTCGCCGGGATCCCGGCGACGCTCCTGCGCGTAGTCCAGGAGCAGCAGTTGCAGGGCGACGACATCGCGGGCGGCGTGGATCTGCTCCTGCACCGGCAGCGGCCGGAAGATCAGCTCCTCGGCGCGATAGCTGCCGTGGACCGCCGCCGGTACATCGGCCGGGTCCAGCCCGAGCACGTGGCCGATCACCTCGCCCGGCAGCCGCTTGGCGTACTGCCGCATCAGCTCCGCCCGCCCCTCACCGGCGAAGGCGTCGACCAGGGCCGTGGCGCGCTCGGCGATGTACGGCACCGCCGCCGCGACCCGTGACGCCGACAGCCCCCGGGTCAGCGGGGCGCGTAACCGCAGGTGCGCCGCGCCGTCCGAGGTCACCACCACGGGACCGCCGCCCGGGCCCCTGCCCAGTTCGGCCAGTGCCTCGGGCGCCGGCATGACGTCGGGGCGCAGGGCATTGGCCGAGGAGAAGTCCTCCGGCCTGCGCAGCACCTCGCGAACGTCAGCCTGACGGGCCACCAGCCATCCGCCCAGCTCCGGCGAGAAGGCGAGCCCCGGCTCCTTCCGGGCCCGCGCGTACGCCGGATAGGGGTCCCGCTGCAGTGCCGCGAGTCCGCCGTGCGGGTCTTCACCCATGAATCTGCCTCCCCGGTGCGGCTGTACGGCCGGCGCTGCGTTCGCCCCGCCCCATGGTGCAGGACCGGGGCACGGGGTGAAAGACCGGCAGCGGGACCCGGGGCGGCGCGCTACTGCGCCAGGCCGGCTGCGAGGGTGGCGCCCAGCTCCCAGCACGCTTCGGTGTCGCCCTTGCCCGGCTCGCCGGTGACGCTGACGGCGACCGCCGCCTTCTGCCAGCCGAGACCCGTGGTGATCGACTCGATGCCGCGCACCGCCCCGGTGACATCGTTGCCGCCGTGCACGTAGAAGCCGAAGGGCCTGCCGCGGGTGGCGTCCAGGCACGGATAGTAGATCTGGTCGAAGAAGTGCTTGAGCGCCCCGGACATGTACCCGAGATTCGCCGGAGTGCCGAGCAGATAGCCGTCGGCCGCCAGGACATCGGACGCGGTCGCGGCCAGAGCGGGACGGCGGACGACCTCGACGCCCTCGATCTCGTCGGTGGTGGCACCGGAGACGACGGCCTCGAACATGGCCTGCAGATTCGGCGACGGAGTGTGGTGCACGATCAGCAAGGTAGGCACACCGACCGAGCCTATCCTGCCTCCACCCTGCTTCCACAGGTTTCTGCCGCGTTGCCCATGAGTTTCGAAGGCAGGCATATGGGTCAAGAATCGGATACGACCCTTGTGGGGGCGCAGAGTGACAGGTGACCATGAGCGGCACTCGCACCGGCACCAGGTTCACCGCAGGAGATCACGTTGGCCACAGGGCTTAACAAAAACGAAGCAGAAATCGGCCTCGCCCCCAGCGCGGCCGCCGAACGGCAGAAGCTCCGCAAGCATTTCAGCCGCTTCGACATCCTGTTCTTCCTGCTGTGCACCATTGTCGGCGTCGACACCATCGGCACCGTGGCCTCGTCCGGCGCGGAGGCCTTCACCTGGCTCATCGTGCTGGCCGCCGTCTTCTTCATACCGTCCGCGCTGCTGACCGCGGAACTCGGAGCGGCCTTCCCCGAGGAGGGCGGACCGTACATCTGGACCAGCCGGGCATTCGGCCGGCTGGTCGGATCGGTCAACAACTTCCTTTACTGGGTCACGAATCCGGTCTGGCTCGGCGGTACGCTCTCCGTCGCGGCCGTCGCCGCCTTCACGACTTTCTTCAACGGCGGCAAGGATCTGAGCACCCCCGCCTTCTACGTTTTCACCCTGGTGTTCATCTGGGTCGGGGTGCTCGCCGCGATTCTCTCCTTCGACATCGGCAAGTGGATTCCCACGCTGGGCGCCTGGAGCCGCCTGATCCTCCTCGGCTTCTTCACCGTCACCGTGGTGGTGTACGGGATCCAGCACGGGCTGCACGGTTTCGGCGTCTCCGACTTCTCCCCGACGTACGCCGGTTTCGTCGGCCTGGTCCCGGTCCTGATGTTCAACTACGTCGGCTTCGAGCTGCCCAACACCGCGGGCGACGAGATGACCGACGCGAGCAAGGACGTCCCCTTCGCCATCTTCCGCAGCGCCGCCCTGTCCGTGCTGCTGTACGGCCTGCCGATCCTGGGCATCCTGCTGGTGCTGCCGACCAAGGCGATCACCGGCCTCGGCGGCTTCCTCGACGCCATCCGCCAGGTCTTCACCGTGTACGGCGGCTCGGTGGCCGCCGACGGCACGGTCACGCTGACCGGGGCCGGCAGCGTCCTCGGGGGGCTGGCCGCGATCATGTTCATCCTCACCGTGCTGTCCTCCGGCGTCACCTGGATCATGGGCTCCGACCGGGCGCTGGCCGTCTCCGGCTACGACGGCGCCGCACCGCGCGGACTCGGCGTCATCTCCAGCCGCTTCGGCACCCCGGTACGGGTAAACATCCTCAGCGGCCTGGTTTCCACCGGCGTCCTGGTCCTGGCCCACGAGCTGACCCACGGCAGCGCGGCCAAGCTCTTCGGGGCGGTGCTCGGCCTCGCCGTGTCCACCACCCTGGTCAGCTACCTCGGCATCTTCCCGGCCCTGCCGGTGCTGCGGCGCAAGTACCCGAACGTCCCCCGCCCGTACAAGGCGCCCATGCCGTGGGCGATCGCGATCGTGCTCACCGTCCTGATCGCGTACGCCTCGCTCCAGCTGCTCATGCCGGGGGTCGGCAGCGGCTGGTTCAGCAAGGACTACCTCCCCGACGGCTGGACGCACGGCGAGCGGGTGTCGTACCTGCTGACGGAGGCGGTGCCGCTGGCCGCGTTCATCGTGATGGGTGTGATCTTCTGGGCGCTGGGCGCGCCCACCCGCTCGGCGATGCGCGCCGCGGACGGCGGGGCTGGGGCCTAACCCCTGCCACTGTTCGCGCGGGGCCGCGTACTAACACGTACGCGGCCCGGCCCGTTGACGTCAGGACTGAGAGACCGTCAGTACGATCTTGCCGCTGAGGTGGCCGCCCTCGCTGCGCTCGTGAGCCTTGGGGGCCTCGGCCAGGGGGAACTCGGAGTCGATCGGGATGACGAGCTTGCCCTCTTCGTAGAGCCTGGCGGCCTTGGGGAGGGCGTCGAAGCGCTGCGGGTGGGTCCCGGCGCCGGTCACCAGGGCGCCGTACTGGCCGGCGGAGAAGTCGGCGATGGTGATCACCTTGGCGGGGTCACCCACGATCTCGATCAGCTCCTTGACGGAGCCCTTGCCCGCCGTGTCGAAGGCGAAGTCGACACCGCCGGGCGCGAGTGCCGCCACCCGCTCCTTGAGCCCGGGGCCGTAGGTGGTGGGGACGACGCCGAGGGAGCGCAGCCGGTCGTGGTTGGACTCGCTCGCCGTGCCGATGACGTGGACGCCGTCCGCGATGGCGAACTGGGCCGCGATGGTGCCCACCCCGCCCGCCGCGCCGTCGATCAGCAGGGTTTGTCCGGCCGTGGGCGGCCCGACGACGTCCAGGGCCCGCTGGGAGGTCTCGGCGGCCACCGGCAGGCCGGCCGCCTCCGCCCAGCTCATGGAGGCGGGCTTCGCCGTGAAGTGGTCGAGGACCGCGTACTGCGCGGAGACACCGTTCCCGGAGCCGAAGACCCCGTCCCCGACGCTCACGCCCTCGACACCCTCCCCGACCTCGTCGACGACCCCGGCGGCGTCCATGCCGGGAATCGTGGGCAGTTCGATCGGGAAGACGTCCTTCATGTAACCGCCCCGGATCTTCCAGTCGACGGGATTCACCCCGGTCGCGCGGACCGCGATCCGCACCTGCCCGGGACCGGCATGCGGTTCCGGTACCTCGGTGACCTGGAGAACCGACGGGTCGCCGTACTCGGAGAAAGTCAGCGCGAACATCTCAGCACCTTTCGATGGAGGCGTGTTCCGGCTCTGCAAAAAACCAGGCCCGGCGGCGATTGATTCCCCGAACAGGCTCGCGCACAGCGCGTACGTCGAGGCGGCGAACGGCGGATAGCCCAGGTAGCCGGCCAGCGGCATCCGGAACAGATGGGGCGTCCCGTCGAACCAGGGAATCGTGTACACCCAGTGGTAGCCCGAGGCCCCGCCGTTCCACAGCTCCCAGAAGAACCCCGCGGTCGGCCCGGCCAGAGCCACCGCCGCGATCGTGCCCCAGCGGCCCTCGGCGGCCCGGCCCAGCAGGCTGGGCCGCCCGGCACGGCGGTTGAGCGGGTCGAGGAGCAGGAAGGGCGCGAACCACAGCAGCGGAAAGGTCTGCCGGGGGAGGACCAGCGGCAGGACCACCGCCGCGACCCCGGCGAGCGGGAGCAGCCCGGCGCCCGGCACCTCGACACGCCGTCCCCGCAGCCCCCGCAGCCGTGGCAGGGAGAGCAAGAGCTCGGCGGTCTCCCACAGCACCGGAATGACCGTGCTGTACGTGACCGCCTGGACGACGTCCCAGTAGAGCCGCCCGTGCCGGGCCGGAGCCACGTAGTGCCAGTTGCCGATGACGTGGTTGGCCAGCTCGTACAGCGCCCAGTAGGCCGAGGACACCGGGAACAGGGCCAGAAGGAGCAGCGGCCGGGCGCTCATCGGCGACGTGCCGGTGCGCACCAGCACCAGTCCGTCCGCGACGAGGAGGTAACCCAGCCACAGCGGGAAGAACACGTCCTCCGACCAGGCGCTCTCCAGCGTCCAGTAGAGCGGCCAGAAGACGGCGACGAGCAGGAGGCCCGTCACCAGCCGTACGGGGACCCGCCTGGCCATGTGCCCATGGTGCCTCGCGCCGGGGCGGCCCGCGCCCCGAACCGTTCCCTGACTTGCGCTCCGTCGCCCGAGGAAAGAGATTCGAAAGGCAGAGAAAGGTGTCACCGGACATGGATCTCGCCCCGGACATCAGTGTCGTCGTCATCGTCTACAACGACGCGGAGCGGCTTCCCACCGCGGTGCGGTCCGTGCTGGCGCAGACCCTGCGCAATGTCGAGGTGGTCATCGCCGACGACTGCTCGACCGACGGCTCGTACCAGGTCGCCACCTCCCTCGCCGCCGCCGACCCCCGCCGGGTGCGGACGATCCGGCTGCCGCACAACAGCGGCGGCTGCGGAGAGCCCCGCAACCAGGGCATCGCCGTGGCGCGCGGCCGCTACGTGATGTTCCTGGACAGCGACGACACCCTCCCGCCCAATGCCTGCCGGGCCATGCTGGAGGCCGCCGACCGCACGGACGCCGACCTGGTCTCCGGCCTGTGCGTACGGGTGCACGCCGACAGCCGGCACGACCGCAAGGACCCCTGGTACCCGTGGCTGTACCGGTCGACGCGCACCATCGAGTCCATCGCCGACCTGCCGGACCTGATGGTCTTCGACACCCTGTCGACCAACAAGTGCTACCGGCGCGACTTCCTCCTGAGCAGCGGCCTGACCTTCCCCAAGGGCATCCACTACGAGGACCTGCTCTTCTCCGCCCAGGCCCTGCTGGCGGCCCGGCGGATCACGGTCATCCCGAACACCGTCTACACCTGGAACGTCCTGGACAAGGCCGAGGTCAAGTCGATCAGCAACCGCCGCCATGAGATCAACAACTTCGGCGACCGGGTCGAGATCCACCGCCGCATCGACGCGCTCCTCGCCGACCGCGCCATGGACGGGCTCAAGCTCGCCAAGGACATCAAGTTCCTCAAGCACGACCTGGTCCTCTACCTGCGCGAGCTGCCCTTCCTCGACGACGGCTACCGCCGCCGCTTCGCCCGGATGGCCGACGAGTACATCGCCGGATTCCCCCCGGCCGCGTACGCCGAGCTCGACCCCATCCACGCCATCTGCGCCTACCTCCTGCTCAAGGAGGACTGGGCCAACCTCATGCCGGCCGTCGACACCCTCATCAACCGGCACAAGATCTCCGCCCCCCTCGCCGAGCACGACGGCCGCGTCTACTGGTGTGCCGACCACCTCGACGACCCCCAGGGCCGCGAGGTCCTCGACGTCACCGCCCTCGGCTACCACACCCGGCCCCTCGACCACCTGGCCCCGCGCAACCGCCTCACCGGCTACGCCGTGCGCGACGGCCAGGTCATCCTCGACGGCGCCATCGTCAACCCCCTCGGCGTCATCCCGCCCGGCGCCGTCCTCACCGGCGAGCTCGAATTCCGGGCCCGGCGCCGGTCCTTGCGCTCCTTCCGCTTCCCGGTGCGTACGCTCCGCCACGCCGGGGAGTCCGTGGTGTGGCAGGCCGAAGTGCCGCTGGCCCGGCGGCTGCGGCCGCTCGGCATCGTCGACGACGTGTGGGACGTACGGCTGCGCCTCAACGCCGACGGACACCGCACCGCCACCCGGCTCACCGCGGGCAACACCGACCTGGGCGACACCGAGCCCCTGAGCGTACGACCGCTGCTCAGCCGCCTGACCGCCGACCGCCTCGAACCCGAGGTGTCCGCCAAGGGCCACCTGGCCTTCCGCCTGACCCAGCGCGGCCCTGCCGCCCGGCGCACCCACGCCCTGGTCGAGCGGCACCTCGACGGGCCCGCGGCCACCGTCGGCAAACGCGCCTACCGCGCGGCGCGGGCCGGCTGGCGGGACCTCAACTCCGGCCGGCGCAAGATCCAGGCCTACCACCGGATGCTGCGCCTCCTGCCGGTCCGCCGGGGAACCGTCGTCTTCGAGAGCCACCTCGGCAGGCAGTACAGCGACAGCCCCCGCGCCATCCACGAGGAGATCCGCCGGCGGGGCCTGCCCGTCACCGCCATCTGGTCCTACGCGGGCGACCGGCCCGACGGCTTCCCCGAGGACGTCGAGCTGGTCCACCGCTGGTCGTGGCGGTATCTGCGGGCGCTGGCGCAGGCCGAGTTCTGGATCGACAACCAGGGCTACCCGCTCAAGCTCGACAAGCGCCCCGAGACCACCTACATCCAGACCTGGCACGGCTCCGCGCTCAAACGGATGGGCTTCGACGAGCCCGGCTACCGCCTGCTGAGCGAGCCCGAACAGGCCACCTACCAGCGCTCCCTGGACCGCTTCGACCACTTCGTCGTCCGCGGCGAACACGACGTCCGCACCCTCGCCCGCGCCTACCGCATCCCCGGCGAGAAGCTGCTGCGCACCGGCTACCCCCGCAACGACGCCCTGGTGCGGGCCCGCGAGACGGCCACCCCCGATCCGGCCGCGACGCTCCTCGCCGAGCGGCTCGGCATCGGCCGCGACCGTCCCGTCGTCCTCTACGCGCCCACCTTCCGCGCCCATCCGGGCGGCCGGGTGCGGGAGTTCGAGTTTCCCTTCGACGTCGACCGTTTCGCCGACCGCTTCGGCGGCGAGCTGACCCTCCTGGTCCGTACGCACTACCTCAACCGGATCGCCCTGCCGCCCTCCGTCGCCGGCCGGGTCATCGACGTCACCGGCGAGCCGGACATCACACCCCTCCTGCTGCTCGCCGACGCCGTGGTAACCGACTACTCGTCCCTGATGTTCGACTATGCGCTGCTGCAACGGCCGATGGTCTTCTTCGCGTACGACTGGGAGGAGTACTCCCAGGACGCCAGAGGCATCTACTTCGACCTCCTCGCCGAGGCCCCCGGGCCGGTGGCGCGCACCGAGGACGAGCTGTTCGCCGCGCTCACCGACCTGCCGGGGGTCCGCCAGCGGTACGCCACGCGGCTCAAGGAATTCGCCGACCGCTACGGCGAGTACGACCGGGGCGACGCCGCGGCCCGGATCGTGGACCGCTTCTTCGGCACGGCGGATGCGGGGGAGGACCGATGACCGGGCGTGACATCTTCTTCGTCGCCAACGAGGTCAACGAGCTGGGCGGCGTGGCCCGCTGGCAGAACCAGCTCGCGCGGCTGCTGTCCGATCGCGGCCACCGGGTACGGATCGTCGGCATCGCCCCGCCCGACGTGCCCATGGACCTCGGCGCCGACCCCCCGTTCGAGACCCGGACCCTCTACGCGCGCCGCCCGCCCTCCCCGCGCCCCCTGGCCCCCATGCTGGCCAGGGCCGATCTCGCCGGGCTCCGCCGGGAGGCCGAGCGCCGGGCCGTCATGCGCGAGGCCGCGGCGCGGCTGTCCGCGCTCTTCCGCGAGGGCCAGCCGGGCGCGGTCGTCATCGTCACGCAGGTGTGGGCCATGGAGTGGGTGGCACTCGCCGACACCGCCGGCCACCTGGTGATCGGCATGAGCCACGAGTCGTACGACTACTCCCGCCAGTCCTCGCGCTTCGAGCGGGTACTCACCCACTACGCGGGCGTGGACCGGCTGCTGCTGCTCACCCAGGAGGACGCCGACCTGTGGACCGGCCAGGGCCTGGACAACACCGGCTTCATGCCGAACCCCCTGCCCTCGGAGCCCGAAACCCCCTCGCCGCGCACCGAGAAGGTGGTCGCCAGCCTCGGCAGGCTCAGCCACCAGAAGGGCATCGACATGCTGCTCGACGCCTGGGCCGAGGTCGCGCCCCGGCAGCCGGGCTGGCGGCTGCGGATCCACGGCGCCGGTGAGCTCGAGGAACCGCTCAAGCGGCAGTGCACCGCCCTCGGGCTCGACGGCTCGGTGGACTGGGCCGGGCAGACCACCGACGTGACGCGGGCACTGCACCAGGCGTCCGTCTTCGTGCAGTCCTCGCGCGGCGAGGGCTTCCCGCTGGCGATCCTGGAGGCGATGGCCTGCGGCGTGCCCTGCGCGGCCTTCGACTGCGCCCCCGGGGTACGCGAGATCATCCGCGACGGCGAGGACGGGCTGCTGGCCACGCCCGGCAACACCTCCGAACTGGCCCGCGTCCTCGACCGGTTGATGGGCGACCCCGAACTGCGCGACGCGATGGGAGAGCGGGCCCGGCGGAACGTACGGCGCTTCGCGCCCGGCGCGGTCGCCGACCGGTGGGAAGAGCTGTTCCGCTTTCTGGAGCGCTAGGCCCTGTCGTCAAAATGGCGCCGGCCGCCCGGAGGGCGGGACAGGCGGGATTTTGACGACAGGGCCTAGTGCCGTGAGGGGCACTGGAGATGCGGGTACGCCTCCGCCGCCGGTCCTGGGGGAGCCGGCGGCGGAGGCGCGTGGGGGTGCGGGTATGGCTGGTGCGGCCTCGCGGCTCAGTAGCCGAGGCTCGAGGAGTCGCTGCTCGAGCTGCCGGAGGAGGACGACGAGGACGAAGACGACGAGGACGAAGACGAGGCGGACGAGCCGGCCTTCGCCTTCGCGGCGGGCTTGGTCTTGCCGCGGTCGACCACGATGTCCTTCTTGATGGCGAACCAGACGCCGCCGACACCCTGGCCGTTCGTCTGGCCGGCTTCCTTGTCACCCTTGAAGGTGTACGCGGGCCAGCAGTTGAAGGCCTCCTGCTTGGTGCCGTTCGGCGTGGTGAAGGTGAAGATCACCTTCGGGTCGAGGCCCAGCGCCGTGACGTCCGCGGTCGTGACCAGACCGCTCGGCGTCCACTTCTGCAGGCACGCCGCGTTGCAGGCGGTCGTCATGGGCCAGGGATGGTCCTTGGTGAAGAGGTACAGCGTCTTGCCGTTCCTGTCCTGCAGAACCTTGCCCAGTTCGGGGCTGTCCAGCACGTTGAGCGCGGCCCGCTTCACACCGGACTTCTTGCCGTCGGGGGCCGCGGCGAACCAGGTGCCGCCCACGCCCTGGCCGTTGGTGTCACCGGCCGTCGCGTCCTTGGAGTAGCGGTAGAGCGGCCAGCCGCTCAGCGTGAGCTGCTTGGTGCCGTCCGAGCGGGCGACCCAGCCCAGCAGATCGGGGTTGAGGCTGTCGGACGCCGAGGCGTCGTCCGCGGAGACCGGCGGCCACGCGGTCGCGCAGTCCCCCTCACAGTTGGACTTCGACGGGCTGGGGGTGTCCTTGTCGAAGCGGTAAAGGGTGTTGCCCTCGCTGTCGGTGACGAGCGCCCCCAGCTTGGCGTCGGACCGCACCGACAGCACGCCCGCGGTCTTGAGCCCGGAGGTGCCGGTCGAACCGGAGGGGCTCGCCGACACGGAGCCGGCCGCCGGCTGCACGATGGTGGTGGTCGGCTGGGTGCTTGCACCACAGGCCGTGGCCAGAAGCATGGTCGCGGCCGCCACTCCGGCGAGTAGGACTGTTCGCCACTTTCCCATTTCAGGTTCCTCACGTTTCGCGTCCGCACCGGCATCCTCGCCCGGCACTTGGCCCTAACTACGGGCGAAGGTGGGCTCCGGTTCATGGGGATCTCAAAAGTTTTCGAATGCCGAGGTCCAAGGGCTCGAATTGTTGGGACCGTTGAGTAGACACGGCGACCCGGGCCGTACAGGTCGACAGTGGATGTGTCGGGTACGTACGGGTACGCAGCAGGGGATGACCATGACCATGGCCGATGCCAACACGCAGGGCCCCACACGGCAGTTGCTCGCCGGCCGGTATCGGCTGACCCAAGTCGTACGCCAGGGAGGCGACCAGACCGCCTGGCAGGCCGAGGACACCGAACACGGCCGGCTGGTGACGGTCACCGAACTGAACGACGACAAGCGGCACTCCGAGCGCACCGCGCGGCGCCGGCTGGTCACCCGCATGCTCCGTGAGGCCGAGGTGATGGCACTGGTGTGCCCCGGCAGGGTGCTCACCGTTCTGGACATCGTCGAGGAGGACGGCCGGCTCTGGACGGTCACCGAGACCCCCGAGGCCACCCCCCTGGACCAGATCCTCGCCACCGAGGGCACCCTCGACGCCGTACGCGCCGCCCGCATCGGCCTGGAGCTGCTCGCCGTACTCACCGCCGCCCACCGCGAGGGCATCACCCACGGCGACGTCCGGCCCAGTTACGTCCTGGTCCGCCCCGACGGGCAGGTCGTACTCAACGGCTTCGGCGTGACCGCCGCCCAGAGCGCCGCGCCCTCATACGCCTCGCCGGAACGGGCGCGTGGCGAGCGGCCCGGACCCTCCTCGGACCTGTGGTCGCTCGGCGCCGTCCTCTACGCCATGGTCGAGGGCCGCCCTCCGTTCCGCGACCTCGAAACCCCGGCCGCCACGCTCGCCGCCGTCCTCAACGAACCCGTGGTGCCACCAAGACACGCCGGTCCGCTGGCCCTGGCCATCAACGGGCTGTTGCGCAAGGACCCGCTGGAGCGCACCGACGACCCGGTCGTGCGCAAGGTCCTCAACCGCATCATCGGCGAGGCGAAGTTCGGCGCCGATCCCACCGACCTCCTGGGCTTCGGCCTGGGCTTCGTCGAGCAGACCGGCTCGGCGAGGGAGCCCGCGCCGAGGCGCCCGCCCGCCCGCACGACCGCGCCGAGCAGGCGGGCGGTCTCGATGTGGCGCAGGCCGCTGTGGCGGATGACCGTACGGGACCGGACGGTGTCCTGGACTCCGGCCGGTCTGACGGTGGGGGCGGTCGCCCTGCTGGTGGCCTTCACCACGGCGGTCACCGTCGTCATGCTGGACGACCGCTCCCCGGCCGCCTCCGCCCTGCCGTCGCCCGCGCCGAGCGCGTCCACCGGGCGGTCGTCGTCCGCGCCCTCCGCGTCCTCCACCGGCGACCGAACCGTGGTGATCCCCAAGGACTTCTCCCTCCGCCACGACCCCGAGGGCTTCGCCATCGCCCTCCCCGACACCTTCGGCCGCATCGGCGACAACGGCCACGGCTCCGGCTCCCTCTTCGGCGCCTTCAACGACCCGCGTTCGGTGCTGGTCGACTGGACCCACAGCCCCGGCGCGGATCCCGTCGCCGCGTGGCAGAGCCTGGAAACGAAGGTGCGCGCGAGCATCACCGACTACCACCGCGTCGGCGCCATCGAGTCCCTCGACTACCGGGGCTGGAAGGCCGCCGACTGGGAATGGACCTCCACGATCAACGGCGTCCGCTACCGCACCCTCAACCGCGGCTTCGTCGTCGACTCCCACCACGGCTACGCCATCAAATGGAGCGTCCCCGAGTCGGTCTGGTACGCCGAGGCGAACCAGCAGGCCCTGCACCTCTTCCTCGACTCCTTCCAGCCCGCGCGCTGAAACGACTCAACGCCCCGCCCGGCAAAAGGCGGTGAGCCGGCCGTATGCCCCGATCGTCGCGGTAGGCCTCGATGCTCACAGGGTTCCGATGCGCGATACCGGACGGCGGGCGGCGGGGACGACCAGGGGGGTGCCGGACTCCGGGTCGTCGATCACCCGGCACGGCAGCCGGAAGACCTCCTCCACCAGCTCGGCGGTCACGATGTCCTTCGGCGCTCCGGCGGCCACCAGTCGTCCCTCGCGCATCGCGATCATGTGGGTGGCGTAGCGGGCGGCGTGGTTGAGGTCGTGGAGTACGGCCACCAGCGTGCGGCCCTGCTCCTCGTGGAGGCGCGCGCACAGGTCGAGGATCTCGATCTGGTGGGCGATGTCGAGGTAGGTCGTCGGCTCGTCGAGCAGGAGCAGCGGCGTCTCCTGGGCGAGGGCCATCGCGATCCACACGCGCTGACGCTGACCGCCCGACAGCTCGTCGACCAGGCGGTCCGCCAGATCGGCGACGCCGGTCGCGGCCATCGACTCCCCGACGACGCGCTCGTCGTCCTTCGACCACTGCCGCAGCAGGCCCTGGTGCGGGTAGCGCCCGCGCGCGACCAGTTCGGCGACGGTGATGCCCTCGGGCGCGATGGACGACTGAGGCAGCAGGCCCAGGGTCCGGGCGACCTTCTTGGCGGGGAGGGCGGCGATGTCCTGCCCGTCCAGCAGCACGGTCCCGGTGACCGGCTTCAGCATGCGCGAAAGCGCGCGCAGCAGCGTGGACTTGCCGCAGGCGTTGGGTCCGACGATGACGGTGAAGGACCGGTCCGGTATGGGGACCGTCAGGCCCTCGGCGATCGTGCGCTTGTCGTACGCGAGGGTCAGGTCCGCGCCGCTGAGGCGGGGGGACGTGGGGGTGGACGTCCGGGGGGATGTCATCGCTTCCGTTCCTTCTCTCATATCCGGCCTGCCCTGCGCTCCGTGGCCAGCAGCCACACCAGGTATCCGCCGCCCAGCACGCCCGTCACGACACCCACCGGCAGTTGGTGCCCGGCGAAGACCCGCTGCGCGGCCCAGTCGGCGCCGACCAGCAGCGCCGCGCCCGCGCACATCGAGGGCAGCAGGTTCGGCCCCGGCGCCTTGGTCAGCCGCCGGGCCAGCTGGGGCGCGGTGAGTGCCACGAAGGACACCGGCCCGGCGGCGGCAGCGGCGAAGGAGGCGAGCAGCACCGCGCCCGCCAGCAGCACCAGCCGCACCCGTTCGACCCGTATGCCCAGGGCGCTCGCCGCGTCGTCGCCCATCTCGATGACCGCCAGGGCCCGTCCGCAGCCGAGCAGCACCACGGGGACGACGACCGCCATCGCGGCGGCCAGCGGCAGCGCGTCCTCCCAGCCCCGGCCGTCGAGACTCCCGGTGAGCCAGAGCACGGCGCGGGCGGCGTCCATGAGCTGAGCGCGCGTCAGCAGATAGCCGTTGACGCCGGTGAGGACGGCGGAGACGCCGATGCCGACCAGCACGAGCCGGTAGCCGTGCACGCCCTGCCGCCACGCCAGGGCGTAGATCACGACCCCGGTGACCAGGCCGCCGGCCACCGCACCGCCGGCGAGCGCCACGCTGCCGCCCCCGGCGACGACCACGACGAGCGCCCCCGCCGCCGCACCCTGGGTGAAGCCCAGCACATCGGGGCTGCCGAGCGGGTTGCGTACCAGGGACTGGAAGAGCGCCCCGGCCAGGCCCAGTGCGGCGCCGACCAGCAGGCCGGTGACCACGCGCGGCAGCCGCAGGTCGTTGACGATGAAGTCCTGTGCGGCGGAGCCGTTTCCGGCCAGGGCGCGCAGCACTTCGGGCGGGCTCATCGGGTAGTCGCCGTCGCCGATGGCCAGCACCCCCATGGCGAGCGCGAGCAGCGCGCAGCCCGCCCCCACGGCCAGCGCCCGGGGCCGCAGCCGCACCGAGCGGCCGCCTGCGAAACGTACGACGCTCATGCGCGCGCCACTTTCCCCCGCCGCACGAAGTACAGGAAGAACGGCCCGCCCAGCACCGTCGTCACGATCCCCACCTGAAGCTCCCCGGGCCGCGCGGCCACCCGCCCGACCACATCCGCCCCCAGCAGCAACACCGGTGCGAGCACCGCGCAGTACGGCAGCATCCGCCGCAGATCCGGCCCGGTCAGGGCGCGTACGAGATGCGGCACCATCAGCCCGACGAAGACGATCGGCCCGCAGGCCGCCGTCGCCGCCCCGCACAGCAGCGTCACCGCCACGATCGCCCCGGTACGGATCCGGGCCGGCCGGACGCCGAGCGCGGTGGCCGAATCCTCGCCCAGGGCCAGGGCGTTGAGCGGCCGGGCCAGGGCGAGGGCGAGCAGCAGGCCGGCTACGACGAAGGGCGCCAGCTCGGCGACGGTCGAGGGCTGGGCGGATGCGAGCGAGCCGACCGTCCAGAAGCGCATCCTGTCCAGCGAGGAGCTGTCGAGCAGCATCACCGCGCTGACGTAGGAGTAGAGCGTGGCGTTGAGCCCGGCCCCGGCCAGCGCGAGGCGGGCCGGGGTGGCCCCGCGTCCGCCGCCGACCGCGTAGACCAGGGCCGCGACCGCCGCCGCACCCAGCAGCGCGAACCACACGTAGCCGTTGAAGGTGGTGACCCCGAAGAAGGAGATCGCGGTCGCCACGGCCGCCGAGGCGCCGGCGTTGATGCCGAGCAGCCCGGGGTCGGCCAGCGGATTGCGGGTCAGCGCCTGCATCACGCCACCGGCCAGGCCCAGCGCGGCCCCGGCGAGCAGCCCCAGCAGGGTGCGCGGCAGCCGCATGCGGTGCACGACGGTGTAGGCGGGGGAGCCACTGTCGAAGAGGCCGTGCCACACCTCGCCGGGGGACAGCTGCTTTGCCCCGACCCCGATGCTGAGCGCCACGACGACGGCCAGGACCAGCAGGGCCGCAGGCAGCGCCAACGGCTGCGCCACCGGCCGGCCGACCGGCGAACTCCGTTGCTCCGGTGGTGAGTTGGTGACGGTCACGGACGGACTCCGGTGCGGGCGGGGGAGCGGCGGGACGCCCCGTTGGACATTAACTTAGGTTAGGTTAACCTAACGCCCGACGGTCGATTTCCTTGACCCTGCCTTTACCCAGTGAGAGAAAGACACGCCCATGCCGCAGCCCAGCATCACCGCTCCCCTCTCCCGCCGCGGCCTCCTCGCTGCGGGCGGCGCCGCAGGCATCGGCGCCCTGCTCACCGCCTGCGGGGGCAGCGGCGGTTCAGCCGATTCGGGTGCAGTCTCCGCCAGGGACGGCGGCACCGGCAGCTGGACCTTCACCGACGACCGCAAGAAGAAGGTCACCGCCAAGACCACCCCGCAGCGCATCGTCGCCTTCACCGGCACCGCCGCCGCCCTCCACGACTTCGGGCTCGACGACCAGCTCGTCGGCGTCTTCGGCGAGACCAAGCTCAAGAACGGCAAGGCCGACCCGCAGGCCGGCGGCCTCGACATCGACAAGGTGACGATCCTCGGCAACGTCTGGGGCGAGTTCAACATCGAGAAGTACGCGGCCCTCGACCCCGACCTCCTCGTCACCCACACCTACGACAACGGCGACCTCTGGTACGTCCCGGACGAGAGCAAGAAGAAGATCCTCGCCCTCGCCCCCAGCGTCGCCATCGAAGTCGCCCGCCTCCCCATGACCGAGTCCATCCAGCGCTACGCCGAACTGGCCGAATCCCTCGGCGCCGACCTCAAGGCCAAGGAGGTCACCGACGCCAAGGCCCGCTTCGAGAAGGCCGCCGCGACCCTGCGCTCGGCCGCCAAGGCCGCCGGCGGCCTGAAGGTCCTGGCCGCGTCCGGCAGCGCCGACCTCTTCTACGTCTCCAACCCCGGGGTCAGCAGCGACCTCATGTACTTCAAGTCCCTCGGCGTCGACATCGTCGTGCCGAAGAAGACCGACTCCGGCGGCTACTTCGAGAGCCTCAGCTGGGAGAACGCGGACACCTACGACGCGGATCTCATCCTGCTCGACAACCGCAGCACCGCCCTGCAGCCCAAGGCCCTCGCCGCCAAGCCCTCCTGGACACGGCTCCCCGCCGTCAAGGCCGGCCAGATCGCCGCCTGGGACGCGGTGCCCCGCTTCTCGTACGCCGGTGCCGCCCCGCTCCTGGAGAACCTCGCCACGTCCATCCAGCAGGCCAAGAAGCTCGGCTGACCCACTTTCGGAGGTGCCCGCATGACCACTGCCGTTGCCGGAGCGTTCCAGTTCTTCGATGCCCGTGTCGTACGCAGCCGACGCCTCGGGCCGTCCATCGTCCGGGTCACCTTCGGCGGCGAACAGCTGCGGGACTTCGCCGGGGGCGGCCGGGACCAGAGCTTCTCGCTCTTCCTGCCGCATCCGGGGCAGGAAGCCCCGGTTGTCCCCACCCACGGCGGTGAGAGTTGGTTCGGGGCGTGGCGGGCCATGGATCCGGCGGTACGGGCCGTCATGCGCTCGTACACCGTGCGGGAGCAGCGCCGCGAACAGGCCGAGGTGGATGTCGACTTCGCCCTGCACGGCGACGGCGGCCCGGCCTCCCGCTGGGCCACCGGGGCCGTGCCGGGGGACCGTGTGGTGCTGCTCGGCCCGGCGGTCGAGGACAACAAGAGCGTCGGCTTCCGGCCCCCGCCCGGCACCGACTGGGTGCTGATCGCGGCCGACGCCACCGCACTGCCGGCCGCCGCTGCCATTCTGGCGTGGCTGCCGGCCGGAACGCGGGCGCGGGTGTGGATCGACGTGCCCGACGCCGGCGACATCCAGGACCTGCCCTGCCGGGCCGACGCCGAGATCACCTGGCTGGTCGGCGGCGATCTTCCGGCTGCCGTACGGGCGGCCGAACTGCCGGGCGGGAATCCGTACGCCTGGATCGCCGGCGAGGCCGGGTGTGTGAAGGCGCTGCGCCGTCATCTCGTCGGCGAGCGCGGATTCGACCGCCGGAGCGTCGCGTTCTCCGGCTACTGGCGGCTGGGCGCCTCCGAGGAGGATCTCCGCGCGGAGGCGCTGGCCACCCCACCGGTCACATCCGCCGCGTGAGTTAGGTTAGGCTTACCTAAGTAAAGCGCGCCAAGCGTTCGCGACGGGAAGGACAGAGCATGAGTTTCCAGGGGCAGCCGGACGCCGCAACCGGGGCAGTGGACGCCAGAGCGCACCTGTTCAACGACCATACGGTGGACGGCTACCGGCGCTCCCTGACCGACGGCGTCGAGCGGGTCGCCGCCCGGGTCGCCCGCACCGAGCGCCCCTTCACCGGAATCACCCCGGCCCGGCTGGCCCCGGAGATCTCCGCGATCGACCTGGAGCAGCCGCTGGCCGACCCGGCCGCCGCCCTCGACGAGCTCGAGAACGTCTACCTCCGCGACGCCGTCTACTTCCACCACCCCCGCTACCTCGCCCACCTCAACTGCCCGGTGGTCATCCCGGCGTTGCTCGGCGAAGCCGTCCTGACCGCCGTCAACTCCTCCCTCGACACCTGGGACCAGAGCGCCGGCGGCACCCTCATCGAACGCCGCCTGATCGACTGGACGGCCGAGCGCATCGGCCTCGGCCCGGACGCCGACGGCGTCTTCACCAGCGGTGGCAGCCAGTCCAACCTCCACGCCCTGCTGCTCGCCCGCGAAGAGGCCTGTGCGCTGGCCGCGAAGAACTCCGCCGTGCCGCTGACCAAGCACGACATCCTGCCCCGGCTGCGCATCCTCGCCTCCGAGGCCGGCCACTTCAGCGTCCAGAAGTCGGCGAAGCTACTCGGCCTCGGCCCGGACGCCGTCATCACCGTGGAGACCGACCGCGACCGCCGTATGCGGCCGGCGGCTCTCGCCCGGGGAATCGAGCGCTGCCACCGCGAGGGCCTGACCGTCGTGGCCGTCGTCGCCACCGCCGGCACCACCGACTTCGGCACCATCGACCCGCTGGAGAAGATCGCCGACCTGTGCCAGTGGGCCGGTCTGTGGCTGCACGTCGACGCCGCCTACGGCTGCGGGCTGCTGGTCTCCCGCACCCGGCGCGAGCTGCTGAACGGCATCGAACGTGCCGACTCGGTGACCGTCGACTTCCACAAGTCCTTCTTCCAGCCGGTCAGTTCCAGCGCCGTCCTGGTCCGCGACCGGGCCGCGCTACGGCACGCGACCTACCACGCCGACTACCTCAACCCCGCGCGCATGGCCGAACAGCGCATCCCCAACCAGGTCGACAAGTCCCTCCAGACCACCCGCCGCTTCGACGCGCTCAAACTGTGGCTGACCCTGCGCATCATGGGCCCCGGCGCGGTCGGCGAACTCTTCGACGAGGTCGTGGACCGCGCGGCCGGCGCCTGGGACCTGCTCGATGACGACCCGCGCTTCGAGGTCGTCACCAAGTCCCAGCTCAGCACCGTCGTCTTCCGCTACCTGCCGCCCGCGGGCCCGGCACGCGAACTTGCCGACGCCGCCAACCTGTACGCCCGCGAGGCGCTCGCCGCCTCCGGCGAGGCCGTCGTGGCCGGCACCAAGGTCGACGGCGCCCACCACCTGAAGTTCACCCTGCTCAACCCCGAGACGTCGCTGGACGACATCGGCCACGTCCTCGACCTCCTCGCCGAGCACGCCGGCCGCTACGTGAACGAGCGCCTGGCGACGGAACTCCACCCCCTCGCCGGCTGACCGCCGTCCGCCGACCGAACGAGAGAACCCCCCCATGCCGACACACCCACCGTCCCCCCATGACTTCATCGCCATCGGCCTCGGCCCCTACAACCTGGGCCTCGCCTGCCTGACCGAGCCGATCGGCGAGCTCGACGGCCTCTTCCTGGAGAGCAAGCCGGACTTCGACTGGCACCCGGGCATGCTGCTGGACTCCGCGACCCTGCAGACCCCGTTCATGGCCGACCTCGTCACCCTGGCCGACCCCACGTCCCCGTACTCCTTCCTCAGCTACCTGAAGGAATCCGGCCGGCTGTACGCGTTCTACATCCGCGAGATCTTCTACCCGGTGCGCAGCGAGTACAACGACTACTGCCGCTGGGCCGCCGCCAAACTCCGCAGCGTCCGCTTCGGCCACGAGGTGACCCGCGTCGAGTACGACGAGACCGACGGCCTCTACACCGTCCACGCCGTCCGAACCGCCACCGGCGAAACCACCCGGCACCGCGCCCGCCACCTCGTCCTGGGCACCGGCACCCCGCCGCACATCCCCGACGCCTGCCAGGGCCTCG
The DNA here is from genome assembly GCF_042751495.1 of Streptomyces sp. NPDC059373. Taxonomy (NCBI): domain Bacteria; kingdom Bacillati; phylum Actinomycetota; class Actinomycetes; order Kitasatosporales; family Streptomycetaceae; genus Streptomyces; species Streptomyces sp. NPDC059373. Next base: position 56,719 of record NZ_JBHYXC010000015.1, on the reverse strand, counting down.
GCGGCGACTTCATCCACAACTCCGGCTACCTGGACGGCAAGGCTGCGCTCCAGGCCAAGGACAGCGTCACCGTCGTCGGCAGCGGCCAGAGCGCCGCCGAGATCTACGCGGACCTGCTCGCCGACACCGACACCCACGGCTACCGGCTCACCTGGGTGACCCGCTCCCCGCGCTTCTTCCCGCTGGAGTACACCAAGCTCACCCTGGAGATGACCTCGCCGGAGTACGTGGACTACTTCCACGCCCTCCCCGAGGACACCCGCTACCGCCTCGAAGCCGAACAGAAGAGCCTGTTCAAGGGCATCGACGCAGACCTGATCAACGGCATCTTCGACCTGCTCTACCAGAAGAGCGTCAAGGGCCCCGTCCCGACCAGGCTGATGACCAACACCGCCCTCACCAGCGCCTCGTACGACGCGACCTCGGCCGGCTACACCCTCGGCCTCCACCACGCCGAGCAGCAACGGGACTTCGAGCTCACCACCCAGGGCCTCGTCCTGGCCACCGGCTACCGCTACCGCACGCCCGCCTTCCTGGAGCCGGTCCGCCACCGCATCCGCTGGGACAGCCGAGGCCGCTTCGACGTCGCCCGCAACTACAGCATCGACACCACCGGGCGCGGCATCTTCCTGCAGAACGGTGCCACCCACACCCACAGCCTCACCTCTCCCGACCTGGGCATGGGCCCCTACCGCAACGCGTGGATCATCCGCGAGCTGCTGGGCCGCGAGCACTACCCGGTCGAAAAGGCCATCGCCTTCCAGGAGTTCGGCGCACCGGAGGGCGTCATCCGATGAGCGAGATCATCTTCAGCCGCACCGACGCCGTGCTCGGCCGGTTCGCCGTCCGTCCCCTCGACCCGGAAGCCGACGCCGCACTGCTGCACAGCTGGGTCACCCACCCCAAGGCCTCCTTCTGGCTGATGGGCGAGGCCGACCCGGCCCAGGTCGCGTACGAATACCGCAAGATCGCCGAACACCCGCACCACGACGCCTACATCGGCCTCCACGAAGGCCGCCCCGCCTTCCTCGTCGAGCGCTACGACCCCGCCGAGGTCGAGCTCGTCGGCCTGTACGACCACCGGGACGGCGACGTCGGCATGCACTTCCTCTGCGCCCCGGCCGCCACCCCGGTCCACGGCTTCACCCGGGCCGTCATCACCACCGTCATGGAGCTGCTGTTCGCCGACCCGGACACCCGCCGCGTCGTGGTGGAGCCCGACACACGCAACACGGCGGTCCACGCGCTCAACGCCGCCGTCGGCTTCGAGGTCGTCGACACGATCGCGAAGCCCGAGAAGGACGCCCTGCTCAGCGTCTGCACCCGTGACCAGTTCCTGAACGCCGGAGTAACCACCTCGTGATCACCACCCCCACAGCGTCAGCGGCCGTCGCCCACCTCACGCCGGACAACTGGGCCCTGGCCAACCGGCTCCTGGTCCGCAAGGCCCTCGCCGAGTTCTCCCACGAACGGCTGCTCACCCCCGTCAAGGCGGGCGACCACTACGTCGTACGCAGCGACGACGGCACCGTCGAGTACCGCTTCGCCGCCCGCGTCCTCACCCTCGACCACTGGCAGATAGCCGCCGACAGCATCACCCGCCACCACGGGGGCACCGAACTGCCCCTGGACGCGGTCGACTTCGTCATCGAACTGCACGGCTCCCTGGGCCTGGGCGACACCGTCCTGCCGGTCTACCTGGAGGAGATCAGCTCCACCCTGTCCGGCACGGCCTACAAGCTCACCAAAGAGCCGGTCACCGCCGCCGAACTCGCCAAGGCCGACTTCCAGGCCATCGAGACCGGAATGACCGAGGGCCACCCCTGCTTCGTCGCCAACAACGGGCGGCTCGGCTTCGGCGTGCACGAATACCACGCGTACGCCCCCGAGGCGGCGAGCCCCGTCCGGCTGCTCTGGCTGGCCGCCCACCGCGACCACTCCACCTTCACCTCCGCCGCCGACATCGACTACGAGCGGCTGATGCGGGACGAACTCGGCGGCCCCACCCTCGCCCGTTTCGCGGACGTGATGGCCGGACTCGGCCTCGACCTCGCCGACCACCACCTCATCCCCGTCCACCCCTGGCAGTGGTGGAACAAGCTGTCGGTCACCTTCGCCGCCGAGGTCGCCCAGCGCCGCCTCGTCCCGCTCGGACCCGGCGACGACGACTACCTCGCCCAGCAGTCGATCCGTACCTTCTTCAACACCAGCGACCCCGCCAAGCACTACGTGAAGACCGCGCTGTCCGTCCTCAACATGGGCTTCATGCGGGGCCTGTCCGCCGCCTACATGGAGGCGACCCCGGCCATCAACGACTGGCTCGCCGGCCTCATCGCGAGCGACGACGTCTTCCGGGCCACCCGCCTGACGATCATCCGCGAGCGGGCCGCCGTCGGCTACCACCACCGCCAGTACGAAGCCGCCACCGACCGCTACTCTCCGTACCGCAAGATGCTCGCCGCCCTCTGGCGCGAGAGCCCCGTACCCGCCCTGGAGCCCGGCCGGCGACTGGCCACCATGGCCTCACTGCTCCACACCGACCACGAGGGCCGCTCGCTGGCGGCCGCGCTGATCGACCGGTCGGGCCTCGCCCCCGAGGTGTGGCTGCGGCGCTATCTCGACGCCTACCTGACGCCGCTGCTGCACAGCCTCTACGCCTACGACCTGGTCTTCATGCCCCACGGCGAGAACGTCATCCTGGTCCTCGACGGCGGCACCGTCGAGCGGGTGATCTTCAAGGACATCGCCGAGGAGATCGCCGTACTGGACCCGGACGCGACCCTGCCGCCGGCAGTTCTGCGCATCCGCGTCGAGGTGCCCGAGGACGAGAAGATCCTGTCGGTCTTCACCGATGTCTTCGACTGCTTCCTCCGCTTCCTGAACGCCGCTCTCGTCACCGAGGGGACGCTCGACGAGACGGCCTTCTGGCGGACCGTCGCGGAGTGCGTGTCCGACTACCAGGCGTCGGTGCCCCACCTGGCGGACAAGATCCAGCGATACGACATCTTCGCGGAGGAGTTCGCGCTCTCCTGCCTCAACCGGCTTCAGCTGCGCAACAACCAGCAGATGCTCGACCTCGCCGACCCCTCGGCGGCCCTGCAGATGGTCGGCACCCTGAAGAACCCCATCGCCCCCTTCGAACGACGGTGACCCGCCTCCCGACCCGGTGGCTCGTCCTCGCGGTGATCTGCCTCGCGCAGATCACCGTCGTACTCGACAACACGGTCCTGAACGTCGCCATCCCCTCCCTCACCCGGGAGCTGGACGCGTCCACCGCCGACGTCCAGTGGATGATCAACGCCTACTCGCTCGTCCAGGCAGGCCTGCTGCTCTCCGCGGGCAGCGCCGCCGACCGCTACGGCCGCAAGAAGCTGCTGCTGGCCGGACTCGCGCTGTTCGGCTCCGGATCCGCCGCGGCCGGACTCGCCCGGTCCACCGGCGAGTTGATCGCGGCGCGGGCGGGGATGGGCGTCGGCGGCGCGCTGCTGGTGACCACCACCCTCGCGGTCGCCATGCAGATCTTCGACGCCGACGAACGCCCCCGCGCCATCGGTGTCTGGGCCGCCGCGAACGCCCTCGGCTTCGCGGCCGGCCCGCCCATCGGCGGCCTGATCCTCGCCCACTTCTGGTGGGGGGCGATCTTCCTGGTCAACCTCCCGGTCGTCCTCGTCGCCGCCCTCGCCGTCCTCGCCCTCGTCCCCGAGTCGAAGAACCCCAGCGGTGACCGCCCCGACCTGCCCGGCGCCCTGCTGTCCACGGCCGGCGTGACCGCCGTCGTGTACGCGATCATCTCCGGGCCCGACGCCGGCTGGGGCTCCGGCAGGGTCCTGCTTGCGGCCCTGGCGGGCGGCACCGCACTGGGCGCCTTCGCGCTGTGGGAACGCCGGACCCCCTACCCCATGCTGGACCTGCGCTTCCTCCAGGACCGGCGCTTCGCCGGCGCCGTCACGGGCGTTGTGCTGATCACCTTCGGCAGCGGCGGAGCGCTCTTCCTGCTCACCCAGCAACTTCAGTTCGTACGCGGCTACTCGGCGCTGGAGGCGGGTCTGCGCACGGCGCCCTTCGCGCTCACCATCGTCCTGCTCAACTTCACGGGCGTCTGCGCGCGGCTGATCCGCCGCATCGGGCTGCCGCCCGCCATCGCCGTCGGCATGGCCCTGCTGGCCGGCGGGCTCACCGTCGTCGCCACGGTCACCGACGGCGGTTACGGGGTACTCCTCCTCGGCCTCGTCCTCATGGGCGTCGGCTGCGCCCTCGCCAACCCCGCCATCGCCGAGGCCGTCATGGGCTCCATCCCCCCGGAGCGCGCCGGCGCCGGCGCGGGCATCGACGGCACCATGTCCGAACTCGGCACCAGCCTCGGCGTCGCCGCCCTCGGCGCCGTCCTGAACTCCCGCTTCACCGCCCTCGCCGCCGCGGCTTCCCTCCCCGCCGCTCTCGCCGCCGCCCGGACCCCCGCCGCCCGCACCGCCGCCATGGACGCCTTCGCCGCTGCCCTCCGCACCGGCCAACTCGCCGGTGCGGCGGCGATCCTGCTCGGCGGCTGCGTCACGGCACTGCTGCTGCGGCTGAAAGTCAGCCCGTCCGGCGATTGAGGACAAAGCGCAGCCGGCGGCTGCGCAACCCGGCGAACGTTCGCAGCCACCGCACCGGGCACTTCAGCCCGCGTCGGCCGGGACCGGGCCGTCGAGCAGCAGCGTGTCCAGGCCGCGTACCAGCCCGGGGCGCCCCGCGGCGGCCCGTACCGCGAGCAGCGTCCCGGCCACGTACGGCGCGGGCGAACTCCCCGCGTCGTGCCGGATGACCAGCCGCTCGTCCGGCAGCCCGAACACCGTCTCCACGGCCAGCACGAAGCCGGGCAGCCGCACCGAGTGCACCTGTACGTCGGAGACGGAGGCCCCCCGCGCCTCGGGGTGCCCGGCGGTGTCCTCGGGGCGGATGGCGTACTCGGGGCGGCGGATCTGTGACAGTTGCTCGGCCAGCTCGCGCGCCGTGCCGCTGGGCGCATCCGGCTTTCCGTCGGACGCGTAGTCGATGATCTCCCAGTGCGGCAGGTGACGGGCGGCCAGCTTGGCGGCGGCCTGGGCCATGGCCGCGGTGAGCGAGAAGTTCCCGGAGGCGACGACCCCGACGCCGTGCTTGGCGGCGAGGTCGCCGATCTCCTTGTACTCCTCGGCGGAAAGCCCCGACGAGCCCACCACGACGTTCACCCCCCGGGCCACGGCCGCCCGGACATGCGCGCCCACCGACGCGTGCGAGGTGTAGTCGACGAGTACGTCCACGCCGTCCCCGGAGTCGAGCGCCTCCTCCACCGTCCCGTACACCGGGACGCCGAGGTGCTCGCGGCCGGCCGCCGACCGTGCGACCCCGGAACTCAGCCGCAGGCCAGGGGCGTCGAGTACGCCCTGGGCCACCGCCTCGCCGGTCCAGCCGGTGATTCCGGCCACGCACACCCGCAACTCGCCCATCGGTCATCGCCTCCGTGTCTTCGATATTCGGTACCGACCGGAAGATCATGGCAGTCGGCCCGGTTGTACGGGCCGACATGACCGAGCGTCACCCTCCACCCCCCCCGGGAGCAGAAACGTGTCCGCAGATCATTCCGAAGCCCGCCAGAACGTCTCCTTCCCCAGCGCCGGCGGCACCGCCCACGGCTATCTGGCCCTGCCGCCCGCCGGCCACGGCCCGGGCGTGATCGTCATCCAGGAGTGGTGGGGCCTCACCGACCACATCGCGGACGTCACCGACCGCCTCGCGCAGGCCGGTTTCGTCGCGCTCGCCCCCGACCTCTTCGGCGGGAAGGTCGCGCACGACTCGGCCGAGGCCGTCCGGATGATGTCGCAGCTGCCCACCGAGCGCGGCGTCGACCTGCTGTCCGGCGCCGTGGGCCACCTCCTCTCCCGGGAGGAGACCACCGGCGACACGGTCGGCGCCGTCGGCTTCTGCATGGGCGGCGGCTTCGTGATCGCCCTCGCCGCCCGCGACCCGCGCGTCAGCGCGGCCGTGCCCTTCTACGGGGTCATCCCCGGACCGCTGCCGGACTTCTCCCACCTCAAGGCCGACGTCCTGGGCCACTACGGCGAGCAGGACCACACCGTCCCGCCGGAGTCGCTCAGCCGGCTGGGCGCCGCCATCGAGGAGCAGTCCGGCATCACCCCGGAGTTCCACCTCTACCCGGCCGGCCACGCCTTCTTCAACGACGGCCGCCCGGAGGCGTACCACCGGCCCTCCGCCGAACTCGCCTGGTCCCGCACGATCGACTTCCTCCACCGCAGGCTCGGCTGACGCCGCCTCACACCTCGGGCAGGTCCTTCCAGAGCAGCCGCCGCTCGCGGTGCGGGTCGCGCACCACACGCGGCGGGTCCTGGAAGATCCGCGTGGCCCGGCCCTGCGGCTCGTACGCGGGCCACTCCGGAGCCTCACCCCGTACGAAGGAGAGCACGGCGCCCTGCACCTGCCCGGCGACGGCCAGGTCGGCCGGCCTCATCGGCGGCGCGGGCGCCAGGCCCGGCAGGTTGTTGAAGACCGGCGGGCTGCCCCACAGGCAGCGGTTGTCGGCGCCATGGGTCGGGCCGAGCCGGTCGTACGGGGGCAGGCCCGGGGTGTGGTCGAAGCGGCTGAACCACACCTGGCCGCCGGCCGCGTGCTGGGCCTCGGCGAGCCGCAGCGCCGGGAGCCACCACATGACGTCGTCCAGCAGGTCGAGGTGCGGGTCGCGGCCGGGCTTGGCATCGAGGTCGGCGGCCGCATCGAGGTCGGCGGCCGCGGCGGCGTCGGCAGCCGCGGCGGCGTAGGACCGGCCGAGCGCCGCCCAGCGCGCCTCGCCCAGCCGGTCGCGGCCGGCCGCGTCGGTACCGGGCAGGCAGGGCGCGGCCGGCGGGCCCGTGAAGATGTCCATCTCGTGCCGCACATGGCTGACCCACAGCGGGATCCCGCGCGCCTCGCCCTCCGCCACGGCGGTCAGCGGCGCACGCGGCAGCACCTCGCCGTCCACCACCGGCCGGAAGTCGTCGCCCCGCAGCACCGCGTCGCCCGCCCCGGCGACCACCTTCGCGGCGCCCTCGCGCAGCGCCCGCGCCGGCAGCCCCGGCAACCGGTCCGCCGGCACGCCCAGCGCGTCGAGCAGCCGCCGGGCCGCCTCGGCACCCTGGTCCGGGGTGTGCACATTGCGGGCGCCGCCGCTGAGGACCAGGGCCCGGTGGAAGAGCCCCCGCGCGGCGGGCACCCCGAGCAGGGTCGTGGTCAGCATGCCGCCGGCGGACTGTCCGGACAGCGTCACCCGGCCGGGGTCGCCGCCGAAGGCCGCGATGTTGTCCCGCACCCACTCCAGTGCCGCCACCAGGTCCAGCAGGGCCGGATTCGTGGTCCCGGTGAAGCCGAGCGGGCCGAGCCGGTAGTTGACCGTCACGACCACCACCTGACCGCTCCGGGCGAGGTGGGCACCGTCGTAGAGCCTCCCGCTGCCGTGCAGGAAGGCCCCGCCATGGATCCAGAACAGGACGGGCAGCGGCCCCGACGCGTCGGCCGGCGCCCATACATTGGCCGTCAGGCAGTCCTCGTCGCCCTCCACGTCAGGGCCCGCCGCCCCGGAGAACTGCACGGCCTGCGGTCCGTGGCCGACGGCCTCCCGCACCCCCGGCCACGGCTTGACGGGGGAGGGCGGCCGGAAGCGCAGCGGCCCGACCGGCGGAGCCGCGTACGGGATGCCCTTCCAGGCGAACACGGCGTCGCCGGCGAGTCCCCGGACCAGTCCGGCTGCCGTCTCCACCTGTGCTGTCGGCATGGAGCTACCGTCCTTCGCGAACAATGTACGAACTAGTGAGTTATCTATAGCCGGAGCGCCCCTCGGACGGGAAGAGGCCCGGAATAACTGTTACGCCTCGATTAACGCCAGAAAAATTTGCGGTTGCAAAAACCCCGCCGAAACCCTTGACAGGCGCCCGCCGTGCGGCCGAGCATCCGTGAGAACGCAGTACTAACTATCCAGTGCGTACATTAGGTCGCCAGCTCACCCGACCGGCGCCGTCCCCGCAGTCCGTCCCCCATGCCCATCTCATGGCATTCCGGGCAGACCGCGCCGCCAGTTACCCTCGACAACCTCACCAGAGGAGCCCCACGTGACCGCTCACGACGCTGTGGCCGGACCCGCCGAGCCGCAGGGCAAGCCCCGGAAGGCCGCCTTCGCCGCCTGGATCGGGAGCGCGTTGGAGTACTACGACTTCTTCATCTTCGGCAGCGCCGCTGCCCTGATCTTCCCCAAGGTCTTCTTCGGCGGTTCGGACACCGCATCCGCCACCCTCCAGTCACTGGCCACCTTCGGTGTCGCGTACGCGGCCCGGCCCATCGGCGCGGTCTTCCTCGGGCACATCGGCGACCGGCTCGGCCGTCGCAAGATCATGGTCTCCACGCTGATCATGATGGGCCTGGCGACCTTCCTCATCGGCTGTCTGCCCACGTACGCCCAGGTCGGCGGCCTGGCGCCGGCGCTCCTGATCACCCTGCGCGTGCTGCAGGGCCTCTCGGCCGCCGGTGAGCAGGCCAGCGCGAACTCCATGACGCTGGAGCACGCCCCCGAGGACCGCCGGGCGTACTACACGAGCTTCACCCTCAACGGCACGCAGGCCGGCCAGATCATCTCCACCCTGGTCTTCATCCCCGTCGCCGCCCTCCCCGAGAACGAGCTGCTGACCTGGGGGTGGCGCATCCCGTTCCTGGCCAGTGCGCTGGTCACCATCGTCGGCTTCATCATCCGCCGGAACCTGGAGGAGACCCCGGTCTTCGAGCAGGCGGCCAAGAACAACGCGGTGGCCAAGCTTCCGCTGGCCGAGCTGCTGCGCCACCACTGGGCCGATGTCCTGCGCGTCGTCGCGGCGGCCGTCATCGCGACCGTGACCACGATCTTCACCGTCTGGGCGCTCTCCTACGGCACCAGCGAGGCTGTCGGCCTCGACCGCTCGGTCATGCTGTGGGTCGCCGTCGCCGCCAACGGCGCGGCCCTGCTGGTACTGCCCCTGTGGGCCAAGCTGTCGGACCGCATCGGCCGCAAGCCGGTCTTCCTCATCGGCGCGCTCGGCAGCGCCGTGATGGCCTTCGTCTACCTGTGGGCCATCTCCACGGGCAGCTACCCGCTGATCTTCCTGGCCGGCATCCTCGCCCTCGGCATCGTCTACAGCGCGGCCAACGGCATCTGGCCCTCCTTCTACGGCGAGATGTTCACCACCCGCGTCCGCCTCTCCGGCATGGCCATCGGCACCCAGATCGGCTTCGCCATCGCCGGCTTCGCCGTCAGCTTCGCCGCCGAGATCGCCGGCCCCAAGGGCGACAACTGGGTGGCCGTCGCCGCCTTCACCTCCGTCCTCTGCGTCATCAGCGCCATCGCCGCCGCGACCGCCCGCGAGACCTACCGGGTCCCCACCGCCGAGCTCGGCCTCAAGCCGGCCGGCCACACCGCCCCGGCCCGCGAGACCGCGACCGTCTGACATCCCCGGTCCAGCGCCGGGTGAGCGGAGCCTGATCCCCGCCCACCCGGCGCTTTCATGCCGTGGCCCACTCCTGACGCCGCCCCCGCACCGCTTCGCGGACTTCGGGAGCGGCTGCCGTCATGCCGCGTCCGGCCCCTGCTCCCGCACCCGCTGTACGTGTTCCAGGGACTCGCGCAGCTCGCCGAGCCAGTCGTCCGCGTTGCGCTGTACGAGCCGTACGCACCACGCCAGCGCGTCACTGCGGCTGCGGGCGACCCCGCCCGCGATGAGCGTGTCCAGCACCTGGCGCTCCGGCTGGCGCAGCCGGGTCATCACCGGCGCCGAGACCGTGGTGAACAGCACCCGGGTGCCGCCGACCTCCACGCCCCAGGACACCTTGCGGCCGAACCGGCGCTCGGCCTCGCGGGCCACCGTGATGCGCTCGTCGCGCGTACGCTCCCGGAACTCCGCGGCGCGGCCGATCCGTGCCTCGTCGCGCTCCACCTGTGACGCCTCCGCGCCGAGGTCGGGCTCCGGGATCCGGCCGATGACGGTGATCTCCTCGCGGTCCACGGTCACGTCCAGGAGCTCGACGAACAGTCCTTCCGGCAGCCGCCCGGCGATCCAGCCGCGCAGCGCCTCTCTCTGCTCTGTCGTAATCATGTAATCAAACTTACGCCGATCCTGAGGACAGGCAAGGGTCACCGCGGCGGCCTAGAGTGGCGCACATCACATCCGAACGGGGGACCTCATCACGCCCACGCCCCTTGGGAGGGCACATGACCCGTATCTCGGTGAAGGTGGACGGCACGACCTACGAGGACGAGGTGGAACCCCGCCTGCTCCTGGTCCACTACCTGCGAGACCGCCTGGGCCTGACCGGGACCCCCATCGGTTGCGACACCACCAACTGCGGGGCCTGCACGGTCGACCTGGACGGGGAGAGCGTCAAGAGCTGTTCGGTCCTCGCCGTCCAGGCGGACGGCGGCGAGGTGACGACGATCCAGGGGCTCGCCACCGGGGGCGAATGGCATCCGCTGCAGACCGCCTTCCACCAGCAGCACGCCCTGCAGTGCGGCTACTGCACCCCCGGCATGATCATGGCCGCCCGGGACCTGCTCAAGGAGAACCCCGACCCCGGTCCCGAAGAGGTCCGGCACGCCCTGGAGGGCAACCTCTGCCGCTGCACCGGCTACCAGAACATCGTGCGAGCCGTCCTGGCGGCCGCCGCCGAGGAGCGCCGCCGCCGCGCGCCCGAGCCCGGCGCCGTACAGGAGCACGCGACCGAGCCGAAAGTCACGGCGACCGCAACGACAGCGGCCGGACAGGAGGCGCGGCTATGACCGACCAGCTCACCGGGCGCGACCGTGAGGTCGGCCGCTCCCGGGTCCGCAAGGAGGACGCCCGCCTCGTCACCGGCCAGACCAACTGGACCGACAACATCACCGTGCCCGGCCTGCTGCACATGACTTTCCTGCGCAGCCCCATGGCACACGCCCGCATCGAGCGCATCGACGTGTCGCCCGCCCTGGAGCGGCCCGGCGTCATCGCCGCCTTCAGCGGCCGCGACTTCGCCGACGAACTCGCCTCCATGCCCTGCGTCTGGCCCGTCACCGAGGACATCGTCCTGCCCGACCACCCGCCGCTCGCCCTGGACGAGGTCCGCTACGCCGGCGACATCGTGGCCGTCGTCATCGCCCGCGACCGCTACGCGGCGGCCGACGCGCTGGAGGCGATCGAGGTCGACTACGAGCCCCTGCCTGCCGTGCTCGACATGGAGGCCGCACTCGCCGACGGCGCCCCGCTCGTGCACTCCGACAAGGGCACCAACCGCTGCTACACCTGGCCGCTCGCCACCGGCGAGGACTACGACACGGTCAGGGAGCGCGCGGACGTCGTGCTGCGCCGCCGGTACATCCAGCAGCGGCTCATCCCCAACGCCATGGAGCCGCGCGCGGTCGTCGCCACCCCGATCGCCGCATCGGGCGACTACACCCTCTACTCCTCCACCCAGGTCCCGCACGTGGCCCGCGTACTGCTGTCCATGGTCACCGGCATCCCCGAGCACAAGCTGCGGGTGGTGGCCCCGGACGTCGGCGGCGGCTTCGGCTCCAAACTCCAGGTCTACCGCGAGGAGGCCGTCGCCCTGGCCGTGGCCAGGCGGCTCGGACGCCCCGTCAAGTGGACCGAGTCCCGCTCCGAGGGCTACCAGGCCACCCACCACGGCCGCGGCCAGATCCAGGACATCGAGATCGCCGCGACCCGCGAGGGCAAGCTGCTCGGCCTCAAGGTGGACCTGCTCGCCGACATGGGTGCCTATCTGATGATCATCACGCCGGGCACACCGCTCCTCGGCGCGTTCATGTACCCGGGCATCTACAAGATGGACGCCTACCGGTTCACCTGCACCGGCGTCTTCACCACCAAGACGCCCACCGACGCCTACCGCGGGGCCGGCCGCCCCGAGGCGACCTTCGCCATCGAGCGCACCATGGACGAGCTCGCCGCCGAACTCGGACTCGACCCGGTCGAGTTGCGCCGCCGCAACTGGATCGGCCACGAGGAGTTCCCGTACACCGCGATAGCGGGCCTCACCTTCGACAGCGGCAACTACGAGGCCGCCACCGACAAGGCGCTCGCCCTCTTCAACTACGAGGACCTGCGCGCCGAGCAGCGCCGCCGCAACGACAGCGGCGACCCGGTCCGGCTCGGCATCGGCGTGTCCACGTACACCGAGATGTGCGGCCTCGCGCCCAGCCGCGTGCTGCGCGACCTGCGCTACGCCGCCGGAGGCTGGGAGGCGGCCAGTATCCGCATGCTGCCCACCGGCAAGGTCGAGGTGATCACCGGCACCAGCCCGCACGGCCAGGGCCACGTCACCTGCTGGAGCCAGATCGCGGCCGACGTGCTCGGCGTGCCCTTCGACGACATCGAAGTGGCCCACGGCGACACCAAGATCGCACCCCAGGGCATGGACACCTACGGCTCCCGCTCACTGGTCGTCGGTGGCGTGGCCGTCCACCACGCCGCGCAGAAGGTCGTGGACAAGGCCCGCCGGGTCGCCGCACACCTGCTGGAGGCCAACGAACACGACCTGGAGTTCACCGACGGCGTGTTCTCGGTCAAGGGCTCGCCCGACGCCCGCAAGACCATCCAGGAGGTCGCCTTCGCGACCTTCTCCTCGCACGACCTGCCCGAGGGCATGGAACCGACGATCAACGCCGAGCACCTCGTCGACCCGGAGACCTTCTCGTACCCGCACGGCACCCACCTGTGCGCCATCGAGGTCGACACCGAGACCGGCCGCGCCCGCATCCGCTCCTACGTCTGCGTCGACGACGTCGGCAAGGTCATCAACCCGATGATCGTGCAGGGGCAGGTGCACGGCGGCGTCGCCCAGGGCATCGCCCAGGCGTTGTACGAGGAGGCGGTCTACGACGCCGAGGGCAATCTCGTCACCGGCACCATGGCCGACTACCTCGTGCCGTCCGCCGCCGACCTGCCCGACTTCCTCACCGACCGCACCGAGACCCCCGCCACCTCCAACCCGCTGGGCGTCAAGGGCGTCGGCGAGGCAGGCACCATCGCCTCGACCCCGGCGGTGGTCAACGCCGTCATGGACGCGCTGCGGCCGCTCGGCGTCACGGACGTACGGATGCCGTGCACCCCGCAGCGGATCTGGCGGGCCGTCCAGGACGCCCGGGGAGCACACGAGCGGAAGGACGACGCGTCATGATCCCGGCTGCCTTCGACTACGCACGCCCCACGACCGTCGACGAAGCCGTCCGGGCCCTCGCCGACGCGGGCGACGAGGCCAAGGTGCTGGCCGGCGGCCAGAGCCTGCTGCCCATCCTGCGACTGCGCCTCGCCTTCCCCGAACTCGTCGTCGACGTCGGCCGGATCCCCGGCCTGCGCGGCGTCCGCGAGGACGGCGGCTCCCTCGTCATCGGGGCCATGACCACTCACCACGACGTCGTCCGGGATCCGCTCGTACGCCGCCACGCGGGCCTGCTCGCCGCCGCCACGGCCACCGTCGCCGACCCCGCCGTACGCCACCGGGGCACCCTCGGCGGCTCCCTCGCCCACGCCGATCCGGCAGGCGACCTGCCCGCCGTCGTCCTCGCCCTCGACGGCGAGCTCGTCGCGGCGGGCCCCCAGGGGCGGCGCACCATCCCCGCCCGCGACTTCTTCTCCGACTATCTCCAGACCGCCCTGCGGCCCGACGAACTTCTCGTCGAGATCCGGGTCCCCAAGCTCGACGGCTGGGGCTTCCACTACGAGAAGTTCAACCGCATCGCCCAGGACTGGGCCATCGTCGGCGTCGCCGCCGCCGTCCGCCGCGACAACGGCCGCATCGCCGAATCCCGCATCGGCCTGACCAACATGGGTCCGACGCCCCTGCGGGCCACGGCCACCGAAGCCGCACTCGCGGGGGCCGACGCGGACCCGGGCGCCATCGCCCACGCCGCCGAGTCCGCCGCCGACGGGACCCGCCCCGGCTCCGACCTCGCCGGCTCGTCGGACTACCGCGAGCACCTCGCCCGCGTCCTCACCCGGCGGGCGGTCAGCACGGCGGCGGGGCTGGCCTGATGGCCGACCGTGCCGGTCGCGTGTCGCCCGGTGGCGGGATCGGGGCCTCCACCGACCCCGGCCGCGCCGCCGGGCGGGAACCGTCCGGCGCGGCCGCCGGCCCGGCCCCATCCGCCGTTCCCGAGAGCCCCGAGGCCCTCAAGTCCCGTCTGCAGGCGACCGGCTACCTGGTCGACGACGGCCTCGCCATCGCCTGCTACCTGGCCCTGCGGCTGCACCGCCCGGTCTTCTGCGAGGGCGACGCGGGCACCGGCAAGACCGCGCTCGCCTCCGCCCTGGCCCAGGTCCTGGAGGCGCCGCTGATCCGGTTGCAGTGCTACGAGGGCATCGACGCGGCCCAGGCGCTGTACGACTGGGACTTCCCGCGCCAACTGCTGCACCTGCGGGCCGCCGAGGCAGCCGGGATCAGTGATGTCGAGCGCCTGGAGAGCGAGCTGTACAGCCGTCGCTTCCTGCTGGCCCGGCCGCTGCTCCGAGCCCTGGAGACCCAGCCCAGCGTCCTGCTCATCGACGAAATCGACCGCGCGGACGACGAGTTCGAGGCCTTCCTCCTCGAACTGCTCTCGGAGTACTCGGTCACCGTCCCCGAACTCGGCACCCTGCGCGCCCAGTCGCCACCCGTGGTCGTCCTCACCTCCAACCGCACCCGCGAAGTGCATGACGCCCTGAAGCGGCGCTGCCTCTACCACTGGTTCGACCACCCGGACTTCGAGCGTGAGCTCGCGATCGTACGCAGACGCCAACCGCAGGTCACCGCACGCCTGGCCGCGCAGGTGACCGCCGTCGTCCAGGCGCTGCGCGCGGACGAGGACCTGCTCAAGCCGCCGGGGGTGGCCGAGACCATCGACTGGGCCGAGGCCCTGGACGCGCTCGGGGCCACGGAGCTGGACGCCGAGCTGGCGGTCGCCACCCTCGGCTCGGTACTGAAATACCGGGAGGACGCCGAACGGGCCCGGTCGCTGGACCTGTCGGAGCTGCTGGCCGCCGCCGGGGGAGCACGACCGCGGTGACCGCCATGGATGTCACCTCCGCCGTCGTCGGATTCGCCCGGGCCCTACGCGCCGCCGGGGTGGACGCCGGCCCCGACCGGACCCAGAACTTCCTCGCGGCGCTCGACCTGCTCGGCCCCGGGCGGCGCACCGACGCCTACTGGGCGGGCCGGCTCACCCTCTGCGGCAGCCAGGACGACCTGGACCGCTACGACCGGGTCTTCGCGGCCTACTTCGACGGCGCCCCGCCCCCGCGGCACCGTACGCGCCCCGCCCCCAGGCCCCAGCCGCGCCTGCGACCGGTCGCCCGGACCGGCGAACGGCCCGGCACCCAGGACCCCGAAAAAGCCCCGCCCGCCGCCGCGCTGGCCAGCGCCACCGAGGTGCTGCGGCACCGCGACCTGGCCGGACTCACCGCCGCCGAACGGGCCCAACTGCGCCGCCTGCTGGCCGCGTTCGCGCTCGCCGGCGAGCCGCGCCGCAGTGCCCGGCGGCGTCCGGCCCGGCGCGGCGCGGTCGACCCCCGGCGCACCGTACGGGAGCTGCTGCGCCGGGGTGGCGAGCCGGCCCGGCTGCGCTACCGGGCACGGGCGGTCAAGCCGCGCCGGGTCGTCCTGCTGCTGGACGTGAGCGGCTCGATGGCCCCGTACGCCGACGCCCTGCTGCGGTTCGCCCACGCCGCCGCGCACGGCAACCGGGCGCGCGCGGCCCGTACGGAGACCTTCACCCTCGGCACCCGGCTGACCCGGATCACCCGCGAGATGTCGCACCGCGATCCGGACACGGCGCTGGCCGCCGTCGGCGCGGCGGTGCCCGACTGGAGCGGCGGCACCCGGCTCGGCGAGACACTGCGCGCTTTCCTGGACCGCTGGGGGCAGCGGGGCATGGCCAGGGGCGCCGTCGTCGTGCTCCTGTCCGACGGCTGGGAGCGCGGCGACCCGGCTCTGCTGGCCGCCCAGATGCGCCGGCTGCACCGCCTGGCGCACCGGGTGGTGTGGGCCAACCCGCGCAAGGCCCGCCCCGGCTACGCTCCGCTGGCGGCGGGCATGGCTGCGGCGCTACCGTGCGTTGACGCCTTCGTGGCAGGCCACAGCCTTGCCGCCCTGGAACAGCTGGCGGGGGTCGTGAGAGGCGGTGCGGCCGATGCGTGAGATCCTTCCGGCACTGAGCGAGTGGTACGAGGCCGGGGAGCCCTTCGGCCTCGCCACCGTCGTCGCGGTCAGCCGCAGCGCGCCGCGCGGCCCGGGCGCGGCGATGGCGGTCGGCCCGAACGACGAGGTCGTGGGCAGCGTCTCCGGCGGCTGCGTGGAGGGCGAGGTCTTCGAACTCGCCAAAGAGGTCGTGGAGACCGGCGAAGCCCGGCTGCGGACCTTCGGCTACAGCGACGAGGACGCCTTCGCCGTCGGCCTGACCTGCGGCGGCGAGATCACCCTCCTCGTACGGCCCGTCTCACCCGCCACCGACCCGTCCTTCGGCGAGGTCAGCGCCTCCGTCGCCGGACACCGCCCCGTCGTCACGGCGACGGTGACCGACGGCCCCGCTCCGCGCGGCGCCACGCTCGCCGTCCGGCCCGACGCCGTCTCCGGAACCCTGGGCACCGAGGGCCTCGACGCCGCCGTCACCGCCGACGCGCGCGGCGAACTGGCGCTCGGCACGACGGTGAGCCGGCACTACGGCCCGCGCGGCGAACGCCGGGAGGACGACGTGACCGTCTTCCTCCAGTCCTTCGCCCCGCCGCCCCGCATGCTGGTCTTCGGCGCCATCGACTTCGCCGCCGCCGTGGCCCGTATCGGCGCCTTCCTCGGCTACCGGGTCACGGTCTGCGACGCCCGCCCGGTCTTCGCCACGCCCAAGCGCTTCCCGGAGGGCGTCGAGGTCGTCGTCGACTGGCCGCACCGCTATCTGCGCGGCACCGGCACCGACGACCGCACGGTGGTCTGCGTGCTGACGCACGACCCCAAGTTCGACGTACCCCTGCTGGAGGTGGCGCTGCGCACCCCGGCCGCGTACATCGGGGTGATGGGCAGCCGCCGTACGCACGACGACCGGCTCAAGCTGCTGCGCGAGGCCGGGCTGCGCGACGACGAGTTGGCGCGGCTGCGCTCGCCCATCGGCCTGGACCTGGGCGCCCGCACGCCCGAGGAGGTGGCCGTCTCGGTCGCGGCGGAGATCGTCGCGCTGCGTTGGGGCGGCAGCGGCGCCCCGCTGACCACGACCGCCGGAGCGATCCACCCGTGAGGAGCCGATCACGATGCAGCTGCACCACGAGTTCACCGTCCCCGTCCCGGTCGACGAGGCCTGGCGCGCACTGCTCGACATCGAGCGGGTCGCCCCTTGCATGCCGGGCGCGACGGTTGACGACTACGACGGCAAGACCGTCACCGGGGGAGTGAAGGTCAAGGTCGGCCCGGTCACCGTCACCTACCGGGGCACCGCCGTCTTCGAGGAGCAGGACGAGACCGCCCACCGCATCGTCCTGGCCGCCTCCGGCAAGGAGGTACGCGGTCAGGGCACCGCCCGCGCGACGGTCACGGGAACCCTGGCGGCCCGCGACGACGGTGGCACGGCGGTCGCCGTCGACACGGAGCTGACGGTGACCGGGCGGCCCGCCCAGTTCGGGCGCGGGGTGATGGCGGACGTCGGCGACAAGATCATCGGCCAGTTCGCCGACTGCCTGTCCGGGCGGCTGACGGAGAAACCCCAGGAACCTCAGCAGCATCCTCAGCAGCCCGGGCAACCCCAGGAATCCCTCACCGGCGGGACCGCGCCCTACCCGACCGAGCCCATCGACCTGCTTCGTACGGCGGGAATCCCGGTCGCCAAGCGGGCGGCGGCCGGAGCCGCGGTCCTGGCCGTCCTGGGTGCGCTGGTCGCCGCCCTGCGGCGGTTCAAAAAATCACGAAAAAAGTAGCTTTGAACCCTTTTGCCAGACTCGAAACGGAGTAGATTGATTAGTGGCCTGCGAGGCGAGCGAGGGAGTTCACCCGGCGTAGCCGACTTCGACGGAAGCGTGAGCAGAAAGCATCCGCCGTTGCCGACATCGACGGGCGGGCTGAGAGGCTTGATGGTCGGGGAGACCGGAAAGCGACCTCCACAACCTGATCCGGACAATGCCGGCGAAGGGAGCCCTCCTCGCAGGTTCAGTCCTGTCCGGGGTGGGGTGAGGCCGACCCGCAGGAGCGGCCGGAGATCATCGCCCACACCGACTTCCCCGCGTTGTCCGGCGGGGTCCAGCCCCATGACTCGCTGAGCGAGTCGATGATGTGCAGTCCGCGCCCGCTCTCGGCGAGAAAGTCGGGCTCCTTGACCACCGGGACCTCGGTGCCGGGGTCGGAGACCGTACACAGCACGGACGGCCCCCGGCGCAGCAGGCCCAGCCACAGTGGCCGCGATGAGAGCAGGACATCTGACGGGTTGTCCAGTCCGTAGCGGACGGCGTTCGTCAGCATCTCCGACACGACGATCGACGCGTTGTCGACGACCTCGGGCATCCCCCAGCGGCGCAGGGTGGATCGGGTGAACTGCCGTGCCGCGCCCGCCGCGTGGAGGTCGCCGCCCAGCGCGCAGGCCGCGAAACGCGTCCCAGGGCCTTCCGGCAGGGCAAGGCTCGGCGGGATCGCCGGGTGTGTGGTCATCGGTACTCCGCAGAGCTGTCGGGCGGGCGGCACGGTGTGTTCTGCGGGATCCACTATCCCGGTCCAATCCCTACCCGTGCAAGCACATCTGCAATTACAGTCGTAAGTGCAGCTGCACTTACAGCTGCAAGTACAGATGCACGTGCACGAGGCAAGGAGGAGCAATCATGCAGGAGTTCGAGAACGGCGTACGGGCCACCGACATCGAGGGCGTGGTCTGGAGGAAGAGCGCCCGCAGCAACCCGAGCGGCAACTGCGTGGAGCTCGCGGCGCTGCCGGGCGGAGGCTTCGCGGTGCGCAACTCCCGTCACCCCGAGGGCCCGGCCCTCATCTACACCCGCGAGGAGATCGCGGCGTTCGTCGGAGGCGCCAAGGACGGCGAGTTCGACGACATGGCCGGCTGACGGCGGCTCAGCCCGCACTCACCTGCCGCTCCACGCCCAGTCGGTTTCCGCCGTGGCACGCCAAGGGCGCGCGACTGTACTCAAGCGCCCCTCGGTGGGATGCTGGGTGCTCGTCCAGTTACTCACGGGAGCCGGCATGACCGCGACGCGGCCGAGCAGCCAACCGTCGATAAAGAGCTATCTCGCATACCCGCGCGGCGGGCCGACGGTCCTGCGTATCGTGCTGGGCACGCAACTGCGCAGGCTGCGCGAGTCGTGCGGGATCAGCCGCGAGGCGGCCGGGGAAGCGATCCGTGCTTCCCACGCGAAGATCAGCCGCCTCGAGCTGGGTCGCGTCGGCTACAAGGACCGTGACGTCGCCGACCTGCTCACCCTCTACGGCGTCCTCGACGAGACCGAGCGGGCGGACTTCCTCGCCCTCGCCCGGCAGGCCAGCACGCCCGGTTGGTGGCAGCGCTTCGGCGATGTCCTGCCGGCCTGGTTCGAGACGCTGCTCGGCCTGGAAGAGGCCGCGTCCGTCATCCGTACGTACGAGGTCCAGTTCGTGCCCGGCCTGCTGCAGACCGAGGACTACGCCCGCGCGGTCACCCGGCTCGGCCACCCCCGGGCCTCCGGGGTCGAGATCGAGCGGCGGGTGGCGCTGCGGATGGCCCGGCAGAAGCTGCTCGGCGCACCCGAGGCGCCAAGGGTGTGGGCGGTCATGGACGAGGCGGCGCTGCGCCGCCCGCTCGGCGGGACCGATGTGATGCGCGCTCAGCTGGAGCATCTGATCGAGGTGGCCGCTCTGCCCAATGTGACGCTGCAGATCGCGCCCTTCAGCGTCGGCGGGCTCGCCGCGGCCGGCGGCCCGATCACGATCCTGCGCTTCCAGGAACCCGACCTGCCGGACATCGTCTACCTGGAGCAGCTCACCAGCGCGCTCTACCTGGACAAGATGGACGACGTCGACAACTACCTTGCGGTCATGGACCGGTTGTGCGCGGAGGCCGAGCCGCCCGGAAGGACGCCCCGGTTCCTCCGCGAGATCCTTGAGCAGCTGAAGTAGCGCAGGACAGCCAGGACAGAAGGACACAGGGCAGAGGAGGAGGCGGCGTCAGGGCTTGCGGGCGACGCCGCCGAACTCGATCCACTCCTGCGTGGCCTGCTTGGGCGCCAGGTCGTTGTCCGGCCGCCAGGTCGAGACCTCCATCAGGCCCGGCTCCAGGATCTCCAGACCGTCGAGGAACCCGGCCACGTCCTGCTCCTGGCGCACCCGACCCCAGTTCCCCTGGGTGCTGGCGTCCATGAACTCGGTGACGAAGTCCCGTACCGCCTTGTCCTCGCTGACCAGCTGGCAGACCACGAGGAAGCTGCCCGGCGCGAGGCGCTCGGCGACCCGCCTGACCAATCCGGCCGGGTCGTCGGAGTCGGGAATGCAGTGCATCACCGAGACGAACAGCGCGGCGACCGGCTGGTCGAAGTCGATCAGTCGCTGGACCTCCGGGTGGCCGAAGATCCCGTCCGTGTCGCGGAAGTCCGCCTGGATGACGGCGGTGTTCTCGTTCTCCTCCAGGAGCGCGCGGCCGTGTGCCAGCACGATCGGGTCGTTGTCGACGTAGACCACCCGCGAGGACGGGTCCACGCGCTGGGAGACCTGGTGCACATTGTCCTGCGTCGGCAGGCCGGATCCGTGGTCGAGGAACTGCCGGATACCGTGGTCCTGCGCGAGCCGCGCCACGACGCGCTGCAGGAACCTGCGGTTGTTGACGGCGAGTTCCTTGGTGCTCGGTACGACCTTGAGCAGCTCCTCCGACGCCTCGCGGTCGACGGCGTAGTTGTCCTTGCCGCCGAGGAGGTAGTCGTACATCCGGGCCACACTCGGGACGCTGATGTCGATCGCGGTGGACAACGGCTCACTGCTCTGGCTCATCCGACCCCTCACAGGCCCTCCTGCGCCCCGTACGCCGGAGGTGATCGCGGAATCCCATTCTAGGGGCAAGTCCGGCCGCGGAACCGGGGGTTTCTTCCACCGGGAAAACATTCATTGACCGGGTCGGGGGCCGGTGAAACCCTCACAGGCGTGAGCCAATCCGACATTCTCGTCGAGCGCCTCCACGTCGATCTGCGACGTGACGCCAGCGCGCTCTGTGACGCCGTCCGCCGCTAGGCGGCCCTGTCCGGCCGACCTCGAGCTCACTCCTGCCCGGCGCGCGCAGCGCGCCCGCCGTGCGCGTCTCCCACCGCTCCATCACGTGCTTCCTCATCCCCGCCTGCGCAAAGGACTGTCCATGAGCCCCGTGTCCAGACGTAACTTCCTGATCCTGACCGGAGCGGCAGCCGCGGCGGCGGGCTGCGGCCGGGCGACAGCCTCGGCGGGCGGTGGATCGGAGACCAAGACCCTCCGGTACCAGGGCTCGGTCGGCGCCGTCACCCCGCCCGAACTCGCCCACGACCTCGGCTATCTGGGCGACCTGAAGCTCGACTGGGTCGGCAACACCATCAGCGGCCCCCAGGACATCCAGTCCGCCGCCACCGGCCAGACCGACTTCGGCGGCGCTTTCAACGGCGCGGTGGTCAAACTCGTCGCCGCCGGCGCCCCGGTCAAGGCCGTCATCGGCTACTACGGCGTCGACAAGTACGCGTACAGCGGCTACTACGTGCTGAACAACAGCACGGTCCACTCGGCGCGCGACCTGATCGGCAAGAAGATCGGCATGAACACCCTGGGCGCCCACTCGGAGGCCCTGCTCGACATCTACCTCCAGCGCAACGGCCTGACCGCAGCGGAGATCGGCAAGGTCGAGCCGCTGGTCGTGCCGCCGGTCAACACCGAGCAGTCGCTGCGGCAGAAGCAGATCGAGGTCGGGGTGCTCGGCGGCATCCTCCGCGACACGGCGCTCGCACGCGGCGGCATCCGGCCGCTGTTCACCGACTACCAGCTGCTCGGGGCCTTCACCGCCGGGACCTACGTCTTCACGGAGAAGTTCCTCCAGCGCAATCCGACCACCGTGCAGACCTTCGTCACCGGCGTCGCCAAGGCCATCGAATGGTCCCGCAAGACCCCGCGCGACGAGGTCGTCGACCGCTTCACCCGGATCGTCAAGAAGCGCAAGCGTGACGAGAGCGCGGACGCCCTCAAGTACTGGCGGTCGTACGGCGTCACCAACACCGGCGGCCAGATCACCGAGAAGGACTTCTCGCTGTGGACGGACTGGCTGACCTCGCACGGAGACATCAAGAAGGGTCAGGTAAAGGTCTCCGACCTCTACACCAACCAGTACAACAAGTACGGGAGTTGAGCAGCGGTGACCGCGCAGATCAGCTTCCGCGGCGTCAGCAAGACCTTCCCGGTGCGCGACCGGAAGAGGTCGCGCGCCCGCACCGACTTCGTCGCCGTCGAACGGGTCGACCTGGACATCGCGGCCGGTGAGTTCACCGTCCTCGTAGGGCCCAGCGGCTGCGGCAAGTCCACCCTCCTGGACCTCCTCGGCGGCCTCACCAAGCCCAGCGCCGGCGAGATCCTGCTGGACGGCAAGCCCGTCACCGGGCCGGGCCTGGACCGGGGCATCGTCTTCCAGCAGTACGCGCTGCTGCCCTGGCGCACCGCCCAGGGCAACGTCGAGTTCGGACTCGAGGCCACCGGCGTCCCGCGCCGCGAACGGGCCGCCCGGGCCCGGGACTTCCTCGACCTGGTCGGCCTGACCGGCTTCGAGGACCGGCACCCCCACGAGCTGTCCGGCGGCATGAAGCAGCGGGTCGCCATCGCCCGCAGCCTCGCCTACGACCCGGACGTGCTGCTGATGGACGAGCCCTTCGCGGCGCTGGACGCCCAGACCCGCGAATCGCTGCAGGACGAGCTGCTGCGGATCTGGCAGCGCACCGGCAAGACCGTCGTCTTCATCACCCACAGCATCGAGGAGGCCGTCTACCTCGGGCAGCGCGTCGCCGTCCTCACCTCCCGCCCGGGCAGGGTCAAGCGGGTGGTCCCCGTCGACCTCGGGTCCCGTACGGAGGTGGCGGACCTGCGGTCCAGCCCCGAGTTCGCGCACTACCGGCACGAGATCTGGGACCTGCTCCACGACGAGGTAGCCCGCGCCCAGCGGCTGGAGAAGGAGGTGGCGTCGGTATGAGCAGCGACGTCGAAGTCAAGGTGACGGCTGCCGTCGTGCCCAGGCAGGTCGTCGCCGACCGGCCGACGACGCCCCCGGGAGCCGTACGGCGGCTGGCCTACCGGGTGCCCGGACTGCTGCTTGCGGCCGCCACCAAGTCCGTGGCGGTGGCCGCCCTGCTCGGGCTGTGGGAGGCGGCGCCCCGGCTCGGGCTGGTCGACTCGACCTTCCTGCCGCCGTTCTCCGAGGTCGCCCGCGCCTGGTGGGAGCTGGCGGTCAACGGCCAGCTCGCCACCAACCTCCAGGCCAGCCTGGTGCGTTCGCTCAGCGGCTTCGCGCTCGCCGTGACGATCGCCGTCCCGCTGGGCCTGCTGATCGGCTGGTACCGGCCGGTCGCGGACCTGCTCAGCCCGCTCCTGGAGGTGTTCCGCAACACCGCCGCCCTGGCGCTGCTGCCGGTCTTCGTCCTCATCCTGGGCATCGGGGAGACCTCGAAGATCTCCATCGTGCTGTACGCGTGCCTGTGGCCGATCCTGCTCAACACCATCAGCGCCGTCCGCAACGTCGACCCCACACTGCTCAGGCTGGCCAGGTCCATGAACCTGTCGGCGCCCCGGCTGTTCCAGAAGGTCATCCTGCCCGCTTCCGTGCCGGTGGTCTTCACCGGCATACGGCTGGCCGGAGCGGTGTCCATCCTCGTCCTCGTCGCGGCGGAGATGGTCGGCGCCAAGGCCGGACTGGGCTATCTCGTCAACGCCTCGCAGTTCAATTTCGCCATCCCGCAGATGTACGCGGGGATCATCACCATCTCCGCGGTGGGCGTGCTCTTCAACCAGCTCCTGGTAGCCCTGGAGCGGCGCTTCACCGCCTGGCGTGTCCCGGAGGGGAACTGACGCATGACCACAAGAGAGTTCCACCTCAACGCCTTCCTGATGAACGCGGGCCACCATGACGCCGCCTGGCGCCACCCCCGGACCCGGCCGGAGCGGGCCACTGACCTGACCTACTTCCAGGAGCTGGCCAGGACCGCCGAGCGCGGCAAGCTCGACTCGGTCTTCCTGGCCGACGGCCTCGCCCTGTGGGGCCAGGTCCGCTACAACGTGCTCGGCGGCTTCGAACCGCTCACCCTGCTGTCCGCGCTGGCCGCCGTCACCTCACGTATCGGCCTGATCGCCACCGTGTCGACGACCTTCAACGAGCCCTTCCACGTGGCCCGGAAGTTCGCCTCCCTCGACCACATCAGCGGCGGCCGGGCCGGCTGGAACATCGTCACCTCCGGCAGCGTCAACGAGGCCCGCAACTTCGGCCTCGCCGAGCACCCCGAGCACAGCGCCCGCTACGACCGCGCCCGGGAGTTCGTCGACGTCGCGACCAAGCTGTGGGACAGCTGGGAGGACGACGCCCCGGTCGTCGACCGCGAGCGCGGCATCTACGCCGACGCCGGCAAGGTCCGGGCCATCGACCACGCCGGGGAGCACTTCCGCGTCCAGGGCCCGCTCAACGTACAGCGCTCACCACAGGGCTACCCGCTGCTCGTCCAGGCCGGATCCTCCGAGGACGGCAAGGAGTTCGCCGCCCAGCACGCCGAGGCGGTCTTCACCGCGCAGCAGACCCTCGCCGACGGCCAGGCCTTCTACAAGGACCTCAAGTCACGCCTGCCCCGCTACGGCCGCGCCCCCGAGGACCTAAAGATCCTCCCCGGCATCTGCCCCGTCATCGGCTCCACCGAAGCCGAGGCCCACGCCCTGGAGGATGAGCTGACCGCGCTCCAGATCCCGGAGTACGGCCTCGCCCAGCTGTCCACCATGCTCGGCGTCGACCTCGCCGGACTGCCGCTGGACGGACCGCTCCCCGAACTGCCCGAGGAACGCGACATCAACGGCAACAAGTCCCGCTTCACCCTGGTCGCCGAGCTTGCCCGCCGTGACGGCCTCAACCTCCGCGAGCTCATCGCCCGGCTCGGCGGCGGCCGCGGCCACCGCGTCTTCGCCGGCACCCCCGAGCAGATCGCCGATCAGCTGGAGGAGTGGTTCACCCAGGGCGCCGCCGACGGCTTCAACATCATGCCGCCCCACCTCCCGGGCGGCCTGGAGGACTTCGTCGACCACGTCGTGCCGATCCTCCAGGACCGGGGCCTGTTCCGTACGGAGTACACCGGCCGCACCCTCCGCGAGCACTACGGCCTGCCGCGCCCCGCCAACCGCCTGGCGGCCGCGGCCCTGAAGGAGCACGCATGACCGGCCTGGACCTCGACACCGACGTGTTCGTCGCCGGCGGCGGCCCCGCCGCGGCCTGGGCCGCCCTCAAGGCCGCCCAGGCCGGGGCCCGCGTCGTCCTCGCCGACAAGGGCTACTGCGGCACCAGCGGCGCCACCGCCTCCGCCGGCACCGGCGTCTGGTACGTACCGCCCGAGCCCGCCGCCCGCGAGGCCGCCATGGCCAGCCGCGAAGCACTCGGCGGCTACCTCGCCGACCGCCGCTGGATGGCCCGCGTCCTGGACCAGACGTACGAGGGCGTCAACGAACTCGCCGAAGGCACCGCCCGCTACCCCTTCCCCACCGGCCCCGACGGGCTCCAGCTCCGCAACGGCCTCCAGGGCCCGGAGTACATGCGGCGCATGCGGGTCCGCGTCCGGCGGGCCGGCGTCCGCATCCTCGACCACAGCCCGGTGACCGAGCTGCTCACCGACGACACCGGCGCCGTCGCGGGCGCCGCCGGCCACCGTAGCCAGGCGGGCCACGGCTACCGGGTGCGCGCCGGGGCCGTGGTGCTCGCCACCGGCGGCTGCGCCTTCCTCAGCGGGGCGCTCGGCACCAACACCAACACCGGGGACGGCGCCCTGCTCGCCGCCGAGACCGGCGCCGAGCTGAGCGGCATGGAGTTCTCCAACGCCTACGGCATCGCGCCCGAGGGCACCTCGGTCACCAAGACCGCCTTCTACAACTACGCCACCTTCTACCGCGCCGACGGCTCCGTCCTGGAGGGCGCCGGCAGCCAGAGCGGCCGCTCCGTCATCGCCCGCACCCTCCTGGACGGCGAGAAGGTCCACTGCCGCCTCGACCTCGCCGACGCGCCCGCCCAAGCAGCCATGCGGCTCGCCCAGCCCAACTTCTTCCTCACCTTCGACCGGCTCGGCATCAACCCCTTCACCGACCGCTTCGCCGTCACCCTCCTCGCCGAGGGCACCGTCCGCGGCACCGGCGGCATCCGCATCGCCGGCGACGACTGCTCCACCACCGTCCCCGGCCTGTACGCCGCCGGGGACGCCGCCACCCGTGAGCTGATCTGCGGCGGCTTCACCGGGGGCGGCAGCCACAACGCCGCCTGGGCCATCTCGTCCGGCACCTGGGCCGGCCGCGCCGCCGCCGCCCACGCCCGCACCCTGGGCGGCCACACCGCCGACCGGCGCCTCGCCGGCGCGGGCGGCGCAGGCATCCGCCCGACCGGTACGCCCGGCCCGGCCGACGGCCACCGCGACATCATCAGCACCGTACGAGGCGAAGTCCTCCCGTACGACAAGAACTACCTCCGCCACGGCGACCGCCTCACCGACGCCCTCCGCACCCTCGACGAAACCTGGGCGCGGCTGCGCGCCGGACTCCACGCCACGGGCGGCGACCTGGTCCGCGCCCGTCAGGCGGCGGCCATGACCGCTCACGCCCGCTGGATGTACGCCTCCGCCCTGGCCCGCACCGAGACCCGTGGCATGGCCAGGCGCCTCGACTTCCCCGAGCAGGACCCCGCCCAGCACCACCGGATCACCACCGGAGGCCTCGACAAGGTCTGGACGGCGGTGGCCTCGTGATCGAACTGGTCTCCGCCGAGCGCTGCATCGCCTGCGACAAGTGCGTCAAGGTCTGCCCGACCAACGTCTTCGACACCGGAACCGACGGAATCCCCCTGATCGCCCGTCAGGAGGACTGCCAGACCTGCTTCCAGTGCGAGGCCAACTGCCCGGTCGACGCCCTCTTCGTCGCACCCCACACCCACCCCCAGCCCCACACCCAGGACGAGACCCGGCTCACCGAAGCCGGTCTCCTCGGCAGCTACCGCGAGAAGATCGGCTGGGGCCAGGGACGTACTCCCGGCTCGCTGCGCGCCGTCGGCCCGTCGCTCGGCCCGCCGGGGAGCGGGGTCAAGCCGATCACGTCCTGAGGCGCTCGCTGAAAACGGTCACCGGGCGCGTCGGCCGCTCCCCGTCGACGACGATGTCAACGGCCTCGTTGTAGAACGCCACATGACCGGCGATGCCGCCGACGGCGGGGAGCGGCTCGGCGTAACTCCAGGCCACATTCGCCGGGACCGCCGTCTCCCCGCCGCCCGACCACGACCAGTACTGCGCCGTGCCCTTGTACGGGCACCCGGTCCGCAGCCCGGTGGGCGTCAGCAGATCGAAGCGGACGTCCTCGCGCGGGATGTAGTAGCGCGTGGGCAGCCCGGTCTCGAAGAGCAGTACCGGCCTGCGCGTCTCGGCGACCAGCGTGCCGCCGATCTCCACCCGCACGTGCCTGCCGCTGCGGATCGCGTCCACGCGTTTGTGCGGGTCGCGGGGGTGGACGAAGATCTCTTCCTCCTCCTCGTACCAGTGGTCCAGCACCTTCCGGCCGAACCACTCGAAGGCGATGTGCCCGGCCAGTTCCTCGCCGGGGTAGGTCCAGGCCGCGTTGCCCACGCTGACGCCTTCGTACGCGAGGTCGTAGAAGACGCCGGCTCCGGCGTGCCTGCCGGTCGGCGGCGGCCGCTCGGCCTTCCGCAGCAGATCAGTACGTACGTCCTGCTCGGGGAAGGCATACCCCGGCACCGGCCGGCCCGGCTCCCACACCAGCAGGGGCCGTCGGCTGTCGACGACGGTGATGCCGTCCTTGGTGCCTCGCACCCAGCGCTCGCTGGGTTCCCATCGGATGTCAGCCACGGTTTCCAAGCTTAGAGGCCGCGCGAATAGGTGGGGCGGCGTCGCGTGCCGATGGCTCTCGCCTGGCGGCGTTGTCGTCGGTCGACGACTCCCCCAAGCTCTCGGCTCCGCTCGAGCAGGGGGGACCCCCATCGCGTCGCCTCTCTCCTCCGCCTTGCCAGACTCGGCCCTCGACCCGCTCCTTCCTCCACCCCACCTATTCGCGCGGCCTCTTAGGCACGTCCGGGCCAAGTCGAGCGGACCGCGTCAGGATGGAAGCATGCTGCTGGCCGAAGTCGCCCGGACCTCCCGCGAGGTCGCCGCCATCTCGGCGCGGTCGAAGAAGACCGCGCTGCTCGCCGAGCTGTTCCGGGGTACGGAGCCCGCCGAGGCGCCCACCGTGATCACCTATCTCGCCGGGCGGCTGCCGCAGCGCCGTACCGGAATCGGCTGGCGGGCGCTCAGCGACCGCGTACCCCCGGCCGACACCCCGAGCCTGGTCGTCCTCGAGGTCCACAAGACCCTGGACCGCATCGCGGCGGTGGCCGGCAAGGGCGCCCAGGCCGAGCGCAAGCGGCTGCTGCACGAGCTGATGGCCGCCGCCACCGAGGAGGAGCAGGGCTTCCTCATCGCGCTGATCAGCGGCGAGGTCCGCCAGGGCGCCCTGGACGCCCTCGCCGCCGAGGCCTTGGCGGTCGCGGCGGGCGCCAACCCGGCCGACGTACGCCGGGCGGTGATGCTCAGCGGCTCCCTGGGCACCGTCGCGGAGGCCCTGCTCGACCGGGGCCCCGAAGCGCTCGCCGACTACAGGCTCGAAGTGGGCCGCCCGGTGCAGCCGATGCTCGCCCACACCGCCAAGGATGTCGACGAGGCCCTCGACAAGCTCGGCCCCTGCGTGGTCGAGGAGAAGCTCGACGGCATCCGCGTCCAGGCCCACAAGGACGGCGACTCCGTACGCCTCTACACCCGCACCCTCGACGACATCACCGACCGGCTGCCCGAAGTGACCACCGCCGTACGGGAGCTGGCCGCCGAGCGGGCCGTTCTGGACGGCGAGGTCATCGCCCTGGGTCCCGACGGGCGGCCGCGCCCCTTCCAGGAGGTCGCCGGGCGCACCGCGTCGAGGCTGGACGTCGCCGGGGCCCGGGCCACGGTGCCGCTGTCGCCGGTCTTCTTCGACGTGCTCTCGGTCGAGGGCCGCGATCTGCTCGCCCTGTCCACCGCCGACCGCCACGCCGAGCTGGACCGGATCGTCCCCGAGCCGCAGCGCGTACGCCGTCTGGTCGCCGCCGACCCGCAGGACGAGCCGACCCGGGCCGCCGCCCGCGACTTCACCGCCGAGACCCTCGCCCGGGGCCACGAAGGGGTCGTCGTCAAGGCCCTGGACGCCCCCTACAGCGCGGGCCGCCGGGGCGCGTCCTGGCTGAAGGTCAAGCCGGTGCACACCCTCGACCTGGTGGTCCTCGCCGTCGAGTGGGGCCACGGACGGCGTACCGGCAAGCTCTCCAACCTCCACCTGGGCGCCCGCCGCCCCGACGGCACCTTCGCCATGCTCGGCAAGACCTTCAAGGGACTCACCGACGCCATGCTCAGCTGGCAGACCGAGCGCCTCCAGGAGCTGGCCGTCAGCGACGACGGCTGGGTCGTCACCGTACGCCCCGAGCTGGTCGTGGAGATCGCCTTCGACGGGGTCCAGCGCTCCCCGCGCTATCCGGAGGGCGTCACGCTCCGCTTCGCCCGCGTACTGCGCTACCGCGAGGACAAGACCGCCGCCGAGGCCGACACCGTCGAGGCGGTGCTCGCCCTCCGGTTGCCGACCTGACCGGGCGATGTTGCGATGAGGGCGTGAGTACGCCCCAGGACAAACCCCACGGCCGTACGAGCTGGACCCTGACGGCCATCGTGCTGGTCCCGACCCTGCTGCTCTCCGGCGTAGTGGTGGTAGGAATCGCCACCGGTCTCGTACCGGTGTCGCTCGCCATATCCGCGCAGGCCGCGTCCCTGTCGGGGCAGCAGATCCAGGTCGCCGCCGACCGGCTCGAAGGCACGCAGTTCACCCAGTACGTGGTGGTGGACCGCACCACCAAGGGCCGCTACCCGGAAGGCGCGTCCGGCATCAAGTCGGCCGACCTGCACAACCTGTGCCAGTCCGTGGTCACCCATGTGCCGGGCTTCGGCGATGTGACGCTGCTGATCAAGGCGGGTGGCGGCGGCAAGCCCGTGCGCGCCAGCCGGCTCGTGGTGGACACCGACGACCTGAGCGGTGACGCGCTGTTCACCAACGTGACCATGGGCCAGGACGCCTCGACCCTCAGCGGGGTCAAGAACGGCCCCCAGGGTGTCGTCGGGCAGCAGGCCGAGAAGATCACCATCGATCACCTCAGGCAGCAGACGCGCTCGATCAGTGCGGACAGCTTCCGGCTCTCCGGGCTGCATCTCACCGTGAAGAAGGGCACCAAGCCCTGCTTCTGAGCCCGCATCCGACCCGGGAGTGCTCCGACGGAGTGATCAAGCGCCACGGTCGGTGACCGGTCAGCCTTTCCGACGTTGGGAAGGTGTGCAATCCGCCTCTCACGCCCGTGTGCCGGGCCGCACCCGCTGGAAGCGCCTGATCCTGGTCATGGTGCCGACCCTCGCGGTGTCCGCCGCCGTGTTCTCGGCGACCGTCAGTGGTGCGCTGGCCGCCTCGTTCGGGGTCTCCGCCAACTCCTTCATCGTGTCCGGGAGGAGTTTCCAGATCTCCGCCGACACCCTCGACGGTCACGGCTTCGTCCAGTACGGCGTGCTGGACCGGGGCAAGGCCGCGAGCTACCCGGAGGCACTCTCCGGCATCAGGTCGGCCGACCTGTACAACCTGTGCCAGTCCGTGGTCCAGGACTTCCCGGTGGTCGGCGCCGTCACCCTGCGGCTGACCTCCGGCACCGGTGGCCCCCCGGCGCACGCCGACCGCCTGGTCGTCGACGCCCACGACCTGAGGGGTGACGCCGTCTTCCAGAACATCAACATCGGTCAGGACGCCTCGACGCTTCAGGGAGTGCCCGGAGTGCAGGGCTCTCCGGGCGCCTTCGGCGAGCAGGCCGACAACGTCAAGATCGACCGACTGCGGCAGGGCACCCGCTCGGTCAGCGCCGCCACGTTCCGGCTGCCCGGACTGCACCTGACCGTGCAGACCGGCGACCACTCGTGCTACTGAAGGCAGGCATGGGAAAGCCGGGCAACGTACGAAGGAAATTCCGGGACTGGCGGCGCAGCCGCCCCTTCTGGGCCGGGGTGTGGACGCTGCTGGCGGGCGTGGAGATCCTCTCCATCCCGCTGGCACCGCTCGCCCTACTGGTGCACGAGGGCATCGCCGGTGTGTCCGGCGAGCTGATGGGCGTCTTCATGGTGATCCTCGGGCTCACCATGTGGTTCTCCCCGGGGCACCGGGTCTTCGCCGGGATCGCCACGCTGATCTTCTCGGTGGCCTCCCTGGTGCTCTCCAACTTCGGCGGCTTCGTGATCGGCTTCCTCCTCGGGATCATCGGCGGCGCCATGGCGCTCAGCTGGATCTCGGACGGACCCCCCAGGCTCGAGCAGCCGGTGCCGGACTGGAGCGGTGCGGGCGGTGGCGGCCCGGAGAAGCACCGGGAGCCAGAGGAAGCGGAGGAGGCCGAGGAGCCGGCGAAGCCCGCCAGACCGGCCAAGCCCGCCAGACCGGCCAAGCCCGCCAGACCGGCCAAGCCCGCAAGGCCGGCCAGGCCCGCGAAGGACGCCACGGGCGAGGCGACGTTCACCGCGCGGAGCCTCAGGATGCGGGCCATCGGTGCTCTGCCCGCCGGGGGAGCGCTGCTGGCGGGCGGGCTGCAGCCGATGGTGCCGCAGTCGATGGCCGTACTGCCCAGCATCGCACCGGTCCCCAGGTCCGACCGCCACACCCAGTCGCAGGCCGGTGTCTGCTCCCTGCTCAACGGCCTGATGGAGGCCAAGGGGCACGGCCACGGCAATCCGCACGAGGACGGCCTGCACGCCGGGCTCGACGGCCCCCTCGGCCTGCACAGCAACCTGGACGCGACCCTGCCGGGGCAGCGCACACGGCACCGGACGGCTCCGTACCCTCAACGGCGCAACGTCCCGGCCGAGCACCACGTCCCGGCCGAGCACCACGCCCCGGCCGAGCACCACGCCCCGGCCGAGCACCACGCCCCGTCCCCTGCGCCCAGCCACGGCGGCGGCTTCCTCGGCGCCGTCACCGGCCTGCTCGGCCTGCACCCGCACGAGCCGTCCACGGCGCCCTCCGCCCCGTCGGCCGCGCCCCGCAGGGCACCGGCGCACCAGCCTGCGCCCTCCCACGGGACCGCCCCCGCACCACGGCACGCCGAGCCCCGGCACGGCCGGCCGGAGCACGAACACGGCCACCACGACGAAGACGACCACGAACACGGCCACGACGACGACCACGACGACGACGATCACGACAGCAGCACCCTCGCCGTCGGCCCGCTGCGGCTGTCGCTGCCGAAGCTGCCCGCCGACGGCGGCATGGACCGATCGCTCCAGCCGCTGCCGCTGGACATCAGCATCGGCGACCCGGATCACGCCGATGACTCGCCCTGGTGCCTGCCGAAGGTGTCGCTGAGCCTGTCCGGCGCCGCCGCGAAGTACCGCGTCCCCACCGCCGGGCAGCCGTTCAAGATCCGTACGCCGCTGCTGGTGCTGACCGGCCTCACCTATCACGGCGTCACCAGGCTCCGGACCCGGCTCGGCCCGCAGCGGGTGCTGGTCTTCACCGCCTGGCGGGTGGACATCGCCAGCCTGAGGCAGACCGCGCCGCTGCTGCCGCCGACCTGCACCAGAGATCTGCCCGACACGTCCCACCCGCCGTTCTTCGGGTTGCCCGGGGTCGCCATCCCGCCGTTGGGCATCGGGCTGCCGGGCATCGGCTTCGTACCGTCGTCCGCGCCCGGGCCGGGGGCGTCCTGCCAGGGCGAGCTGGAGCAGGACGCGGCCCCGTGGAGCACCACGACCGCCACCGGGAAGCCCGTCGTGCTGCTGACGAAGGTGCTCAGCGGCAAGCTGCTAGGCCTGATCCCTGTCACCTTCACCCCTGACATGCCGCCACCGCTGCCGCCGGGGCTGACCATCCCGATCCCGCTGTTCTTCACCCATGTACTGGGCTTCAACCAGTTCCTGAGCGCCAAGCGGCTCACGCTGCCGGGTCTGCACCAGACGGCGTCGTAGTGCCCCCTGCCCGCCTCACCGCTGGAAACGGGTCCGCATCCGCCGGGCCAAGGTCGGCGAGGGGCGGGCGGCATCGAGCTGGGCGGCGAGCCAGCGGGAGCGCTTCTCGACGTCCAGCTCGTCCAGCAGGCGGTCGATGTTGGCGAGCAGGGCACCGTGCAGCTCCCAACTGCGCCACTCGCCGCCCATCTCGGCCTCCGCGCGCAGCAGGCCGGCGATCCGCTCCCGGTCCTCGCGCCCGTCGTGCAGCGCCTGCTCCAGCTCGGCCTCGGCCTGTTCGGCGCCTGCGCTGACCTGGGCGGTAATCAGCCGGCCGAAGCTGTCGACGGCGTCGGCGATATGGGCGAGCAGCTCGTCCAGTACGGCGGAGACAGAGGCGTCGTACACCGACTCCTGTTGGCTGCGATCCTCCGACAGGTCGGCCAGCGAGCGGCACAGCGTCCGCAGCACCACCGTGCAGACCTCCAGGGTGTCCAGGCCGCTGCGCAGGATCAGCCGGGTCATCGCGCCCTTCTCGCGCCGGACGCGGGGGTTGAGCTTGGTGCTCTCCTCCGCGCGGCGCAGCGACTCGTCGAAGCGGGCGATCTCGTTGTCCAGCCTGCGCGCCTCGTACAGCCAGGACACGGTCCGCTCACGGGACGCGCCCTCGCGCAGCTCCCTGCCGATGCGCAACAGCAGCCCGCGCAGCCGCCGGGCCAGCTCCTCCACCGCCTCGCCGGCCGGCTGTACGAAGACCGGGGGCGCGAACAGCAGGTTGAGCAGCACCCCGACCACCGCGCCGATCACCGTCTCGAGCACCCGGTCCCAGCCCTCGCCCCCGCGGTTCGTGACGCCCAGGATCAGCATGCCGCTGATCGCGACCTCGGCGACGAACTCGTCCACCCGGATGATGTGGCCCACCACCAGCGAGGCCAGGATGATCAGCCCCAGGCTCCACCAGTTCAGCCCCATCAGGTCGCCGAGTGCCACCGCGATCAGCACACCGGCGATCACGCTGAGCACCCTGCGCCAGCCGGTCTTGAGGGTGGTGTACAGGGTGACCTGGACGACCAGCAGCGCGGTTAGCGGAGCTGTCAGCGGTACGGGATTCGGGGACAGCTGCAGCGCGACGACGTACGCCAGGACGCCCGCCACGGTGGAGCGCAGCGACTGCACCACCACGGGGTCGTGGTAGGAGCGCTTGACGAGTCCGGCCAGGGCCGCGGGGAGGGCGGGCACCCTGCGAGTGTTCCCAGCGCCGGGTCCGCCACGCGGGTGAATTTCCCGGCCGTCTGCGCGAGCCGCGGGCCGGTTCCGTCCAGGACCGCGATTCTCTGCCCTATTCAGTGACCGGGACATCGCGGGACGTCAACGGCCGGAGGAGCGACATGGACAAGCGTGGGATGCGGCGCCCACTGGCCCTCGCGGCGCTCCTCCTGCTGGCGTCGGTACCGACCGCGTGCGGGGGGAGCGGCAGCACCTCGACCGGCCGGATCTCTCTCAACTGGTACAACTTCCCCGACGACTCCGGCGCCCTCCAGCAGGCCGCCGACAGCTGCACCAAGGCCTCGGGCGGCCGGTACGTCGTCAAGTACAACAAGCTTCCCCGCGCCGCCGACGGTCAGCGCCAGCAGCTCGTCCGCAGGCTCGCCGCCCACGACAAGGGCCTCGACATCCTCGGTCTCGACGTCACCTGGGCCGCCGAGTTCGCCCAGGCCGGCTGGATCCGCCCCTGGGCCGGAGCCGACCTCACCGCGGCCACCAACGACACCCTGCCCGCCTCGCTGGAGACAGCGACCTGGAAGGGCAAGCTCTACGCGGTCCCCTACAACTCCAATACGCAGCTGCTCTGGTACCGCGACGACCTGGTGCCCACGCCCCCCACGACCTGGGCGCAGATGCTCGACGTCTCCCGCGCCCTGGCCAAGGCCGGCAAGCCGCACTACGTGGAGATCCAGGGTGCGCAGTACGAAGGCCTCACCGTCTGGTTCAACACGCTCATCGAGAGCGCCGGCGGCTCCATCCTCAACGCGAGCGCCACCGCGCCCTCGCTCGGCGCGCCCGCCGTCAAGGCGGCCGGAATCATGCACGAGCTCGCCACCTCACCGGCCGCCGATCCCTCGCTGGCCAACCAGATGGAGGACACCAACCGGCTCGCCATGGAGTCCGGCGGCGCGGCCTTCGAACTCAACTACCCCTTCGTGTATCCGTCGATGAAGGCCAACCAGCCCAAGCTGTTCAAGCACTTCCGCTGGGCGGCCTACCCCCGGGTCTACGCCGACAAGCCATCGCGGCCCACCATCGGCGGCATCGACCTGGCCATCGGCGCCTACTCCAGGCACCCGGACCTCGCCCACCAGGCCGCCCTGTGCCTGCGCAACCGCGACAACCAGATGACCGCCGCGCTCAAGGGCGGCCTCCCGCCGACCCTGCGCAGCCTGTACAGCAGCCCCGAGCTCATCGCCAGCTATCCGTTCGCCGCCGACATCCTCAGCGCCCTGGAGCACGCGAGCGTCCGCCCGCAGACCCCGGCGTACCAGAACATCTCCATCGCGATCTCCCACACCCTGTCGCCACCCGCCGGGATCAAACCCGTCAGCGCGGTCAACGACATGCGTCGTCAGATCAGCGACGCCCTGCAGTCCAAGGGGTTGATCCCGTGACTCGGACCAACAATCCGGCCGCACCCGCACCCGCTCCCGCCACCGCCGAACGGCTCTCCGAAGGCGCCCGCCAGGAACGGCGGCTCGGCTGGACACTGTGCGCCCCGGCCGTCATCGTCATGCTCGCCGTGACGGCCTATCCGGTCGGCTACGCCGTCTACCTGTCCCTGCAGCGCTACGACCTGCGCTTCCCGCAACTGGCGACGTTCGTCGGCTTCAGCAACTACGGAGCCGTGCTCAGCTCGCCGTTCTGGTGGGAGGCCTTCTGGGTGACGGTGCTGATCACCGTCGTCTCCGTCGCGGTCGAGCTGACCCTCGGCATGGCCCTGGCCATCGTCATGCACCGCGCGCTCTTCGGCCGTGGCACCGTGCGGACGGCGATCCTCATCCCGTACGGCATCGTCACGGTCGTGGCCGCCTTCTCCTGGCAGTACGCCTGGACACCGGGCACCGGGTACCTGGTGGACGCGGCCGGCACCGCGCCGCTCACCGACCACTGGAAGGCCATCGGCATCATCATCCTCGCCGAGGTGTGGAAGACGACGCCGTTCATGGCGCTGCTCCTGCTGGCCGGGCTCGCCCTCGTCCCCGAGGAGACGCTGCGCGCCGCCATGGTCGACGGCGCGACGCGCTGGCAGCGCTTCCGGCTGGTCACGCTGCCGCTGATGAAGCCGGCGATCCTGGTGGCGCTGCTCTTCCGCACCCTGGACGCCTTCCGGATCTTCGACAACATCTACGTGCTGACGCAGGGCTCCAACAGCACCGGATCGGTGTCGATCCTGGGCTACGACAACCTCTTCACGGCCCTGAACCTGGGCATCGGCTCGGCGATCTCGGTGCTGATCTTCATCTGCGTCGCGATCATCGCCTTCGCCTTCATCAAGCTGTTCGGCACGGCCGCACCCGGCTCCGAGATGGGACGCTGATGACCGCCGCCAACACCAAGCGCGTCGCCGGGTGGAGCGTCGCCAACACGCTGGTCGTCCTCTACGCGCTGTTCCCGGTGTGGTGGATCGCCGCGCTGTCCTTCAAGGACCCCAGCACGCTGACGGACGGCTCCTTCATCCCGCAGAAGTGGACCTGGGCCAACTACCGGGGCATCTTCGAGACCTCGGAGTTCACCCGCGCCCTCATCAACTCCATCGGCATCGCGCTGATCTCCACCGTCATCGCGGTGGTGCTCGGCACGATGGCCGCGTACGCGGTGGCCCGGCTGCGCTTCCCCGGCAAGCAGCTCCTGATCGGCATGTCGCTGCTCATCGCGATGTTCCCGCCGATCTCGCTGGTGTCGCCGCTGTTCAACATCGAGCGCTTCCTCGGCCTGTTCGACACCTGGCCCGGGCTGATCATCCCGTACATGACCTTCTCGCTGCCGCTGGCGATCTACACCCTGTCGGCCTTCTTCCGGGAGATCCCCTGGGACCTGGAGAAGGCCGCCAAGGTCGACGGTGCCACCCCCGCCCAGGCCTTCCGGCTGGTGATCGCCCCGCTGGCGGCGCCGGGCATCTTCACCACGGCCATCCTGGTCTTCATCTTCTGCTGGAACGACTTCCTGTTCGCGATCTCCCTGACCTCGACGATCTCGGCGCGCACCGTGCCGGCCGCGATCGCCTTCTTCACCGGCAGTTCGCAGTTCCAGCAGCCCACCGGGTCGATCGCCGCCGCGGCTGTGGTCATCACCATCCCGATCATCGTGTTCGTACTGCTCTTCCAGCGCAGGATCGTCGCCGGACTGACCTCCGGGGCAGTCAAGGGCTGAGAGGACCCCCACCGTGGCCGAGATCATTCTCGAAGGCATCACCAAGCGGTTTCCCGACGGCGCCCTCGCCGTGAAGGACGTCAACCTCCACATCGCGGACGGTGAGTTCGTGATCCTCGTCGGCCCCTCCGGATGCGGGAAATCCACCACGCTCAACATGATCGCGGGCCTGGAGGACATCACCGAGGGCACCCTGCGCATCGGCGACGAGGTCGTCAACGACAAGGCCCCCAAGGACCGCGACATCGCCATGGTCTTCCAGAGCTACGCCCTCTACCCGCACATGACGGTGCGGGAGAACATGGGCTTCGCCCTGCGCCTGGCCAAGGCCGACAAGGCCACCATCACCGAGAAGGTGGGCGAGGCGGCCCGGATCCTCGACCTGACCGAGCACCTGGACCGCAAGCCCGCCAACCTCTCCGGCGGCCAGCGGCAGCGCGTCGCGATGGGCCGCGCGATCGTACGCGACCCGCGCGCCTTCCTCATGGACGAGCCGCTGTCCAACCTGGACGCCAAGCTGCGGGTGCAGATGCGCACCCAGATCTCGCGGCTGCAGCAGCGGCTGGGCACCACCACCGTGTACGTCACCCACGACCAGACCGAGGCCATGACCCTCGGCGACCGGGTCGTGGTGCTGCGGAGCGGGATCGTGCAGCAGGTCGGCTCGCCCCAGCACCTCTACGACGAGCCGCGCAATCTCTTCGTGGCCGGCTTCATCGGCTCGCCCGCGATGAACTTCCTGCACGCCACCCTGGAGAACGACGCCCTGACCACCTCGCTCGGCGTGCTTCCGATGCAGGACCGGGTGCGGCAGACCCTGGCCCGGGAGAACGCACCGCGCGAGCTGCTCGTCGGCTTCCGGCCCGAGGACTTCGAGGACGCCACGCTCGTCGACCCCTCACGCAGCGGCGTCACCTTCACGGTCACGGTGGACGTCATGGAGTCGCTGGGCTCCGATGTCTTCGTGCACTTCACCGACCCGGGCGGCCGCGCCTCCACCTCCGAGCTGGACGAACTCGCCGCCGACTCCGGCCTCACCGACACCGGCGAGACCGGCCACCAGGTCGTCGCCCGGCTCTCCGCCGAGACCCGGGCCCGGGAGGGACAGCCGATCGAGCTGTGGCTCAACACCCTGAAAGGGCACATCTTCGACCCGGCCACCGGCGTCAACCTCACCCACCCCGAGATCGTCGACCGCGACGGCCCGTGACGGCCCCGGCACCGCTGCCGGGACCGCTGGAGCATCTGGCACCTCTCCTGGCGGACTACGGCTACCTGGCGGTCGGTGTCCTGGTCTGCCTCGACAACGGAGGCATCCCGGTGCCCGGGCAGACCGTCCTGGTGGCGGCCGCCGTCTACGCGGGCACCGGGCGGCTGGACTTCGCGGGGGTGCTGGCGGTGGCCGTCGCCGCCGCGGTCGTGGGAAACAGCCTCGGCTATCTGCTCGGCCGGGTCGGCGGCCGGGCCTTAGTGCACCGCTGGGGCCGGTACGTGCTGCTGACCCCCGCCCGGCTGGAGCGGGCCGAGGACTTCTTCGGGCGGCATGGCGGGGCCGTGGTCACCTGGGCGCGGTTCGTGGACGTACTGCGCCAGACCAACGGCATCATCGCCGGCACCGTCGGCATGCCGTGGCGGCGCTTCATGGCCTTCAACGTCCTCGGGGCGGTGCTGTGGGCCGGGACGTGGGGTGGGCTCGGCTACGCGGCCGGAGCCAACATCGGGGCGATCTACGGCGCCGTCGCACGCTCGCAGCTCATCATCCTCGCGGTGGTGGGGGCCTTGGTCGTCGTCCTGGTCATTCGGCATCTGCTGCGGCGGTGACCCGCCCGGAGACGACGGCCTCGCCGAGCGCCCGGTGATCGTGCTCGTTGAGGTCGGCGTAGGTCTCGGCGAAGCGGACCAGGGCACGGTCGAAGACATCCTTGCCCCCCAGGTACGCGGCGATGGCGATCCGGTCGCCCGAGCGGGCGTGCGCGCGGGCCAGGGTGGCTCCGCACAGCTCGCCGAAGGCACGCATTCCGGCGGGGATCATGGAGGCAGGCTCGGCGATGCCCTTCCAGTCGCGCAACTGACGCACGTAGAAGTCGCGTTGGAGGCCGTCGATGCCCTCGGCCCGCTCCCAGCCCAGGAAGATGTCGCTGGCGGCCTGCATCATGCGCTGCCCGGCGACCACCCGTTCGCCCTCGGTGCGGTAGTCGGTGGCGCCCGCGTGGGCGGCCAGCACGGACTCGCCGGCCTCCTTGGCCTGCAGGAGCAGCGGGTCCTCCTCGTCCCGGCCGAGCAGCAGGACGATCCAGCAGCGGGTGCCGACGCTGCCGACGCCGACCACCTTGCGGGCCATTCCGGCCACCCGGTACTGGCCGAGCAGGGCCTGCCGGTCGGACTGGAGGGTGCGGGCGTAGCGGTCCAGCAGGTCCCGGATCCTGGTCTCGAGTGCCTCGCGCTCCTGGTCCGGGAGCAGCTCGCGGACCGGTACGAGCAGGGGCGGGTCGGAGACGATCATCCGCTCGCCGTCGATGACCTGGGTGAGCTTGGAGAAGGCCTGGAGGGTGTCCCGGCTGCGGGCCTTGGCCAGGGCGCGCGAGACCTGCCGCCGGCCCCGGCTGCGCAGTTGGTCGGCCGCGATCTCGGTCAGCCGCTCGGCATCGGCACGCTCGTACCAGACGTCGAGGTTGCCCATGCCGGCGTACGTGCGCATCCGCTCGCGGTACGAGCGCACGGTGGACCGTACGATGTCCGCCCGCTCGGCATCGGTGAAGCCGTTCTCTCGGGCCGCGATGACCAGGCTGGCGGCGAGCCGCTTGACGTCCCACTCCCAGGGGCCCGGCAGGGTCTCGTCGAAGTCGTTGATGTCGAAGACCAGGCGCCGCTCGGGCGAGGCGAGCAGCCGGAAGTTCAGCAGGTGGGCGTCCCCGCACAGCTGGGCGCGGATGCCGGAGACAGGAGTGGCGGCCAGGTCGCCGGCCATGATCGCGGCGGCGCCCCGGTAGAAGCGGAACGGCGACTCCAGCATCCTGCCGTAGCGGATCGGCACGAGTTCCGGCACGCGCTGCGCCGACTGCGCCTCGATGACGTCGACCGGGTCCGGGCGGCCGGGCGGGGGCTCGAATTCGCCGTGGGCGGAGCGCGGCGCGTGGGCCCGGGCGGCCCTGCCGAGGGCTGCGCGCTCGCTGGGGCCGAGGTGCTGGGAGCTGGGTGTCGTCATGATCAGTTCTCCGAGGGAGTGCGGAAGTTCCAGACGGTGAGGATGGCCACGGGATCTCCTCGGAGAGGACGGCTCGGTGCTCCGTACAGTAGGCGAATCCAGTCTAATCAGCACATTTTGGGCATGCCGCTCGTCATGCCGTTCAGGGGACGTTCACCGACTGATCCCGTCCGGACCCCTGGTCCGTGCCAGCGTCCGCTGGCACGATTGCGGCCGATCTCGCTGACTTGCCGTCGAGCCGACAGGGAATGGGTGGATGACAGGTACAGGTACAGGTATCAGTCGCCGGGGCTTTGTGGCGCTCTCGGCCGGCGCCGCCGCCGGAGCGGTCGTGGCCCCGGGCGTACAGCTGGCCACGGCCACGAAGGCAGCGGCCGCCACGACCGGCACGATCGCCGACGTGAAGCACGTGGTCGTCCTCATGCAGGAGAACCGCAGCTTCGACCACTACTTCGGCACCCTCAAGGGCGTACGCGGGTTCGCCGACCGCAGCGCCATCACCCTGTCCGGGGGCTATCCGGTCTTCAACCAGCCCAACGGCTCCGGCCGCCAGTACCCCTGGAAGCTCAGCGCCACGGCGGCGGCCGGGGGAGTGGACCCCGAGACGCTGGCCCAGTGCAACGGCGACCTCCCGCACAGCTGGAGCTCGCAGCACGCCGCCTGGAACCAGGGCCAGCTCGACAGCTGGGTCTCCGGCGTCGGCAACGTACGCTCGCTCGGCTACCTCGACCGCGGCGACATCCCGTTCCACCACGCGCTGGCCGACGCGTACACGATCTGCGACTCGTACTTCTGCTCGACGCTGAGCGCGACCGGCCCCAACCGTACGTTCCTGTGGAGCGGGAAGAACGACGCCACGAGCTACGACGGCGGCGACGAGTCCGGGCTGAGCTGGCAGACGTACGCCGAGGCGCTGCAGAACGCCGGGGTGAGCTGGAAGGTCTACCAGAACGCGAACGACAACTACGGCGACAACGGCCTCGCCTACTTCACCCAGTTCACC
Organism: Streptomyces sp. NPDC059373; assembly: GCF_042751495.1. NCBI lineage: Bacteria > Bacillati > Actinomycetota > Actinomycetes > Kitasatosporales > Streptomycetaceae > Streptomyces > Streptomyces sp. NPDC059373. The sequence continues at coordinate 14,835 of NZ_JBHYXC010000015.1, read as the reverse complement.
AGCGCCGCCGCAGGGACGCCGCTGCACGACCGGGGCATGGCCTCCGTGCCGAGCACCACCGGCTCGACCCCCGACGACATCGTCGCCGCCATCAAGGCGGACGTGCTGGCCGGAACGCTGCCACAGGTCTCCTGGATCGTGCCCAACCAGGCCTTCTCCGAGCACCCCTACGCTCCGCCCGGCGACGGCGCCCACTTCGTGAACCATGTGCTGCAGGCGCTGGGCGCCGACCGTACGGTCTTCGACTCCACCGTCCTGATCCTCAACTACGACGAGAACGACGGTTACTTCGACCACGTCCCGCCCCCGGTGCCGCCCTCCGGCACAGCGGACGAATACCTCAACGGCAAGCCCATCGGACTCGGCTTCCGCGTTCCGCTCATCGTCATCTCCCCGTGGACCAGGGGTGGTTGGGTCAACTCCGAGGTCTTCGACCACACCTCCGTCATCCGCTTCCTGGAGCGCTGGACGGCCGCCCTCGGCAGACCGGCGACCTGCCCCAACATCAGCGCCTGGCGCCGCAAGGTCTGCGGCGACCTCACCGGCGTCTTCGACTTCACCACCCCCGTCGGCGGTCTCCCCGCGTTCCCCTCCACCTCGGTCATCGGCATCTCCACCTGCACCTGGCTGCCGAACCCGGCGCCCACCACCAACGCCCTGCCCGCCCAGGAACCGGGCACCAAACCGGCCCGAGCCGTGCCCTACCAGCCCAACGGCTACCTCGACCGGCTCGAATTCGGCACCGGCGGCGTCATCAAGGCCTGGATCGCCATGGCCAACCAGGGCGCACCGGCGAAGAACGCCGTCCATCTCTCCATCCACCCCAACGCCTACCGCAGCCGCGTCCCCTGGCAGTACACCGTCGACCCCGGCGGCACCGCCTCCGACTACTTCAACATCGGCACCGGCTACGGAGACGGCACGTACGACCTCACCCTCGTCGGCCCCAACCGCTTCCTCCGCCGCTTCACCGGCAACGCCACCACAGCGGGCAGGTACACCGAGGTCACCAGTTCCTACGACACCGCGGCCGACACCGGCAAGCAGGCCCTCTGGCTGAAGCTCACCAACACCTCCACCGCTGCCGTGACCTTCACCGTCACCGCCAACCAGTACCGCACGGACGGCCCCTGGACCTACCAGGTCCCGGCCGGCGGCAGCGTCTCGGACCACTTCAACGCCATCGCGTACCAGAACGGCTGGTACGACCTCACCGTCACGGTCAGCACGGACGCGGCCTGGTCCCGCCGCTTCACCGGTCACATCGAGACCGGCTCACCGAGCATCACCGGCTAGGTCTAGTTGACGCAGAACTCGTTGCCCTCGGGGTCCAGCAGCGTCACCGCGTAATGGTCCAGTCCCGGCTGGGACAGGATGCGGGGGTTGGAGGCGCCGGCGGCTATCAGGTGCTCCACCTTGGCGTCCACGCGTTGCTTGCGGGCGGGAAGCGGGACCTCCTCCCGCTTTCCGCCCGTCTTGATGTCGAGGTGGAGCCGGTTCTTCACCGTCTTGCCCTCGGGCACCTGCTGGAACCAGATCCGGGGGCCGGCGCCCGCCGGGTCGACGATGGAGTCGCAGCAGTCCCCGTCGCCGAGCTCGTCCTCGGGGACGCCGATGGCGAGCCAGTACGCGCGCCAGGTGGCGGCCCCGGCGGGAGGGTCCTCCGGCCGGTAACCGAGAGCGCCGGCCCAGAAGCGCACCTGCCGTTCGGGGTCGGCGCAGTCGATGGCCAGTTGGAAATCCGTCATGTCCCCATGGTGGCGTGAGAGTCTGACAGTCGGCGATCCATCGGATGAATAGGCTGGTGGAACCCTTGTCGAGGGCGGCGACAGGCCATAGAGTCCCCTCCCGGAAGATATAGATCCGAGGTATCCGGGAGATCGTGCATGCGGAGGACACAGCTCGGGCGGAGTGGGGTCACGGTCACCCGGCTCTCCTTCGGGGCGGCGGCCATCGGCAATCTCTTCACGCCGGTCACCGACGAGGCCGCCAAGGCCGCCGTGGACGCCGCCTGGGACGCGGGCGTCCGCTACTTCGACACCGCCCCGCACTATGGGCTGGGCCTGTCCGAGCGGCGGCTGGGCGCGGCACTGCGCGACCGGCCCCGCGCCGAGTACACGGTGTCCACCAAGGCCGGCCGCCTGCTCGAGCCGGACGAGGGCACGAACGGCGACGACCTCGCCAACGGCTTCGCGGTGCCCGCCACCCACCGCCGGGTCTGGGACTTCAGTGCCGACGGCGTCCGGCGCAGCGTCGAGGACAGCCTGCGCCGGCTCGGCCTGGACCGGATCGACGTCGTCTATCTCCACGACCCCGACGACCACGCCGAACAGGCCTTCCACCAGGCCTATCCCGCCCTGGAGCGGCTGCGCGCCGAAGGCACGGTCGGCGCGATAGGCGCCGGCATGAACCAGACCGCCATGCTCACCCGCTTCCTGCGCGACACGGACGTCGACGCCGTCCTCTGCGCCGGCCGCTACACCCTGCTCGACCACCAGGCCCTGGACGAGCTGCTGCCCGAAGCCACCGCGCGCGGCAAGAGCGTCGTCGTCGGCGGTGTCTTCAACTCCGGCCTCCTCGCCGACCCCCGCCCCGACGCCACCTACGACTACGCGCCCGCGCCCGCCGCCCTCCTCGCCCGCGCCCTGCGCATCCAGGCCGTCGCCGACCGGCACGGCGTCCCGCTGCGCGCCGCCGCCCTCGGCTTCCCCCTCGACCACCCCGCCGTCGCGAGCGTGCTCGTCGGCGCCCGGTCCCCGTACGAGATCCAGGACGCGGCCGCGATGCTGCGCCACCCCGTGCCGGACGCCCTCTGGGACGACCTGCGCGCCGAAGGGCTGCTTCCGAAGGAGACCGCATGACGCCGCCGCCGCTCGTCGACGCCCACCATCACCTCTGGGACCTGGCCGTACGTGACCAGGACTGGATCACCGGCGCCGAACTCGCCCCGCTGCGCCGCGACTTCACCGTCGCCGACCTCGAGGCCGAGGCGCGGCCCGCCGGGGTCACCGCGACCGTGCTCGTGCAGACCGTCACCGTCCCGGAGGAGACCCCCGAGTTCCTCGCCCTGGCACACGGCAGCGACCTGATCGCGGGCGTCGTCGGCTGGACCGACCTCACCGCCCCCGGCGTCGCGGACACCCTCGCCAGGTTGCTCGAACTCCCCGGCGGCGACCGCCTCACCGGCATCCGCCACCAGGTCCAGGGCGAGCCCGACCCCGAGTGGCTGCTGCGCCCCGACGTCCTGCGCGGGCTCGCGGCGGTGGCCGAGGCAGGGCTGGTCTACGACCTGGTCCTCCAGCCGCACCAGCTCCCCGCCGCATACAAGGCCGCCGTCCTCCTGCCCGAACTGACCTTCGTCCTCGACCACTTGGGCAAGCCGCCCATCGCGAGCGGCGAACTCCGCCCCTGGGCCGACGCCGTACGCCCCCTCGCCACCCTCCGCAACACCGCCTGCAAACTCTCCGGCATGGTCACCGAGGCCACCTGGGGCTCCTGGACAGCGGCGGACCTGCGGCCCTACGCCGACACCGTCATCGAGGCCTTCGGCCCGGACCGCGTCATGTTCGGCTCCGACTGGCCGGTCTCCCGGCTGGCCGCCTCGTATGCCGAAGTGCTGGACACCGCCCGCGCCCTGACCGCGGACCTCGCCCCCGCCGAGCGGGACGAGATCTTCTCCGGAACGGCGACCCGCGTCTACGGACTTCGCGGGCCGGGAGGCTAGTTCTCCAGGCGGAAGCCGACCTTCAGGCCCACCTGGAAGTGCGCGATCTGCCCGTCCTCCAGCTGCCCGCGGATCTGCACCACCTCGAACCAGTCCAGATTCCGGAGGGTCTCCGACGCGCGGGTGATCCCGTTGCGGATGGCGGCGTCGATGCTGTCCGGCGACGACCCGACGATCTCCGTGACCCGGTAGGTGTGGTCCGTCATGGCGACTCCTGGCGTCCGTTGTGGTCCCGTTTCACCTCCACCGTGCCCCATCGGGCCGCCGCCCGCGAGGGGAGTGCGCGGACGGGAAGGATTGCGGGCCGCGGTCACGGGCAGGCGCTGACCGTAGGCCTGTTCATGACGCGCGGTGGAGGTGGCAGTGGTGGCGCGCCCGAACAAGGAGGTGGAGGCCCTGCTGCAGGAGTACGCCGACCTCCTCGCGATCACCGGTGGCGACGCCTTCAAGGCGCGTGCCTATGAGAAGGCCGCCCGCGCCATCGGCGGATATCACGCCGACGTCTCCCGGCTCGACAGCAAGGAGCTGCGGAAGATTCCCAACGTGGGCAAGTCCGTCGCCGACAAGGTCGCCGAGTACCTGCGCACCGGCAGCGTGTCGGCCGTGGACGAGGCCCGGGCGAAGATCCCCGCCGGAGTGCGGGAGATGACCGCGATCCCGACGCTCGGCCCCAAGAAGGCCATGGCCCTCTACCGGGACCTGCACATCGCCTCCGTCCAGGAACTCGCCGACGCCATCCACGACGAGCGGCTGCGCGGCCTCCCCGGCTTCGGCCCCAAGACCGAGGAGAACATCCTGCACGGCATCGGGCTGATGCAGGCCTCCGGCGGCCGCGCCCTGCTGGACGCCGCCACCGAGCTCGCCGAGGACCTCGTCGCCGAACTGTCGAAGATCACCGGCTGCCGGCGCTGCGCCTACGCCGGATCGCTGCGCCGGATGCGCGAGACCATCGGGGACGTCGACATCCTCGTCGCCGCGGACGACTCCGGCCCCTTCATGGAGGCCTTCACCCGACTGCCGTATGCCGCCGGCGTCATCGCACACGGCGAGAAGAAGACCTCGATCCGTACGAGCAAGGGCCTGCAGGCCGATCTGCGGGTCGTGCCACCCGACGCCTGGGGAGCGGCTCTGCAGTACTTCACCGGCTCCAGGGCGCACAACATCCGCACCCGCGAGATGGCCGTCCACCACAAGCTGAAGCTCTCCGAATACGGCCTCTTCGACACCGAGAGCGGCGAGCGCACCGCCTCCGAGACCGAGGAGGAGGTCTACGCCCGCCTCGGTCTGCCCTGGATCCCGCCCACCCTGCGCGAGGACCGCGGCGAGATCGAGGCCGGGCTGCGCGGCGAACTGCCCGACGTGGTCACGCAGGCCGACATCCGGGGCGACCTGCACACCCACACGGACCTCACCGACGGACTGGCCACGCTGGACGACATGGTGGCCGCCGCGGCCGGGCTCGGCTACTCCTACGTCGCGATCACCGACCACGCACCGGACCTGTACATGCAGCAGATGACCGACGAGAAGGTCCTCGCGCAGCGGGAGCGGGTGCGGCGGCTGGACGGAAAGCACGGCAAGACCCGCGTGCTGCACGGCACCGAGCTCAACATCGGCCCCGACGGGGACGTGGACTGGCCCGCGGAGTTCCTGGCCGGCTTCGACCTGTGCGTGGCCTCCGTGCACTCGCACTTCAACCAGTCGGCCGAACAGCTGACCCGGCGGCTCGTACGCGCCTGCGAGAACCCCCGCGTCCACATCATCGGCCATCCGACCACCCGGCTCATCGGCCGCCGGCCGGGCATCGACGCGGACCTCGACGCCGTGTTCGCCGCCTGCGCCCGCACCGGCACGGCCCTGGAGATCAACGCCCAGCCCGACCGGCTCGACCTGTCCGACGAGCACATCCTGCGGGCGAAACGGCACGGGGTGCGCTTCTCCATCGCCAGCGACGCCCACTCCGTCCTTCATCTGGACCACATGCGTTACGGAGTGGGCACGGCCCAGCGCGGCTGGCTCACGAAGGACGACGTGATCAACGCGTGGCCGCTCGGGCGGCTGCGACGCTTCCTCCAACGAAAGGTGTGAAAGACATGCTGCTTCTGGGACTCGTCCTGCTCGGCGCCTCCGGCGCCTTCGCGGGCCTGCTGATCTCGGAGAACTACTCCGGCGGTCCCGACTACGCGGTGACGATGTTCGGCAACGACCTCGGCACCGTCAACACACTCGGCGCCTTCCTGGCCGGAATCGCGCTGACCCTGGTCTTCAGCCTGGCCGTCGCGATGATCGCGAGCGGCTCGGCCCGCCAGCGGCGCCGCAACGCCGAGCTGCGCACCATGCGCCGCGCGGCGGCACGCACCTCCGACCCGGCCATGACGGAGCCGGCCGGCACCACCGCCGGCACCACCACCGGCAGCACCGCGGGCACCACCGCCACCACCGAGCCCGCCGCCCGTCGCCACCGGCGCGTGCACCTCTTCGGGCACTGACCGCTCCGGAGATGCCCGGCGGAGAGTCCGCCCCCATGCTGGTAGGCGACGGCTGCAAGGAGACCGAAGTGACCACCGCGAAAATCTGCTGCGTGCCGGGCGCCCCGTGCTGGGTCAGCCTGATGGCACGCGACCTGGATGTCGCGATGGCCTTCTACGGCCCTCTGCTCGGCTGGACCTTCACGCCGGGCCCTGACCGCTGGGGCCCGTACGTACGGGCCGTCGTGGACGGCACCGAGGTCGCGGGCATCGGCGCCATCGCCCGGAACTGGGAGACCTCGGTCGCCTGGACGACCTACTTCGGCGTCGAGAGCGCCGACGCCACCGCGGCCGACATCCGCGACCGGGGCGCCACGGTCGGGGTCGGCCCGCTGGAGTTCGACGCCGGGCGACTGGCCATCGCCGCCGACCCCCAGGGTGCCTCGTTCGGCATCTGGGAGGGCGTGCCCGGCCCTCCCAGAAAGCTGCGCCTCCCCGGCGCGCCCGCCTGGATCGAACTCCGTACGCGTGACGCCTTCGCGTCCGCCATGTTCTACGGCGAGATCTTCGCCTGGGACCGCCGCGACCCCAACCGCTACGTCGTGGAGTGGGAGAACGACCGCGTTGTCCTCTACGTCGACGGGCACCCCGTCGCCGGCCTCCGCGGCGGCGGCGTCGAGGCCGCGGCCGACCCCCGGGTCCGGCCCCGCTGGCACGTCTTCTTCGCCGTCCCCGACATCGACGACGCCGTCCAGCACGCCAAGGAGCTCGGCGGCGAGATCACCGGCGAACCCATGGACAGCGCCTACGGCCGCGTCGCAGGCGTCCGCGACCCCGAGGGCGGCCTGCTCTCCCTGATCAGCGACCACCCATAGCCCGTCGCGGAGCCCTAGACCACCTTGCGCCGTACCAGTGCGCCCAGCACCAGCGCTCCCGGCAGCAGCGGCAGCCACACCGTGATGATCCGAAAGCCCAGCACGGCCGACGTCGCGGCGCCCACCGGCGCGCCCGCCGTCACCAGGGCCAGGGCGAGCGCGGCGTCCACCGAGCCGATGCCACCCGGGGCCGGGATGGCAGAGGCCAGGACGCTCGCGACGAGGTAGGCGACGGCGACGTGCGCCATGGGGACCGGCAGGTCGAGTGCGGCGGAGACGGCGACCAGGCCGGCCGCCTGGAGCGCAGGGAAGGCCAGGGAGCCGCCCCACAGGGCCAGGGCGCGGGCCGGGCGGCGGTGGACGGAGCGGGCGTCGGCCAGGGCGGTGCCGAGGAAGCGGCGTACGAGCCTGCGCAGGGGCCGTACGACCAGCACGGCGACCGCCACCGCCCCCGCGACCAGCCCGGCCGTCATCGCGACCCGCACCCCGGCGCCGCCGTCGACCAGTCCGCCCAGCCGCAGCGCGTGCGGAAAGCCCGCCAGCAGTGCGAGCAGCAGCGCCACCCGCCCGGTCGCCTCCGCCAGCATGTACAGGGCCAGCGCGGCCGAGGAACGCCCGGCCGTCAGGCCACAGCCCCGCAGAAAGCGCAGGTTCACCGCGCCCGCGCCGAGCCCCGACGGCAGCAGGTGATTGGCGGCGCCGGCCGCGAACTGGGCGGCCAGCAGCCGGTACGGCGGCAGCCGCTCCACCACGGCCCCCTGCCGGGCGAACGACACCGCGACCCACCCGAGCCCTGTGACGGCGACCGCCACGAGCAGCCAGTGCCGGTCCGCCGTGAGCAGCCGCCGCACGCCGTCCGCGAGCAGCGCCCGGTGCCACACCGCCCACAGCACGACGGCCACCAGCGGCACCAGGCACAGCGCCTGCCGCCAGGGCAGCTTGCGCCGGAAGGGTGTGTCCGCTGTCGCCATGCCCCCAGCGTTCCCACCCCCGGCGACCTCCAGGTGTCGCCCGCCCGGCATCCGGCGGGCGCGGTGGTTGCCGGATGGTCGGTCCATACGAGGCACCCTTTCCACCGAGTGCGGCCCGCCGGGCGGTCAGCGCCCCGGTGCGGTGGTACAGAAGCCGTCATGGACTGGTTCACGGCGCCCGACGACTGGCTGAGCAGACTGGTCATCCAGCGCGGTCTGGCCGTCGTGTATCTGGTCGCCTTCCTGGCCGCGGCGAACCAGTTCCGGGCGCTCATCGGTGAGCGGGGGCTGCTGCCGGTGCCCGCGTTCCTCGAGCAGGTGCCCTTCCGGCAGGCGCCGAGCCTCTTCCACCTCCGCTACTCCGACCGGCTGTTCGCCACCGTCGCGTGGACCGGGGCGGCGGGGTCGGCGGCACTGCTGGCGGGGGCGGCCGACCACGCGCCGCTGTGGGTCGCGATGGCGGCCTGGGCGGCGGTGTGGGCGCTGTACCTGTCCATCGTCAACGTCGGCCAGACCTGGTACTCGTTCGGCTGGGAGTCGCTGCTCCTGGAAGCGGGCACGCTCGCCGTCTTCCTCGGCAACGAGCGCACCGCGCCACCGGTGGTCGTGCTGTGGCTGATGCGCTGGCTGGTCTTCCGCGTCGAGTTCGGCGCCGGGCTGATCAAAATGCGCGGGGACGCCTGCTGGCGCGATCTGACCTGCCTGTACTACCACCACGAGACGCAGCCGATGCCGGGCCCGCTGAGCTGGTTCTTCCACCACCTCCCGGGGCCCGTGCACCGGGTCGAGACGGCGGCCAACCATGTCGCCCAACTCGTCGTTCCCTTCGCGCTGTTCACCCCGCAGCCGGTCGCGAGCGTGGCCGCCTCGATCGTCATCGCCACCCAGCTGTGGCTGATCCTGTCCGGCAACTTCGCCTGGCTCAACTGGCTGACCGTCGTCCTCGCCGTCTCCGCCTTCGACGGCTCCCTGATCGCCGAGCCGCCCGCCCTCCCGGCCGCCCCCACCTGGTACGAGGCCCTGGTGCTCGCCTTCGCCGCACTCGTGCTCGTGCTGAGCTACTGGCCTGCCCGCAACCTCCTCTCGCGCCGCCAGATGATGAACGTCTCCTTCGACCGCCTCCACCTGGTCAACGCGTACGGCGCCTTCGGCAGCATCAACCGCATCCGCCTCGAAGTGGCCGTCGAAGGCACCGACGAACCCGAGATCACCCCGGACACGGTGTGGAAGGAGTACCCCTTCAAGGGCAAGCCCGGCGACCCCCACCGGCTGCCGCGCCAGTACGCCCCGTACCACCTGCGGCTGGACTGGATGATGTGGTTCGCGGGGATCTCGGCCTCGTACGCCTGGCCGTGGTTCGTGCCCTTCCTCGGCAAGCTGCTGGAGAACGACCCCGCGACCCTGAAGCTGCTGCGCGGCAACCCCTTCCCCGACGCCCCGCCGACCTATGTCCGGGCCCGGCTCTACCACTACCGCTTCACCGACTGGGCGACCCTGCGCAGCACCGGAGCCTGGTGGCGGCGCACGCTCGTACGGGAATACCTGCCGCCGGTGAACCGCCAGACCCTGGACCGGCGGTACTAGGACCCTAGGCTGGAAGAGTGGCCGACGAGCTGACGCTGAGGTTCCCCGCCGAGCTGTGGCTGTTCCTGGCGGCGCGGAACCGGGTGCCGGAGCTGCGGGTGCCCTACGACGGGACGTCATCGCTGGGGCATGTCGTGGAGTCGCTCGGCGTCCCCCTGACCGAGGTGGGCGGGATCGTCGCCGACGGGGACCGGGTGGAGGTCCGCGCCGTCGGCCGGCCGCAGCGCCTGCCGGACGGGCAGGGGCGGTTCGTGCTCGACGTCCACCTCGGCTCGCTGGCCCGCAGGCTGCGCCTGGTCGGCGTGGACACCGCCTATCGCAACGACCTCGACGACGACCAGCTGATCGAGCAGGCCACCGCCGAGCACCGCGTCCTGCTGACCAAGGACCGGGGCCTGCTCAGCCGCCGTGCACTGCCCGCGGGCGCGTATGTCCGGGGCGACCGCGCCGACGAGCAGCTGCGCGACGTCCTGGACCGCTTCGCCCCGCCGCTGGCGCCCTGGACCCGCTGCACCGCCTGCAACGGCACGCTGGCCCCGGTCGGCAAGAGCGAGGTCGAGCACCTGCTACGGCCCGGCACCCGCCGCACCCAGGACGCCTTCGTACGGTGCCGGGCCTGCGGGCACGTCTACTGGCCGGGGGCCCATCACGGGCGGCTGGAGGAGATCGTGGCCTCCGCCATCCGGGTGAAGGCCTGAGCGTCGCGCACTGCCGCTGCCCCCGGGTCGTTGTTGAAGTACACATGGACATCGGCGCTCGCCGGCCAGGTGTCGGCGATCCGCCGGACCCAGGTCTGCAGCGCCTGGCGGCCGTAGTGCGGCCACGGCCGTGCGATGCCCTCGTGGAAGCGGACGTACCCCCAGTCGGCGGTCCGCCACAGCGGCGTCACCGGCCGCGCCCGCCGGTCGGCCCAGCACAGGGCGGCGCCGCGCCGCTCCAGTACGGCCCGGACCTCGTCCGTCCACCAGGAGTCGTGGCGCGGCTCCACGGCCACCCGCGTGCCGCGCGGGAAACAGCGCAGGCAGGCGTCCAGGGCGGCGGCGTCGGCCCGCAGCGTCGGCGGCAGCTGCAGCAGCACCGGGCCCAGGCGGTCGCCGAGCCCGGCGGCGTGCTCCATGAGGCGGTGGACGGGCTCCTCGGGGTCCCGCAGCCGCTTGATGTGGGTGAGATAGCGGCTGGCCTTGACCGCCATCAGGAATCCGGGCGGTGTGCGGCGGCCCCAGTCGGCGAAGGTCTCCCGGGTCGGCAGCCGGTAGAAGGCGTTGTTGCTCTCCACCGTGGGAAAGCGGGCGCTGTACGACTCCAGCCACAGGCGTTGCGGGCAGCCGGGCGGGTAGAAGACCCCGCGCCAGTCCTTGTACTGCCATCCGGACGTCCCGGTGAGTACGGCCATGCTGTCAGGCTAGATCGGACTGGATACCGCTGGGGGTGAGAACCCATGCAGTTCATCGACCGCGCGGACGCCGGGCGCCGCCTCGCCGCACAGCTGCCCCACCTGCGATCCGAGCACCCCGTCGTCCTCGGCCTGCCGCGCGGCGGCGTCCCGGTGGCGTACGAAGTGGCCCGGGCGCTGCACGCCCCCCTCGACATCGTCGTCGTACGGAAACTCGGCGTCCCGTACCACCGGGAGCTGGGCTTCGGCGCCATCGGAGAGGGCGGGGCGAGGGTCGTCAGTGACGACATCGTCCGCATGACCCACGTGAGCCGGGACGACCTCGAGGAGGTGGAGCGCCACGAGGAGGCCGAGCTCACCCGGCAGGCCCACCGCTTCCGCGACGGCCGCCCCCGCACCGACCTGCGCGGCCGCACGGTGATCGTGGTGGACGACGGCGTCGCCACCGGCGCGACCGCGCTGGCCGCCTGCCAGGTCGTACGGGCCCAGGGCGCGGCCCGCGTCGTGGTGGCCGTCCCGGTGGGGGCGCCGGACGCGGTGGCGGCGCTGCGCGTGGCGGCCGACGCGGTGGTGTGCCTGCACGCGCCGCAGTCCTTCTTCGCGGTCGGCGAGTGGTACCGGGACTTCTCGCAGACCGGCGACGAGGAGGTGTCGGCGCTGCTCAAACGGGCCGCCGTCCGGGCGCCCACGACCGTCGAGAACCGGTACGAGGCGGGCGGGGTCCGCCTCACCGGGGACCTCACGCTGCCCGATGGAGCGGAGGCCGTCGTGGCGTTCGCCCACGGCACCGGCAGCAGCAGGCACAGCCCCCGCAACCGGGCCGTGGCCTCCGCGCTCAACGAGGCCGGTCTCGGCACCCTGCTCCTCGACCTGCTCACCCCCGAGGAGGAGGGCGACCGGGGATACGTCTTCGACATCGGGTTGCTGGCCCGACGGCTCACGGACGTCACCCGCCGGCTGCGCGCCGAGGCGCAGGGCCTGCCCATCGGCTACTTCGGGGCCAGTACCGGCGCCGCGGCCGCCCTGTGCGCGGCCGCGGACGCCGCCGACGCGGGGGAGGACATCGCGGCGGTGGTTTCGCGCGGCGGCCGGCCCGACCTCGCCGGGCCCCGGCTCGGCCACGTACGGGCGCCCACGCTGCTGATCGTCGGCGGCGCCGACCGGGCCGTACTCGATCTGAACCGCCGGGCGCAGGAGGAGCTGCGCTGTCCGAACCTGCTCCATGTGGTCCCCGGGGCCACGCACCTCTTCGAGGAGCCCGGCGCACTCGAGCAGGTGGCCCACCTCGCAAGGGACTGGTTCCTGGGACACCTCCCGCACCGCTCGTCGCCTTACCCTGAGGGGAAGGGGTAGCAGCTGATCAGGAGGCCTCGATGAGCAGCTCGGTCACGATGCTGGATGCCCTCCCCGCGAACCACCGGCGCACGTTCCTGGAGCAGGCGTCCAAGGTGACCTTCCCGCAGGGATGGCGGATTTTCGACGAGGGCCGGTTCGCCGACCGGTTCTGGATCGTACGGTCGGGCGCGGTGTCGCTGGACATGACCATTCCGGGCCGGGGACTGGTGAGCGTCGAGACGCTCGGACCCGGCGAGTTGCTCGGCTGGTCCTGGCTCTTCGCCCCGTACCGCTGGCAGCTCGGTGGCCGGGCCCTCGGCAGCGTCGGCGCGTACGAGTTCGGCGCCGCCGAGATCCGTGACCTGTGCCGGGAGGACCCGGCACTGGGCCACGCGATCGTGCTCGCCGCAGCCGAGACCATCGCCCACCGGTTGAACTCCGCGCGCAACCGGATGATCGACATCTACGGGCCCCGACTGCAGGAGCACGCTTGAACGACCGGCTCAGTGAAGCTTGGCGGGCTTCGACGTGCGGTGCTTGTTGTTCTTGAAGACGTTCTTCTTGCCCGTACGGTCCGAGAACAGGTCGACCGGGCGGTTGCCGAAGGCCTCGTTGCACTCGATCTTGTTGTTGCGCGGGTCGGCGCCGCCGATGCCCTTGGTGGAGAAGACGGCGATGCCGCCCGAGGCGAGCGATGTGCCGGTGTGGCGGTTGCCGTCGGCGGTGTTGTGGACCACGGTCACGTCGTGGACGCCGGCCAGGCCGATACCGAGGCCGGACAGCGCGGGCACGTCGCCCATCGCCGCGCAGTGGCGGGAGTTGCCGTTGGCGGTGTTGTCGCGCAGCGTCATTTTGCCGCCCGCGATGGCACCCATGCCGCTGTTCACCGCGAGGATGCCGGCGCAGTTGTCGCCGGTCCGGTTGCCGGAGACGGTGACCCCGGTCGAGTCCCGGACCAGGACGCCGATGTCGTTCTTCCAGGCGTTGTTGTCGCCGACCCAGCCGCGGGCGTCGGGGGAGTCGCCCAGGTAGATGCCGGCCTCGCCGGAGCCGGTCGCGTCGTTGTTGGTGAGCGCGGTGTTCGTCCCGTGGAAGGAAGTGACCCCGTACTCCTTGTTGCTTACGGCCTTGATGTGCTCGGCCCGGAAGTCGTGGGTGCCGAAGCCGACCACACCGTCGTCGGTGAAGCCGCGGACCTCGAAGCCCGTCACCTTCACGTGCGCGACCGGCCGGACGACCTTCCCCTTCTTGTCCACCTTGCCCATGACACAGATGCCGTTGCTGCCCTCGCACGCCGTCCTGCGCGGCTTCTTCGGCTGACTGATGACGGAGCCGTGTGTGCCCCAGCCGGAACCCACGAGTGTCAGCGACTTCGTGACGACGACGTTCTCGGTGTAGTGCCCGGGCTGCACGAAGACCGTGTCACCGGGCCGTGCCCGGTCAACCGCCTTCTGGATCGGCGTGCCCTTGCCCGGCTTCACCACGAACGTCGTGTGGTGCGGCTGCGGGTGGAGAGCGGGGGTTGCCTGTGCTGCTCCTGCGCCGCCGCAGAACAGCGGTCCTGCGACGAGCGCGCAGGCCAAGGCGATACGGGTGGGGTTGCCCACCATGTCTGCCTCCTGAGAGATCGACCGACTGGCCACGGACTGTCATATCTCTCGGGTTGGCGCATTATCGGCAGCGGCGTTCGACCAGCCGGTCGTTTCAGCCCATTGGCCGATCGTCAGGACGCTGACGACGCTGGCGTCGTGGGCGGTGAGGTGCTCGGGCTGACGGAGGGCGACGACGATGTCGTGGGCGCGGCCGTACGGGTGGTGCGGATCGCGGTGGGCGCCGGGGTGGCGGGGGCCGACCGGGGGCGGTCCTGGGCGCCGGTGGTACCGACGGGGCGGATGAACCAGGACCCGTGGTCCGGGTCGTAGATGACGAACTGCGTCAGCCGGTGCGAGGCGGGGGCGACCGCGATCACGTCGGAGGCCCGGAAGGAGGACCACGCGGACCCGGTGAACGTCTCGGGGCCGTTGGTGGCGGGCGGGGGCTGAAGCGGGTTGCCGCCGGGGCAGCGCAGGCGGGGGAGACCGTGCGGGCCGGCCAGCATGGCGGTGCCGCGCTCGAGGACGGCGGGGAAGGCCACGGCGGAGCTGCCGCGGTAGCCGTAGTCGGTGACGCGGGTGTCGGCGCGCAGCAGCACCGGGGTCAGCCCCTGCAGATACGAGGGAATGGCGGAGGCGTCGATGCCGACGACGCCCGCGAAGGCCTTGGCCTTGACGGGGTCCGCGGTGAGGAGCTTGGCGAGGCGTGAGACGTCGCAGCTGGAGACGCCGCGGTGGCCGCCGTACAGGCCCGGCGTGGAGCCGGCGACGGCGGGCGCGCCGAACTCGTCGCCGGGGGAGGCGCTGGCGGTGGGGGTCGGGACGTCCGTGGGGAGGGAGTCGTCGGCCACGGAGGGGGTGAAGGGGGCGGGGCCGGGCGCGGGGGCGGCCAG